>NZ_JACHFQ010000003.1:0-408323 GCF_014201975.1 Treponema ruminis | reverse complement strand
TGGATATACCCGTTCCCGTTCCGAACACGGAAGTCAAGCACCCCTGCGCCGATGATACTCCGATACGGGGGAAAGTAGGGAGCCGCCGGCTTTTTCTTTTTAAACCGAATTCCGTCTCCGCTCTGGGGGCGGATTTTTTTTTGCCTGGTTACGGGAATCCTTTCCCTACGTCGTGAAGCGTCCGCGCCGGATTGGAGCCCCGCCGTAAGGCGTTCGAACGGGCACGACAAGGAGAGTGCCCGCGGAGCGTAGCGGAGGAATGGAGCGGTCAGCGGAAGGGCGCAAAGCCGGGATTGCAGGTGACTCGCGCATTATTTAGATTTCTTCGATGTGATAGATGTAGTCCAGAGTTGAGAGGGCTTCGATTATTTCTTTGTGGGTTTTGTATTTTTTTAATTCCTGGCTGCTGATTGAAATTGATATTGAGTAAACGCTGAGGCCGGAATTTGCGTATGCCGGGTTCATTTCAATTGCATCGATTGTGAGGCCGAGTTTTCGGATTGTGGAGACGAAATTTTGTAGATTGAGGCTGTTTTTTAGCTCAAGGTGAATCTCGAAATGATTTGAGCGGTTTTTCAGGTAGAACTCGAGGTAGGGCAGTTTTGAGAGGCATATGAGCAGTGTGACGAAGGTTATGGCTGTTATTGTGTAAATGCCGGCGCCGATTGCAAGTCCGAGTATGCAGCTGCACCAAAGGGAGACGGCTGTTGTAAGGCCCATGATTTGGTTTCGGGAGCTGAAAAAGAGGGTTCTTGTTGCGATTCTGGCGGCTGAAATTATTGCCAGTGCTGATAAAATGAAGAGTTTTCCGTCGAAAAGACTGTTGAGGTATATGTCTATCAGCATTACGACCGTTCCTGAAAGGGTTACTATGATGAAGGTGCGGAAACCTGCGGAGTGCCTTTTGCTTGAGCGTTCCCAGCCGATCAGGGCCGAAAGAAAGAAGGACAGGAGAATTCGAAAGACTGTGGAACTTGCCGTTAACTGTATTGACCAGCTTCCGAGAAAATTTGCTATCGGGTCAGTAATCATTTTTTACTCCTCTTCCTGACGGGTTCCCTCAGGTTTTTCTTTTGAATTTCGCTCCTAAAACCCGTATTGCTTTGTTCTGCCGCTTCGGTGAAGGCTTCTTCGTCTTCGTTTATGGTGTGGACAGGAAGTTCTGTCTGTATTTTTTGAATCCGGTCAATTAAAAGCTCCAGCTGGGTCTTTTCCTTGCCGTCCGGCGTCTGTTCGCTGACTTCGACCAGGTCTTCCAGTTTGTTTGAGTAAGATTTTGACAGGTAGAGGGAAACTTTTGCACATGCAGGGCCGATTAGCTCGTAGAGGACGCTTGAAGCCAGGATGATTGTTTCCAGGGCATTTCCGACTTCGCCTTTGAGGGTGCGGGCACCGAGGGCCGCGAGACCGATTGCAACTCCAGCCTGTGGAACCAGGGCTAGGCCCAGATAAGTGCGGGTTTCCCTATTTTTTTTTGTGAGGACTGAGCCCAAAAAAGCTCCGCCGTATTTTCCGAAAATTCGTGTTATAAAGTAGAGGATTCCGATTAGAAGAAGTGAATAATCACCGATTGAGGAATTTGTGTTTACAAGGGCCGGGAGATTGAAACTCATGCCGGAGCGGACAAAGAACATGAGCAGGAAAGGCGGTGAGAAATAATTGAGCTGCTTGAAGAGTTTTTCGTCACCGCTCATGTTAAGGTAAACTGTTCCCATGGACATGCAGCCTAAAAGGGGAGAAATTTCAAAAATCGTACAGATTCCGCAGAAGGCAAAAAGAAGTGCGATTGAAATTATGAGGCGGTTGTCGCTGCTGCGGGTTTTGGGCTGAATCATGAGCTTTAGGATTATGCCGAAAATTACTCCGAGAAAAAGGACTGCCAGATTTATTGCCACAGGCGTAAATATTTTGGCCATTGAAAAAGCCTGGCCGCTGAAGGAGTTTAATGCGATTGAAATTGCCACGCTGTAGGCCAGCAGGCTTAAAATGTTGTCGATGGCTATGACCTGAAGCAGGGTTTCGACAAAATCTCCCTTGGCGCCTGTCTGCCTGATTGTCATCATTATTGAAGCCGGTGCCGTTGCCGAAGCCAGGGCTGCAAGTACGATGGAAAAGGCTAGATTGAGCCTGAGGATGAAGAAGGTGAGGATAAATACAAGGACTGAGGCCAGCAGGGCTTCAAAAAGCGCTATGCAGATTACCTTTGCTCCGTTTTTTTTGAGGATGTCGAATTTGAAAAACTGGCCTGTGCTGAAGGCTATGAAGGCGAGGGCAATGTCGGAAAGAAAGCTTGTTCCGCTTATGATTGATTTGGGCACGATGTTGAGGCAGTAGGGGCCGATTAAAATTCCGGCGACGATATAAGCCGTGACGTTTGGAAGCCTGAGCTTTTTGGTTATCCTTGTCATGAGGAAACCTGACATGAGAATCACGGAAATTGATATTATGGCTACTGAGACTGATGAATCTGCCTGGCTGCCACCGTAAAGCCACTGAATCATACTTATATTTTACAATATAAAATCCAGATTTGCAAAAAAAAATAAGGCCGCAGATTTTTCATCCACGGCCTTAGCTTATCTTTGATGATAAAGATTAGAGTTTTGCGATTACAATCTTTTTAACTTCAAAGTTGTATTTGTGTTCGTTGATTGTAAATGAAAGCTCTTCACCGACTTTGTGGTCGAGAATTGCGTTTCCGAACGGTGACATGTAAGAGATTACGCCGTTCTCTGGATCTGATTCCCAAGGTCCGAGAATTGTGTACTCTTCGTCTTTGCCACTTGCCTTGTCAAGCAATGTAACTTTTGTACCGAATGAAACGATTGAAGATGTTGCTGTAGTTGGATCGAATACAACTGCACGGGCAAGTTCTTCCTGGAGACGTTTGAGGTCGTTTCCGAGCTTGTGCTGTGCTTCTTTTGCAGCGATGTACTCTGCGTTCTCCTTCAAGTCGCCCTTTTCCTTTGCTTCTGCAACTTCCTTGGCGATTGCAGGAATGTCCACGTTCTGCATCTTTTCGACGAGAGCGCGTTTTTCTTCGAGTTTCTTTGATGTAACGAGCATTCCCTTTGGAGCAGAAGATTTTTCTTCTGTTGCGTGGAATTTGTAGTCCGGGTATTTCTCGAGAATCTTGTTGCGGAGCTGAGTTTTGATTACGCCGTCAAGCTCGCGGATATCATCGACAAGTGTGTACATGTGTGACATCTGCTCCATGTCGCAAGAGAGCATGAATGCCGCATACTTGTTGTTGTCCTTGTCGAAGAGCATTTTGCATGCGTTGTTGATGATTTTTTTGTTCTCTGTTGACTCAACGTGGTTGTCGATTTCACGGTAGCACTGAGAGATGATGTTGACGATTGCAATAAGCTGCTTCTGGAGTGAAACATTTGCTGCCTTGAACCAGTCCTCGTCGCTGCATTCGTCGAAGAGGAAGAGGATTACGTCGCGGTATGTGCGGAAATCTTCGAAAGAGTCTGTGACAAGCTTCTGAACCTTATCAACCTGGTCTGCATGGATGATTGATTCAAGAACCTCTTTTTTGAGGATAGCCGGGAACATCTTGATGTATTCGTCTTCCCAGTTTGGAAGCATTTTGACAGATTCAAGGAATGAAGCGCGGAGATTGCCTTTCTTTGAGCCCTTGAGGATTGTGTACATCTCTTTTGGCTTATCAAGCTCTCCGTAGAGCTGTGCGAATGTGTATTTGCACTGGAAGGCGAGGCTTGGGATTTCCTGGCCGACTTCCTTTACTACGAGATAAGAAGCGATAACCTGCTCGTCAACCTCGTTGAATGACTTGAGGAATCCTGTGAAATAGCTGAACATATCTGCAAGAAGCTCGCTTTCTTTGTCTGTTGTCTCGTCCTCGACAAATTTGTAGAGAATGTCGATGCGGGCGAAGAATGCTTTCTGTGCCTTGAACTCGTTTGAGTATTTCTCTTCTGGAGTGATTGCACGCTCGCGGACTGTGTATTCGTTGATATTGTTTGGATTTACGCCGAATGTTGAGTCTTCTTCGAGAAGTTTTTTGGCACCGCTGTTCCAGCTTGTCCATTCGCTTGTTGTGAGGATTGAAGGAACGAGCTCGGCCTTGATTTTCTTGAAGTCACAGCTGTTGTTGTAGCTTGTGATGATTGTCTTGAGGGCCCAGGCTTTGTTTGTCTTGATTTCTTTTGCCAATTCTTCTTTTGTCTTGAATTTTGAAGATTTTGAGCCGACTGTAGCTTTGATGACCCAGATGTGGTCTTTTGAGAGCGGCTGAAGGGCATTTACTGCCATTTTGAGGGAAATGTCTTTTTTGCCGTTCTTACCGAAGTTGATTGTGAGAGTATCGTTTTCAACCTTAAGGATGACACCAACGCCCCATGTGCGGTGATAAACGAAGTTGCGTGCGTCGAAAGCGATGTGTTTTTCGAAGTCAGAAATTGCCTCGAATACGTTTCGGTAGCTCTGGTTAAGGTCTGAAGAGCGGATGTATTCCTCGACGTGGCTGTGTTTTTCGTATTTCTGTGCGTAGCAGTCTGAAATCTCACGGCGAGCCCAAGGATCTTTTGGATCGATTGTAAGGTTGAGCTTGAGGATGTCGATTGCTGTATCCCACTTTTTGTTGTCTTTGTACCAGTTGTAAAGCTCCTGCATCATGAGGGCTGATTTGTCTGCGCTTATTGATTTTGCGATCTTGCGCTGTACAAGGAGGAAGAAGTCGATTTCTTCAGGGATTGCTGCAACGAGTTTTGACCAGATTTCGTTTGCAGAGTTGATGTTCTTGTTGTTTACATAGCGGAGAAGGGCTTTCTTGTAGAATTCGTTTGCCTTTTCTGCGTCATTTTCTGCTGCATAGTGGTCAGCGAGTTTTTTTGCGATTTCTGCCTCTGTAAGGTCTACTTTTACGATTCTTTCGTAAATTGACCACAATTCGGCATTGCCTTCCTGCTCGTAGTTTGCTGCGAGTGTGCGGAGGGCGAATTTATTTGATTTGTCATCAGAGAGGATCGTCTCACACATGTAAACGACGATAGGCTCTTTGTGATTGTTCTGGAAAATGTCAACGAGAGCTTCGAGTGAAGAGTTATCGAGAGAACCCTGCTTGAGGCCGAGCATTCCTGAAATGTAAAGGGCAGTGATGCTGTCTTTTGTGTGAGAAAGCTGCTCGTCACAAATTCCTTTGATTTCGCCTGCGCAGTTTTCACTTCTTGCCTTCTCGACGATTGCTGTCAGCTCAATCAGGTTGTTTTTTGTGTAATTGCTGATTGTTGCACGGGTCCAGGTGTCCTCTTTGAGTTTGGCCTGTACCAAATCCACGAGCTCTTTTGACATAATATACTCCTAAAAATTAAAAAAAGTTCTCTTTTAGCGGGATATACAAAACGGAAGATAGTTATTTTGTATACATTCGATAGATGTTTTCATCATGAACGCGGATCTGAAGAAGACAATCGTTGATTTTCTCCTTGCCTTCATTTGAGCGCGCATAATGGTCGATCAGCCAGAAATACATGTTTATAAGCCGAGGAATGAGAATTCGGGAATCATTTGACGGATCCTTGATTTCGTTTTCTTTGGCGAATATTTCCTGCCTGAGCCTGCCTGGCTCTTGAGCACGAAGCTCTCTTTTTACATTGAAAACTCCGTAAAGAACACCGTAAACAGGAATCCACTCCTGAAGAACGGCACCGATATAACCCTTTTCCTTTACCTGACGAATCAGGCAGCATATTAACTCTGAATCGAGGAAATCAATTTCGATGCGCTGGGCATCGATGAAAAATGCCTCCCGAAACAGGACTTTTGCGTTTTTGTCTTCGCCGCATAATGCGAAACAGTCTGCCATCTCAGCCAGGATTGCAGCAGATTGCGGGGCGATACGATATGCTTCGGTAAGAAGATTTAAGGCCTGCTCGTATTTGCCGAGCTTTTTGCAGCACAAGCCTTTCTTGCGGAACAAATCTGCTTTCTGGCTGGCCGTGCCTTCTTCTTTTGCATGTTCGTATGCGTTGAGCGCGAGCGAAAAAATGCCGCGCTGAAGGGCGTAAATTGTCTTCTGCTGGAAATTTTCTTTTTGTTCGTAATCCTGCTTGAAGCTCTTCCAGCGGGTAATCAGCCCGTCCCCCTGCTCGTATGCCTCCAGACGAGGAAGCCCCTGGACGAAATCGACCCAGTATGAGCAGCACCAGTGGGCAAAGTTGATTTCTGAATTGTCAAAGTTGTATCCGATTGCCTGCTCCAGCACTTCACGCGCCTGAGCCAGCATTCCTTCTTCGAGGAATTTATACGCCTTTGTTAATTCTTCATCAGTTTTAATTCCCATAGTGTACATAATTATTATTATAAAAATGGAGATTTTAGTCAATAAAAAGTTAAAAAAATACAAAAAAGTGGGGTAAAGTTTATAAAGCCTTTTACGCATTATGTCAATAGTTATTTAAGAAAATTTTATAAAAAAATTCCCATTTCTGAATGATTTTCTTCCATTACTCTAATTTTGTTTACAATATCCGCTTCTTTTGATATTATTTAATAGTATGAAAAAGACTTTGTTGGCTCCGTCTTTGCTTTCGGCGGATTTTTCGGATTTGTCTGGCGCAATCAAAAAGATTGAAAATGACGGCGGAAGCATCGTTCATATTGATGTTATGGACGGGGCTTTTGTTCCTCAGATTACTTATGGCCAGCCTGTAATAAAATCTATCCGTAAACTTACGGATTTGCCTTTTGATGTTCACCTTATGGTCGAAAAGCCTGAGCTCATGGTCGATTCTTTTGCCGAGGCCGGGGCTGACTGGATTACATTCCATTATGAGTCAACCGTTCACCTTGACCGTCTTATCCATCACATTCACGATCTTGGTAAAAAATGCGGTATTTCAATCGTTCCGTCCACACCGGTCTCTTTCCTTTCCCAGATTCTTCATCTTGTAGATCTGGTTCTCGTTATGAGCGTTAACCCGGGTTTTGGCGGCCAGTCTTTCATTCCTTATACGCTTGATAAAATCTCTGAACTCAAAAAAATCCGCGAAGAGCAGGGGCTTGATTTTAAGATCTCTGTTGACGGCGGAGTAAACGAAAAAAATTTCGCAGAAATTGCAGATGCGGGAGCAGACATCCTTGTTTCCGGTTCTTCATTTTTCAGCGGAAAGTTAAAATGGGAGAAGTAGCTTGCTGAAAAAGGTCCTTCTTCTTGCTTTTTTGTCGGTTTTCTCTCTCTTTGGCGCTTTTTCCCAGACTTCAGCAAAAGCCAAGTTGAATTCGTCTGACAGCGCAAATTTAAAGCAGGGGGCCGAAGCATACAAAAAAGAAGACTGGACCAGCGCGATTTTCTTTTTGCGCAAGGTAGTTGCCGTTCCAGGTTTTGCCAGCGACGAAAATCTCTTCATGCTCATAAAAAGTGAGATTTATGCAGGAGAATACCGTCAGGCTCAGAATGATTGCGAGAAATTCCTGGAGCAGTTCGCCTTTTCTCCCTATGCGGAATATGTTAAATATCAGAACGGACGGCTTCTTCATCTCCTTGCCCGGAACGAGGATGCGGTCCTTTCACTGAGCGATTTCTGTCATCAGCATTCAGAAAGCGAGCTTTATCCCCTTGCCATCTTCTGGATTGCCGAGAGCTTTTATGACGAATACAATTTTGAAAGCGCCCGCGGACTTTACGAGAGGGTTGTAAATGATTATCCTGCCTGTGAAAAGGCTCCCCAGGCCCAGTACAAGCTTGATTTGATTGAAAGACGGGCCCGCGAGGAAAAACTCCTTTACCTGCTCAAGGTAATCGGTGAGGAAAATCTTTCTACCCGTGAGGAATACGAGAGGCAGCTTCGGGTCTACGCCCTTGAGGATGAAAACGGCGTAAGGCGCTCACTTCTTGACGCTCAGGCCCGCATTGCAGAACTTGAGGCCCTGCTCGGTGACGGTCTTCCTGCTTATGAAGAGGGAATTACTGCTGCCACCGAAGAAAAGAGCCAGCCTGCCGAGCCCGAAAAATGCGAATACTCAAAAAATGATGAGTCATCATCCGGAGTTTCAAAGCCCAAAAATCCTACGGTTCATGTGATTCAGAACGTCAACGAGCCATCCTTCCGGGTCAAGCAGACAAAGACAGGTCAGGGAACTACGGCTTTAAAGAAAGCCGAGGATGCAGAAAAAAATGCTGATGTTCAGGCGTTAAAGCGTAAGGCAAAGCAACTTCAATATTTGCTGGAAGAGCAGTCGGATAAGTCGGAGGAAGCCGAAAAATGAAAAAATACTTTGCCCTTGTCCTTGTGGTTTCGCTTTTGCTTCCTGCTTTTGCAAAAAATTCCAAGAAATTTGATTTGCACGACGGATTTTTTGATGCGGATTATTGTCTTGAGACATATTACGTTCTTTCCGACAGCCTTATTCGCGTCGAGCTTTTTGGAAAATCCGGCACCTTTAATATTTACTGTCTCTCAACCGAAGAAAAGGAAAAGCCTCTGCTTTCTTCCTCAGATTTGAGCGACACCACAGGCTTCCTTCTCAAAGTCGACGAAACCCTTTACCGCCTCAATAAGGACAAGAGAGTTCATCGTGAGCTCAGGCATTTTGAGAACGGTGCCCAGCTGGTTTACACGACAGACGTCAACGTCCGCTTCATCATTGACTTTTCTTTCGAGGCTAGCCTTGAAGACCGGGCCGCTGACATCATAAAAGTCAGCACTTACGTCATAAATCTTTCAAATACACCCCATTATATCGGGCTTAAGGGAATTTTCGACACATCCTGCGGTGAAGTGTCCGCCGTTCATTTTACGACCGACGCCGGCTCAAGAATCCGCAACGAATGTGCCTTTACAAATAAAAACCTCGTAAAGGAGCGGGCTGTTCTTTCTTCTGACGGCATCGTTTCCTTTCAGTTTGTCCTCGACGGACGCATTGTTTCTCCTGTCGACTCGGTAATTTTTGCCAATATCGATGAATTGTACCGCATGAGCTGGGATCCCCTGATCAGAAAGGGGCGGGGCTTCACGAACAGCCGTTCTTACGATAACTCTGCCATTATGATAAAGTGGCCGGGCTTTACTTGTGCGGCTGATACAAAAACAGAAAATACCTTCTATATTGCGGTCGCTGACAAGGGCGAGTCTCCTCGAGGCCTCTTCCATGTTGACAAGCTGCCAAAAACAGACGGAGCAGAAGAGCAAAAAGAAGAGCCTGAGCCAAAAGCACCGAAATTTGACAAACGAAGCGGAGTAGATTTTATAATTCCGCCAATCAGGGACTATCAGCTCGATCCTGCCTATATTCAGGACTTAATCGACCGGATTGACGCCCTGCAGTCTTCTGACAATGTTGACCAAAAAACGGTTTCACGGCTTAATGCGGAACTTGATGCAATCCTTGAAAAGTTGAGGCGGCAGTAAAGAAATGAGTCATTCACCTCTTGAAAAAGCACATTCTCTGCTGCAGCGAAGAAAGTTTTCACATGCAATTTCTCTCCTTGAGTCAGGCAATAATCCTGAGTTCTACCGCGAAAGTTTTGATTATTTCCTTACGGCTGGAATCGCCTGCCTTTACCTTGGCGACACCGGCACTGCAAGCGCATATTTTCAGCGGGCCCGTCATATCCGCATGACCGACCCCACTTTGCTTTGTGCACAGGCCGTGATTTTTTTAATGCGTGGGTATACTGACAAGGCAATCAATTATTATGTCGATGTGCTTGATTATGACCCAAACAACAAAGTTGCTCTTGCCGCCATGGAATTTATCCGCACTCACGGAACTTACGAGGAAGTGATCAAGGCTGTTGATGCTGGTGAAATCAAGAGATTCTATCCTCCGCTTGGCATAAATCCAGACCTTATCAAAAGAATCGCACTCTCAGCACTTGCGGGTCTTGTCCTTGCCTTTCTGATTCTCAATTTCGGCAATTTTTCCCGGACTGCGCGTGGAATCCGCCTGCCTTCTTCCAGCGGAAGGGCTGATTTAAGTTCTCTCTTCCTTTCGGTTGATGAAATGGGTAATGCCCATAAGCAGGATTTGTCCGGAGGTGTCTGCAAGTATATCCTCACCGATTCCCAGATAAAAAAATCCTACGACCTGGCCATGTCAAATTTCCAGAATTACCGGGAAAATGCTTCTCAGGTCGAGATTAACCGGCTTTTAAATTCCAATGCCAGCGATTCAATCAAGGCAAAGGCCAACATGATTTCTACATATTTCAAGGAGCCAACTTTTGACTCTCTTTCTGATTATAACGATAATGTTGAGTACCTTGATGTCGCCAAGGAGCCGGAACTGTATCTGGGCTGCACGGTCGCCTGGTCTGGCCGCGTTTCAAATGCCGTCACCGAAAACGGCTCCTACCGCTGTGATCTGCTTGTCGGCTACGAAAACATGGAAAGGGTCGAGGGCTTTGTTCCCCTTTTCTTTGAGACGGCCCCTTATCCTGCGATTGACGGTGAGAGGCCTGTAAAGGTTCTGGCAAAAATTGAAGTTGAAAATGGCAAGATTTTGCTGAGGGGCAGGGCGGTTTATCAGCCTGTAAAGCGACCTAGTTAAAAAAAATGGAGATATTGGAGATTTTAACCTCCTTTTCTTCAATAAAATTTGTAAAATAATTGAGAATTTTCGGTCTGCATTGCCGAAAATCGAAAAATTCCGCCTATATAAAGGTGGGTGGGGAAAGAAAACATATAAGGTGGATTTATGGCAGAAAAGACACAGAATCAGCCGCCAGCAGACATGGCGGAAAAACTGAAGGCCCTGGAGGCTGCCCGATTGCAGATTGAAAAGCAGTTCGGTGCAGGTTCTTTGATTAAGCTCGGCGCGCAGACTGATTTGACGGGAGTTGACGTAATTCCTTCAGGCTCAATCCTGCTCGACGAGGCTTTGGGTGTCGGCGGATATCCCCGCGGACGAATCATCGAAATGTACGGTCCTGAAAGTTCAGGTAAGACGACCCTGGCTTTGCACGCAGTCGCTGAGGCTCAGAAAATGGGCGGAATCGCGGCTTTCATCGATGCAGAGCACGCTCTTGACCCTGTTTATGCAAAAAATCTCGGCGTTGACATCGACAACCTCTGGGTTTCCCAGCCGGACAACGGTGAACAGGCTCTTGAAATCACTGAAAACCTGGTCCGTTCCGGGGCAGTTGACATCATCGTAGTTGACTCAGTAGCAGCCCTTACTCCTCAAAAAGAAATCGAGGGTGACATGGGTGACAGCATGATGGGCTTACAGGCCCGCCTCATGAGCCAGGCTCTCCGAAAGCTCACCGCAATCGTCGGCAAGTCAAAGTGTATGATTATCTTCATCAACCAGATCCGAATGAAAATCGGAATCATGTTCGGTAATCCTGAGACTACAACCGGCGGTAACGCCCTCAAATTCTATTCGTCAGTCCGACTTGAAATCCGCCGTATCGAGTCAATCGAGGGCAAGGGTGAAGAGGACGCAATCGGAAACCGTGTCCGCGTAAAGGTCGTAAAGAACAAGGTTGCGCCACCATTCCGCAAGGTCGAGCTGGACATCTACTTCGGAAAAGGTATTTCTGCAACTGCTTCGCTTTTGGATTCAGCCGTCAAGCACGGAATCATCGACAAGCGCGGTGCATGGTATACCAGAGGTGATGAAAAGGTCGGTCAGGGTAAGGAAAACGCAATCAACTTCCTCAAGGAAAATCCTGATTACGCAAAACAGATTGAGGCTCAGATCCGCAACGAAGTTTTCCCAGGTCAGATTCTCCGCACCCGTGAGGGAACGGCAGTCTATCCTGAGCAGGAAAAAGCCGTAAACGATGCAAAAAAAGCCGCTGAAAAGGCTGCCAAGGATGCAGAAAAGGCCGCAAAAGCCGCAGCTAAGGCAGATGCTCCAGTTCCGGAGCCGGTTGTTCCTTCTGCAAGCGACGCCCTCTTTTAAATGATTACAGTTTTAGGTCTTGGTTCCAATAAGTCATTTGCTTCTCTTGATTCGCTTCACCTGCTTGCAAGAGCCTCTGCCTTATTGGAGCCGCTTTTTTCAGATTTCAGATTCTCTTCGGTCTACCGCACCAAGCCCATGTATGTCACCGATCAGTCGGATTTTTATAACATGGCTGTTTCGGGGCGCACTGAGCTTTCTCCTCATGAACTTCTTGCAAGGATTCATGAAATTGAGGAGCTTCTTGGCCGTGACCGTAAATCTGAAATCAGGAACGGCCCCCGCTCGGTCGACATTGACATTGAGCTTTACGGGAACGAAGAAATCAATTATTCCGATCCTTCTGATCCCATGAAAAATCTTGAAGTCCCGCATCCCAGACTTTGTGAAAGGGCGTTTGTTTTGATTCCACTTCTTGAAGTTTTGCCGCCAGATGCCGATATAGAAAAGAGAGATTTTTTGGAAAAGTCTCTGGCAAAAACCGGCAGTCAGGGAGCAGAAAAACTTCTTGATTCAGGAGAATTTGCCGGACTTATCGCGGAAACAGGGGCTCAATATGGAAGAAAAGACACTTGCACAGTCGCAGACGACAGAAAATCAGGCAGTAACTGAAGATGACGAGGAGCACAGCGGAAGGGAAAAACGCCGCTACAAGGTCGGAGAATTTGACGGTCCTCTTGATTTGCTCTGGGCTTTAATCCGTGACAACAAATTCAATATTTATGACATTCCTATCGCCGAAATCACCGAGCAGTTCCTTGAATATCTGGATTACGCTGCGGCTGTTGATTTGGGCGACCTCTCTGATTTCTACAAGTGGGCTGCCCGCCTCATTTACATCAAGTCCCGCATGATGCTTCCTGTTGAAGTTAAAATTGAGGATGACCTTGACTTTGACGATCCGCGCGAGGAACTTGTCGAGCACCTTATCGAATATCAGAAATTCAAAAAACTCTCAGACCTTATCGAAGCCAAGCAGGACGAAAATGACTGGAATTTTGAGCGCAATAAGGTTCAGAGACCCCTTCCTTTTGATGACGAAAATCTCTGGGAAAAAATCGACACATGGGACTTGCTTGAGCAGATGCAGAAAATCTTCAAGACCCTGATGAGCCAGTACACTGACCAGAAAATCCTCGATGTTTACGAAGAAATCTCGGTTAACGAAAAAATTACCCTGATGCGTGAGCTTCTTGAGAAAAAAAATGAGTGCATGTTTACGGATTTGCTTGTAAGAAAAGGAAATATCCTCGACGTAATCTGCGCTTTCATGGCGATTCTGGAGGCCGTAAAATTCAAAATGGCCGCAATCTACCAGAACCGCATGTTCGGCGACATCAAGATCTGCCGTTTTGATGCAGCCTAAACTTTTAGTGACATTGAAGAAAGTGCTCTGATTTATTATAATATTCTTTACTTATGGATATAAATCTTGAAAAAGAAGCTGGGCTTGTTGAGGCGGTTTTATTTTTGGAAAGCGAACCGCTCACTGTTGATGCTATTTCTGCCAGCACTCAGCTTTCTGTCGATGTCGTTAACGAATGTATTGAAATCTTAAAAGAAAAATACTCCGCTCCAAATTCAGGCGTGGAGCTTTCTGTGATTACTGGCGGATTTGCACTCACTCCCAAAAAAGAATACTGGGAAACCCTCAAGGAAAAATACGGAAACAAAAACGAGGGTAAGCTTTCCCGCTCTGCCCTGGAAGTCCTTTCGATTATTGCCTACAAGCAGCCTATAACCCGTGCTGAAATTGAGGCTTTGCGAGGCGTTTCTCCGGACAACATGATCCGTCTTTTGATTGAGCGCCAGCTTGTTAAGGAAGTAGGCCGCCGGGACACACCAGGCCGCCCTGTTGAATTCGGTACCACTAAAGAATTCCTGAAGTTCTTCCGCCTTAACTCAATTGCGGAGCTGCCTCAGCTTGATGAAACTGAAAATGAGAGGTTCGTACTTGCCCGATAATTCAAATTCAGCTGCAAATGAAGAAGTCCGATTGCAGGTTTTTCTCGCTCATTCCGGAGTTGCCAGCCGCCGTGCCTCAGAAAAAATCATTCTGGACGGTCGTGTTGCCGTAAACGGTGTCATTGTTACTGAACTTGGCACAAAGGTTAGCGGAAAGGACAAAATCACTGTCGATGGAAAGCCTGTGTTTCTTGAAGAACAGAAGCGTTACGTTCTTTTGAATAAGCCCCTTGGCTATGTCTGCACCCAGTCCGACGAAAAGGGCCGGCCCTGTGCGGTTGACTTGCTCCGTGAAAAATACAGCGAGCGCCTTTACAATGTGGGCCGACTGGATATGTTCAGTCACGGTGCCCTTATCTTTACGAATGACGGTGATTTCGCCGCAAAACTGAGCCATCCGAGCGCAGAAATCGAAAAGGAATACATCGTAGAAAGTTCTCTTCCCTTGCCCCGCTATCTTGCAGAAGATTTCAGGCGGGGAGTCCGTGTGGAAGGTGTCTTTTACAAGGCAAAGGATGTCCAGGAAGTCAATTCCCACAAAATGAGGGTCGTTCTCGTAGAAGGCAAAAACCGTGAAATCCGCCGGGTCTTTGAAAATGCCGGAGTAGCAATCCGAAACCTCTGTCGTGTCCGAATCGGAAGCGTAGAGCTTGCCGACCTTGGTCCAGGCGAATTCCGTGACTTAACGCCGGAAGAAGTATCAAATTTACTGAAATTATGTCGGAGTAAGATAAATTCAGACATTACATAAATTAAAGGAAGGTATTTTATGATAATCGCAATGGACGGACCTGCGGGAACCGGAAAATCTACAATCGCATCTTTGATTGCGAAAAAACTTGGAATCACTTACTTGAACAGCGGAAGTTTTTACCGCGCCCTTACAATGGCCCTCAATGACACTGATATTGAGCTGTCGGACGAAAAGGCCGTGCTTGATTTCTGCAAAAAGCAGAGCCTTGATTATGAGAATTCCCACCTCATTTTGAACGGTAAGGATGTTGAGTCCCACCTTCACGATGACGCGGTTTCTGCAAGGGTTGCCCAGGTTTCATCAATCGTTGAAATCCGCCACCTCGTAAACGAAAGAATGCGTGAGATTACAAACCACCTCGACATCATCTGCGAGGGACGTGACATGACTACGGTTGTATTCCCTAACGCTGACTATAAATTCTATCTCGACGCCTCGATTGACGTTCAGGCCCAGAGACGCTTTGATCAGGGCGTTTCAAACATGACTCTCGAAGAGGTTAAGGCCGCCATCATCAAGCGTGACGAGATTGACCGCAACAAAAAGGAAGGAGCCTTAAAGAGGGCTGAAGATGCCTTCTATATCGATACTTCCGCCTTGACTATTGACAAGGTTTGTGAGATAATATTAAGCAAAATTCAGAAATAAAGGTACAAGTATGGAACAGATGGAAGTGGAAAAGGATGAATCTCAGGAACAGGGTGCAATCCAGACACAATTAGAAGAGTCTCTCAAGGGCCTCAACATTGAAGATGGTCAGATTGTAGATGGAACTGTAATTCAGGTAGCTGATGGTTATGTGTTCATCGACATTGGATACAGAACCGAGGGTCGAATCCCTGTACAGGAATTCGGCAGCAAATTGCCAAATGACGGCGATAAAGTTACTGTAGTTGTTCTCCGCAAAGACGGCCGCAACGGTCCGGAGATTTCTTACACAAAAGCTCAGGCAAAGCAGCTTTGGAAAGATTTCCGCAAATATTTCGATGAAAAACTGCCAATCGAAGGTACAATCGAAAAAGAAGTTAAAGGCGGATTTGATGTAAATCTCGGTGGTGAAATCCACGCTTTCCTGCCAATCAGTCAGTCTGACAGCCAAAAGGTTGAGAATCCTTCTAAACTCATCGGAACTGTTTCTAAGTTCTACATTGAGCGCTTGTATTCAGATAACAAACAGAATGTTGTCGTCAACCGCCGCAAATATCTCGAAGAGCAGATCAACACAGAACGTGACAAGTTCTTCGCAGAAAAGCAGATTGGTGACACCGTAAAAGGTACTGTAAAATCATTCACAAGCTTCGGTGCATTCATCGACTTGGGTGGTTTCGACGGTCTTCTCCACATCAACGATATGTCTTGGGGACACGTTACACGTCCAAAAGACTTCGTAAAGAAAGGCCAGGAAGTTGAGCTTAAGGTTATCCGCCTCGAGCCAAATGAAAAACGAATCAACCTCTCCCTCAAGCATTTCTCAGAAGATCCTTGGGTACACTTCGAGGATAAATATCATGTTGATGACATCGTTGAGGGCACTGTTACAAAACTTACTGACTTCGGCGCATTTATCGAGCTTGAAGAGGGAATCGAGGGCTTGGCTCACATTTCTGAATTCAGCTGGACAAAGAAAGTCAACAAAGCTTCTGACATGGTAAAAATCGGCGACAAAATCAAATGTATGATTTTGGGCTACGATATTCCTGCTGGCCGCGTTTCACTCGGTCTCAAACAGGTTACAGCAAATCCTTGGGACACAATTTCTGACAAATATCCAGAAGGAACAAAAATCACTGGTAAAGTTGTAAAACTTACAAATGCTGGTGCTTTCATTCAGCTTGAGGACGGAATCGACGGCTTCCTCCACGCAGAAGACATTTCTTGGACAAAGAAAGTTAAACATGCTGGCAGCGAGCTCAAAGTTGATCAGGAAGTTGAGGTTGTTGTTCTTGAGGCAGATTCAGAGAATCACAGAATCCGCGTTGGAATCAAACAACTCACAGACAATCCTTGGAAAAAGTTCGCTGAGGAATACAAGGCTGGTTCTACACTCGAGGGCGAAATCACATCAATCACTGATTTTGGTGTATTCGTAAAAGCTCCTGATGGAATCGAAGGTCTTGTTAACAAGGCAAACTTGAGCGATGATCGTGACGTTCCTTATGAAGAGGCTGTCAAAAAATACAATGTCGGCGACAAAATCAATGTCTTCGTTGTTGATGTCAGCGTAGAAAAGGAAAAAGTTGCTTTCTCTGTTAAAGAGTACAAAAAAGCACAGGCTCGCAAAGAGATTTCACAGTACATGTCATCTGCAGAAAACGACGATGACGGTGCTTACACTCTCGGCGACATGATTAAATCTCAGAAAAACAACTAGTTTACTTCGATGAGTGACCTTAATTCGCTTTCGCTTGAACAGTTAAAAACACTCATCGAAATAAATGGTCGAATAAATTCAAATTATTCTGACATAAACGCATTGCTGGTTTATATCCTTGAATCGGCAATGCGTCTTGTTCATTGTGAATCATCTTCACTTCTTCTAAACAAGGAGAACGGTTCGCTCCGTTTCGTAGTTGCCCTTGGTCCAAAAGGTGCCGAGGCAAAAAACATTCCTGTCGCAAAGAATTCCATCGCCGGCTGGGTAGTCGAGAATAACAAATCCCTTATCTTGAATAATGTTGCTTCTGATCCTCGTTTTTCTACTACAGTTCAAGAGAAAACTGGCTATGTAAGCCGAAACATGCTTGCGATTCCAATGCGCGTAAAAGGAAAGTGTATCGGAGTTATCGAGCTTTTGAACAAGGCTGAGCAGCTCGCCTTTAACGACGATGATCTGGCTGTTCTTGAAAGTCTGGCTGATCAGGCTGCAATTGCTTACATCAACGCTGATTCATACCGTTCTGCAAAAGATAAAATTTCCGTCCTCAGTTCAAAAATTGAGAACGGTTCGGATTATCATCCCTTTGTTGCACGAAGTGCGGCAGTTCTTGATTTAATCCGTGTGATTGATGAAGTTGCAAAGACAAACACTACAATCCTTATTACAGGCGAGAGTGGTGTAGGCAAAGAGCTTTTTGCTGAGCAGCTTCATATCAAAGGTTCCCGCCGTGAAAAGCCTTTTGTCCGCGTAAACTGTGCGGCTCTTTCACCGGCCTTGCTTGAAAGCGAGCTTTTTGGTCATGTAAAGGGTGCTTTTACTGATGCCGTTACTGACAGAATCGGTCGTTTTGAGGCGAGTGACGGGGGCACAATCTTCCTTGATGAGATTGGTGAGCTTTCCCTTGACTTGCAGGCAAAACTCCTCCGGGTCTTGCAGGAACATAAATTTGAAAAAGTTGGATCTAACGAAACGATATCCGTTGATGTCCGCGTAGTTGCTGCAACAAACCGTAATCTTGAGCAGATGGTTCAGGACGGTAATTTCCGAAGTGATTTGTATTACCGCCTTAACGTCGTGCCGCTCAATATTCCGCCCTTGCGGGAGCGAAAGGATGACATCGAGCCACTGGCTTCCTTCTTCCTTGACAGGTTCAGCCGCGAAACCAAAAAGAATTTCACAGGTTTTTCTCAGGCTGCCCTGCGTACCTTGTATGACTATTACTGGCCTGGAAACGTCCGTGAGCTTGAAAACTCAATCGAACGGGCCTGCGTTCTTGGAAAACCGCCTATGGTTCAGGCCGAGGACTTACGGATTAATGCCCTGCCTTCTGCAGACTCAGCTTCTTCCGCCAGCAAGGAAATCTCTGATTTTGCCTCGGAAGTTTATGATGAAGATGATAAAACACTAAAAACAGCGATAAACAGATTTAAAGCTGCTTATATAACGAAGATTCTGAATGAAACGTCATGGAATCAGACTGAAGCTGGTAAAATACTCGGCATTCAAAGAACTTACGTTTCGCGATTGCTTAATGAGTTGAATATACGCTAAAATATAGCTAGGAGTAAAAAAATGATTGAAAAAACAGAAAAACAAACTATTGAAACTTCTTTGAACTCTGTTCTGGAAAAATCAAAAGGAATTGTTTTTGCGGTTGCCGCTGTTGTTGTTGTCGTAATTGTAGCAGTTGCAGTATTTGCTACTGTTCGTTCAAAGTCAATTGAGAAGGGGATTTCTCAGGTTGATTCTATCGCTTACAATCTCACAAATGAATCAAAAGATCTTTCTGAGACTGATATTGCTGCACGTCAGGACAAGGCCCTCGAGGAACTTGCAAAACTTTCTGACAAAAGCGGTGTTGTAGGTCTTCGTGCCAACATGCTCGCTGCTGAAATCAATTTCGCAAAAAAGAATTACGATCAGGCTCGCTCTGCATGGCTCAAGGCTATCCAGGCAAAGGGCAAGAACTACACAACTTCACTCTGCTACTACAATGCAGCAGTTTGCAGCGAAAACCTCAACGATTCAGAAAACGCAATCGCTTATTACAAGTCTGCTTCTGAGGACGAGGATTTCCTTCTTGTTGACCATGCTCTTTTCTCTCTCGCTCGTGTAAACGAAGATGCAAAAAAATATGATGATGCAAAAGCAGCTTATGAAAAGCTCAACGAATTGCATTCTTCATCAAGCTGGGCTCAGCTCGCAAAAACACGTCTCATTGCTTTGAAAAACGCAGGAAACATTCAGTAATAAAAGGTGCCGGCAGATGCAGAAGAATTTTCTTTTTCCGATTTTATGCATGATTGCCGGCATTTTTTTGTCCTCATGCGGTCTGGAAACTGTTTTAACTGTAAAGGAACCGACCGTTACCCGTAACGCGCCCCTCTACAGTACGGACGAATATACGAAATGGTATTTCAGTTTTATAACATCTGATGATGACGGGACAAATTTTCTCGGCACGGATGTTTATTACAAGATTTATAACAGCTCGTCAACTTTGAGCAGTGAGCGTTCTTCAATTCTTTCCGTAAATACAAGCACAAACTCTTCTGCCGCACCCACCCGAATGATAGAAACTTATTCCTATCAGCCTTTGGGAACGAGCAAGTCAATTGATTCTTCTGTCTTCTTTCCCCAGGTCAACCGTTCTGTCGTCTTCCGCCTTTTGACTTATGCAAATGCCGATGATTCTTCTGCTGATACGGATGAAAGATACATCGACCATGCCTGTGTCGGAATAAAAAACGAAGGCGACACTGTCTATAGCTATACAGATTATATTCCATTCAGAAACGGCAACCGTAAGTCTTTTGATTTTTTTGACAATAATGAAGATGATAAGGAAAAAAAGACCAGGGACGTTCTGCCTGAATATGGCGATGCGGACTATAAGTGTGCCGAAGCCGACAAGGATAAAACTTTTGATGAATATTACGTACAGATGTTCGCGGTTGGTGTTGCTTTAAATGACGAAACAGTTACTTCAAGCTACAGCCTTGTCCTCGATCTGGGCTCAGTTCCAATTAAGAAGGGCGAATAATTTAATCCTTTTTTACAAGCATTTTTCCTTTCCTTTGCTAGAATATTCCTTATACCAATCTACTACTTATAAGGAGTGTGCTTATGAAGATCAGGGAACTTTCTCAAACAATGTTCGTGCGTGGCGAAGATCAGGTTGCCCGCCTTGAGATGCTTGGTAAAAACCTTTCAGACAAAACGCTTTCCCAAAAAAGAAGGCTGCTTGACCTTATTGTTGGACGTTTTGGCGAGGAAGATATTGAGTCAATTCCAAGTGCCAAAATCGTCAAATACCTCTTTTCGCTTGACCTTTCCAGAAGCTCTTCATGGAAAAATCACTATCTTCAGGTATTTAAGGAATTGTATGGAGAATATGTCTGGAGGACAGGCCTTGAAATCCTTGTGCCCAATTTTCCGCGCTTTTCCAACAGTTCGAAAAAGGCTGACGTTTTTTCTACCGAAGAACTGAACCTCTTTTTTAACAGCGCACTTTGGGAGAACGAGGCTGAATTCCTTCTTTTTTATGTGACGGTGAACTGTGGCCTTAGAATGGGAGAGGCCAGGGGCTTGAAGGCCAAGCAGTTCAATTTCAGGAAACACATTCTTCTTGTGGACGGATTTATCCGCTTTGACGGCTCCAGGACGAATTTCAACAAGTCCGGCAGCATCCGGGAAAAGAAAATCCGGGTCGTGTTTTTGCCGACCGAGCTTGAAAGAAAGATAAAGTCCTATTTCAAGAGAAATGATTTTTCGCCCGAAGACTATATTTTTACGAAAAACGGCAAGCCTTTCCGGGCGGAATTCTGCGACCGGCTTTTTAAGAAAATGCTGGACAGGTCTTTGATTGAAGCCAAGGGGCGGAAACTGACTCCGCATTCACTCCGCTACACTTATGTCACAAGAATGAGGCGCTATCTGAACGGAGAGGTCGTCAGGCTTTTGGTGGGCCATACTTCCCAGGAAATGACCGACTATTACACCAAGCCTTTGATTGAGGACATGATAAAGCAGATTGCTGAAAGCAGGGAGGCGGCTGAAAAAATCTTTTCTTAGAATTTTCATGCTCAATCCGATTGCAAAAAGTCCTACAATCTGATATATTATTTGTCACGAGATTGTAGCTCAGTTGGATTAGAGCATCTGCCTTCTAAGCAGAGGGTCGCGTGTTCGAATCACGCCAGTCTCAGAAGCGGTTCATTTTTGAGCCGCTTTTTTTATGTCTTGAAAAAAAAGCCTAAGTTTGATTTAATAATAGAATAAAAAGGAGTTCTCGATGAAACTGTCTAATAAGTTTTTGGTTTTACTTGGTCTTTTTGCTTCAGCTTTCTTAATTTCCTGCGGGTCTACTGCAACAATGGAAAAATCACAGCCTGCAAAACCTGCTGAAAAAAAGCAATCAATGGGCAGTTCCGGGGGAATTTCAAGCCGTTCCGAGCTTAGCGTTGGTTCAATTAAGAGCCATGGGCTTGATAAGCTGCCAAAGCGCCTTACAGAAGCTCCAAAGTTCGATTTTACAGGCGATTCATTGCAGATTGAACTTGAGAATATGTATTACGACGGATTTGAGGTGATTGCCGACGATTCAGCTTCCGGCTCTTTTGGTCTCCGCCTCGAAAATGAGTCTTCTTGGGCTATCGCAGAGGTCAATTTCCCGGCTGGAACTTATCAGGGAATGGCCAGCGTTTATGCTCCTGACACAAAAAAATCACGCTTCAATGTTTACATCAACAAGGATTCTTACCTAGTTTACGGCTCAGAGCCTCCAATCGGCAAATATGAGCTTACAACCCGCTCTGTCGTAAGCTTTACCCTTGATCAGCCGACTACCGTTACCCTTAAAATTCAGCAGAATGATGTAAATAATCCTGCCAATAACGGCCAGAACGGCATGACTCTTGATTACGTCCTTTTCAAAAAAGTAAACTAAGCAATTAAATGGCCACCCGAATTTACCGATAATGGGTAAGGGGTGGTCATAGTGAAAAAGTTTTTCCTTCTTTCTTTTGTTTTTATCTCTTTTTTTAGTTTTCCTTCAAATCTTTTAGCCCAGAATCTGGATTCGCCAATTGAAAGCCCTGCACCTGAAGAAGAAGCGCTTTCTTTTAAGGAGATTTGGGGCTATGTCATGATTGGAGAAGAAAGCTGTTTTTCCAATGACTATCCGGTTACTGACGTGGGCTATTTTGTCAGCGCCGTGAGCAATTTTTCGGATTTCAGGCCTGTTCCCAAGCGGTCTGAGAAATTCCCGGATTTTAAAGGGCGTATTCATATCGTTTCCAGCGTGGATTCCAAGGCTCAGACCCATCTTCTTCTCGACCCGAAACTTCCCCTTCGCAATAAAATCATAAAGCAGCTGGTAAAGGAAGCCAAGGACTATGACGGCGTTCAGATTGACTGGGAACTTGTAATGAAGGAAGATGCCCACAATTTCTGGAATTTTTTGAAGCAGCTGAAAAAACGCCTGCACGGAAAAATGCTTACGGTTGCGATTCCTGCCAGAACGAGGACTCTGGAAAAAGACGCCTACAACTACGCTGAACTTTCAAAAATCGTGGACAGAATAATCGTAATGGCTTATGACGAGCACTGGTCTACGAGCTCGCCGGGCCCCATTGCTTCCCTTGCCTGGTGCAAGAGAATCGCTGATTACGCAAAGACTGTGATTCCCGAAGACAAACTTGTCATGGGCTGTCCTTTTTATGCCAGGGCCTGGAACAACGAGAGCGTGGGGCAAAAGGCCTACAGAATGTACCGCGTGGACAATGTAATAAAAGACGTTCAGGCTAAGGCCTTTAAAATTTCCGCCAACGGAGACTTAAGCTTTTCTTTCGACACGACGACCAGAGTTACAATGTTTTATGATACAGTCGAGTCCTCTGTTAAAAGATGCAGAAGCTACAGGGAAAACGACATTACCCGCCTTGCATTCTGGCGGGTAGGCCAGGAAAACACGGAATTCTGGGAGAGGCTGAAAATCGAGGGAGCGGATTAGAATCCCGGAACTTTGGGCGCTGTGAATTTCTTTTTCATCTGCTGGAGCAGGTCTATTGCCATGTCTGCGCTCACTTCTTTCTGGGGCTCGTGGTATTCTACCAGGTGCGGCGGAATTTCGTCCAAAAAGCGGCTGGGCTGGCTTTCTACAGAACTGTTCTGTCTGCGACGGCTGCGGCAGCTTGAAATAAGGAGCTTGTCGCGGGCCCTGGTAATTGCAACATAGAAAAGACGCCTTTCTTCTTCGACCGCCGCATCTCCGCCCTCATCAACGGCCCTTCCGTGAGGAATCAGGCCTTCTTCGGTTCCTGCAATGAATACGACCGGGAATTCCAGTCCCTTTGAAGCGTGAATGGTCATCAGGTTGACTTTGCCAAGGTTTTCGTCATCGTCAAGGTCGTCACGGCTTAAAAGGGTGATTCGGTTGAGGTAGTTGTAGAGAGTAGGCTCGCCTGATTCCGGGTTGTTTTCCCAGCGCTCGATTGAGCCGATCAAGCTTTCGATATTGAGCATCTTAAAGCGGGCTGCCTTTTCGGATTTTGGGTTTTCGCCAATCAGATAATCAAAATAACGGATGTTTTCGACCATCGTGCGCACTTTTTTTGCAAGTCCGTGGCCGCCCAGCATCGACTTGTTTCCTTCAATTATGTCAACAAAGGCCTTGAGGTTCTGTTTTGTTCCCTCAGAGAAAGATTCGTCGTCGAAGTCTGGATGAGAGGATTTTTCTGAAATCGTTCCTCCCTGCATGAATAAATCTGCCTCGTTGTCGCCCACTTCAAGCAGGGCGTTGATTGCTTCCCAGAGGGAGCAGGAAAGGTTCTTTGCGATTTCGTTGAGCTTTTCGATTGTAGCCCTTCCCAGGCCCCTTCGCGGTGTGTTTATGATTCGCAAGAGGTTTACGTCATCGTCGTGGTTTGAGATTACGCGCAGGTATGAGATTATGTCCTTGATTTCCTTTCGCTGGAAGAATGAAGTTCCGCCGCTCATGGTGTAGGGAATGTTTTCTGCAAGAAAGGCTTCTTCGATTGCGCGTGACTGGGTGTTTGCCCTCATGAGGACGCAGAAATCATCGTACTTGCGTTTTTCTGAAACACAGATTCCCTGAATCGTCTCAGTGATGAAAGCCGCTTCCGCAGTTTCGTTTTCCGGCATGTAGATTTCAATCGGCTTTCCGTCGCCCTTTCCGCTCCAGAGTTCCTTGTCCTTGCGGTTGGTGTTGTGCTTGATGACGCCGTTTGCAGCCGCAAGAATAGTGCCTGTCGAGCGGTAATTCTGCTCCAGACGGATTTCCTTTACGTCCTTGAAGTCTTTTTCAAAATTGATGATGTTCTGATAGTCGGCACCCCGCCATGAGTAAATAGACTGGTCATCGTCACCAACGACGGCGATATTGTTGTCTGCAAGAAGACGCATGAACTCGTACTGCTGGTGGCTTGTGTCCTGGAACTCGTCGACCATGATGTACTTGTAGCGTTCCTTGTACTTGGCTAAGATTTCCGGATGCTCTCGGAAAAGCTTAATCGGCAGGGTAATCAAATCGTCAAAATCAACCGCGTTGTAGAGCTTGAGTCCTTCCTGATAGCCTTCATAAAGGTCCTTGTACATTTCGTTTTCGATTGTCCACTGCTTGCGGCCAGTCTTGATGTCTGAAATCAAAATTCCAACCTGATAGACGTCGAGTGCGTCAGGGGAGTAGGCAAGTTCCCGGCCTGTTTCCTTAATCAAGGCATTGCGGTCAGTTTCGTCGTAGATTGAGAAATTTTCGCGGTAGCCCAGGGCTGAGATTTCCTGCCTTAAAATACGTACACCGAAAGCGTGGAATGTGGAGATTGTGAGAAGAGGCAGCTTTTTGCCCGTCAAATCCTTGATTCGCTCGCTCATTTCGCGGGCAGCCTTGTTTGTAAAGGTGAGGGCCAGAATCGCGCTCTGAGGAACGCCTGCATCAAGCATGTGAGCAATTCTGAATGTAATTACGCGTGTCTTTCCGCTGCCGGCCCCGGCAATAATCAGAATGGCGCCGTTGATTGTCATTACGGCTTCATACTGCTCGGGGTTCAGCTCGTTTTTAAGATCTGATAAGTCTGTCATGATAAATTTTAATCCAAAAGGAAGTTGTAGTCCGGTGCATTTCCAAATTCGTCTTCCTGCAGGAAGTCGTAAGATGAACTCATAGAAGAATCCATGCGGGAAGTGCCGTCAAGGTCAAATGTAAGCGGATTATTGTCCTTGATAATCAAGTCACTTGCAAAACCGGCCCTGTATAATTCCTGTTCGAGGCGGTAGAGGCCCAGAATCCTTCCTGCTGAGTTTCCAGAATGAACAGTGCAGAGTTCCGTCGGCTGAGTTCCGTCGAGGAAGGTGAGGGTGATTTTGTGGTCTTCGCAGTCTTCTGTTGGCAGGGCGCCTGATACAGAGCAGACTGTGACGTCAACCGTGCCTGTTGAAGGACGGACGAAATTCTTGTATGGAAGGCCTTCGTGTGCTTTCTGCATGAAGCTGGCCATTGCGTAACCTGCCAGAGTAGAACCAGTAAGCTGAAGGCCAAGTGACTGACCCGGTTTATCAAAGCCGAACCAGAAAATTGACGTGTAATATGGTGTAAAACATGCCGTCCATGCGTCTGCCCAGTTCTGGGTGGTTCCTGTCTTGCCGGCTGCCGGAATCGTGTATTTGCGGCCGCTTGAGTCACGGTAGGTGAATTTGGCACCGTTGCCTGTCGGACCTGCCAGAGTACCCGATTTGACTGTGTTTTCAAGCAGTTTTGTCATTGTATAGGCTGTCTGCGGAGAAATAATCTGGGATGCGGCACCTTTTGCCTGCTGCTTCTGCCTTACGTCCTTTTCAGGATTGAGGAAGACATTTCCGTTCTTGTCCTCGACATTTCTAATGGCGATTGGAACGACTTCCTTGCCGCCGTTAGCAAAGCAGGCGTAAGCGTGGGCAAGCTCGATCGGGCGGACTGAACATACGCCGAGGCCAATCGGATAGCCCGGAACAAAGCCACGGTTTGGAACTTCTTCCTTTGGAATGCCGAGAAGGTCGATTGCCCGGTTGATGGCTGTGTCAAAGCCGATTCCGTCAAGAATCTTGAGTGATGGAACGTTCATTGAGTGGGCCAGGGCGTACCAGAGTTCTACGTCGCCCTTCCATTCACCGCGGAAATTCTGAGGAATGTATGGCTTGCCGTCTGCCGTGTGGAAGACGACCGGAGTGTCTGAAATGATTGTGCTCGGAGTGAACTGCTGGGAATCAATTGCGGCGCTGTAATAAAGGGGCTTGAAAGATGAGCCCGGCTGCAATTTAGCCTGAACAGCTCGGATAAACTGGTTTTCGCCGTCGAATTTGCTTCCTCCGACCAGGGAAGTGATGTAGCCTGTTGAGTTTTCGATGGCAATCATCGTTCCTTCGATGACGTTCTTTCCGACATTGGATTTTGCTACGGCATTTGCCTTGTTTGCGATTCCGACTTTGAGTGAATCGACGCCACAGACCAGGGAGAGGACATCGACGATAGGATTTATTGTTTTTGTGTATGTCGAAAGGGCAAGAGCCTCGTTGCGCTGCTGGGAGACCTTGAGCTCGCCAAGATTGAAGGTGAGCGTGAGAAGCTCAGTCAGCGGTGTATAGATTTTGAAGGCCTCGTTCTGGCGCTCTGAACTTGAACGCTGGTAGCTGCGGTTTGCGTAAGCTATGTAGCGCTCCATCGTGTTCTGGGCCGCAATTTGATTTTTGAGGTTGAGGGTTGTGTTTACGGTAAAGCCGGAAGAATAAATGTCGTCCGTGCCGTAAATCATGTTTGAAAGCTCGCGGCGTACATATTCGGAGAACCAAGGGGCATTGTCATCGCGGGTGCGGATCTGGGTGTTTCCTGTTCGCGTGTAATCGAAATTTGCCCAGTATTCTTCAAATGATGAGTCTGACTGTTCCTGAGTGATGAGGCCGCTTTCGACCATGGCTGAAAGAACATATTTCTGCCTGTCCATTGCCCTGTTTGGGTACTCGAATGGATTGTAGTGGGCCGGGTTTGAAAGCTGAACTACGAGAATGGCTGCCTCGGCCGGTGTGATTTCCGTGGCACTGTGGCCGAAATAGTATTTGCTTGCGGCGTTGACACCGTATGTGCCGCCACCGAAGTAGATTTTGTTCAGATAAAGCTCAAGGATTTCGTTTTTGGAGAAGCGGCGCTCCATCTGGATTGCCCACCAGAGTTCCTTGAGTTTTCGCATGTAGGACATGTCGCGGCGGTCGCAATAGATGGTGCCTGCAATCTGCTGGGTGAGGGTAGAACCGCCTCCCAGTGAAAGGTGCAGGGCCTGACCGACTACGGCACGGAAAAGCGCCTTGATTGAGAAACCGTGATGGCTGTAGAAAATGCGGTCTTCGCGTGAGACGAGGGCGTCAATCATGTGCTGGGGAAGATGATTGATGCTGATGATTTCACGCTTTTCTTCGCTGGCAAGTTCAGTGATTAATTCGCCGTTGATGTCAAGAATCCTTGTGGGAAGAGCCGTGTCAAATTCAGTGAAGTTTTCGTTGTCGATTATGTATTTTGTATTTGAAAGGGCAAGACCAAGCGAAATTCCAAAAACGCCTGCAAAGAAAAAAAGCCCTGAAATCATTACGACAGTAAATTTGCTTAATTTTTGCATTTACATAGAATACAATTTATAGAAGATAATGTAAAGATTTGCCGGGATTTTGCTTAGTCAAAGAAAAGGGGCTGCCAATTGGCAGCCCCAATTGCCCATCAGGCAAGTCGGGCACCAATGGGTGGGAGGGGATAATTGCGTGCCCGACTTTTATATTATCGCTAGAATTTGCCGAAATCTTTAGTGGAATTGAAAAAGAATTTTAGTCTTCTTCGGAGATTGATGCGTCTACGTTGAGGTTGACTGAATATGTGCGGCCGTTCATTGCAGAGACAGTTTTTACGATTTCGTAGTCGCCCAGAATGAACTTGACCGTGTGCTCGCCCTGAGTGACGATTATCGGCTCAGATGAGACTTTAATCGGATTGCCGTCGAGGAAGACCTGAGTGTCCTTGGGGCAGAGAAGCTTTAAGAGAGGCTCGATTCCGCGGAGATTTACGGAAAGGGATGTGGTTTTTGCCTGCTCGATACGGAAGGTACGCAGTTCGTTGCGGTATGAGTCGCTGACAATGGAAAGATGATGCTCTCCTGTGGTAAGGATTTTGTGCTTGTAATCCTGAACCGGAAGGTCATCAATAAAGACTGAATATTGCTTTTCTTCGGAAGAGGGCGGATTGGTTGTCAGGGCCAGGGCTCCCTTGTTTTTGAGAACAGGTTTTGCCGTAATTTCAAGAATGGAATTTTCGAGAGACTCAGGAACACCCTTCATTACCATCATAAAGCGCAGGAAAATGCCTGGAAGGGCCGGCTGCACCGGTAACTTGACGGAATAGGGATTGTCCTTGATTGAAAAATCATTTGAGACAGGCGCGTAAATTGTGAGCGAGAAATTGCCCGGAATTGTAGCGACGTGAATGTGCTCTCCGTAATAGCTCTGGGTGTTTTCGCTTGGGCTTGGTTCCAGTCCTTCGTAAAGCATGTAGGCGACTGAATCCCGCCAGGTGACTAGGTCTTCCGGAATTTTGAGGTTAAGCTCGACTCCGCTGATGTATGTGAGGTCTTTGGGAAGGGTGACCCAGAGGGCATCGTTGATTCCGCTTTCGACCGTGATTTTTTCTGTGATTCCGTTGAAAGCGATTGGAATGAGTTTTCGGACGCGGAAATTCTCAGCATGGGCAGAAAGGCCTGCAAGAAAGAGCAAAGAGAAGATTATTGATTTCCTTGAAAAGCTGATTTTTGATTTTTTGCGTGAAAAATTCATAATTCCAATCAATATAAACAAGTATAGTACATGAAGAATTATTTTTCTATGGCAGGGAGAGGAAATTTGCTGAAATTTATCTAAAATTTTAGAACATTTTTGCCGGATCTTTTGGAGTTCCGTTTTCCCTGACTTCAAAATGCAGGTGGGGTCCGGTTGAAGCTCCTGTCGTGCCGACAAGACCTATGCATTCCCCGGTTGATACCGCTTGTCCTTTTTTTACGAGGATTTTTGAAAGGTGGGCGTAAAGGCTGGTCGTGTTTTTGTCATGGAGAAGGACGATGTAATTTCCGTAGATTTCGCTGTAGGCCGCTGTCTTGACCCTTCCGTGCTTGCAGGCGAAAACTTCCGTTCCGATCGGGGCTGCAAGGTCTATTCCTGCATGGAATTTCCATTTGCCTGAAATCGGGCTTGTTCTGTAGCCGAATTCTGACGTGATGATTTTTTTGCTCAGGGGCAGCTGCATTCCCGTGTCGTGGAAAAAGGCTATCTGGGTTGGTGAAAAGGTCAGTGAGGGAAGAAAGTAGAATTCCCGGTCGTCGATTTCAAAGACTTTCGTTTCCTCACTGATAAAAGAAGCAAATTCCTTTTGGAGAAGGATTTCAAGGGCTGACGAGGCATTTTTTGGAATGTAGAGTCCCTGCTGGACCGGCAGAATCAGCTGCATTCCTGGCTTTACGGCCTGGGGATTTGAAATTCTGTTTATTGTAGCGAGTGTTCCCTGGCCTGTCTGAAAGCGGGCGTAGAGTCCGTTGAAAGTGTCGAGATATTTGTCCGGATCTTTCGTGACGGTGTATCTATAGAAAAGATTTTTCGGCTTTTCCATGTTTTTTGTGCGGCTTTCGCTCATGTTTTTGATTTTGCTCTGGAGCTGCAGGTCTTTTTGGTATTGAAGCCAGATTTCGTTTTCCTGCCGGATTCTTTCGTTCTGTTCCCTGATTTCTTCGAGTTCTTCCAGCGAACTTGCCTTTCCCTCTGGCTTGGGAGACTGATTGCGGGGATTTTGAATCTGCGGAAAATCTTCTGAATACAGCGGAATGATTTTGGGGGCTTCTTCGCCTGTGTAAGGAATATCAGAAATTTCCTGAGACTGGATTTGCGGGGAGAAGAGGCTTATTAATATGAGAAGGGATGCGGGCTTGAATTTTCTCATTTTTACAGATTTTCTGATGAAAGTTCAGTGCTTTTGGATTTCAGGATTTTTGATGCAAGAATGAAGAGGGCAGTGGCGGCAAGTAAAATCAAAAGGGCGGGCAGCCTTGAGCCTTTGGTTACGAAAATGAAGGAAAATGAAAGGCCTGCCGCTAGAATCAGAAATTTTACCAGAAAAAAGACTGCGGCTTTCGCTCCATGTTTTTTGATTTGCTTTATGAAGATGAAAATTAAAAAGGCTGCGATAAGGAAAGTGACCGTAAAGGAATAGAAGGTTGAAAATGTGGTTGCGCAAAAATAAAGTGGGAAAATAAGAAGTGAAGATAAAAGCGCACATGCAAAAATCAGAAAAACAAACATGAAAATATTGTAAAGCAAGACTTCGAAAAAAAAAAGGGCTGCCCTAAAAATGAAGGACAGCCTTTGCAAAAATATTAAGAAAACTTATGCCTCGCTGATTGCGCTTGCAGGGCACTCAGATGCACATGTTCCGCAGCTAACGCATTTTCCTGCGTCGATTTCGCGGTGTCCGTTGTTCTCTGAGATTGCTCCGACCGGGCAGTCAGGTTCACAAGTTCCACAGTTTACACATACGCTTGGATCAATTTTCATTGCCATAATTAGTTACCTCTTAATTAAGATTTGTAAAAATATTGTAACATCGAAAAAATCAGAAAACAAGTGGGCAGAGTACGAATTGCTTATTGCTAACATCTGAAAATGATAAGAATATTTTTGCTGGAAAGAAAGTCTTCCCTGTGCTAGAATTGTTCTTTATGGAAAAGAATTCAGAAAACATCAAAAAAATCGCATCCATGATTGACCACACTAACCTCAATCCGTGTGCGACAAAAAAAGACATTGAAAAACTGTGCGAAGAGGCAAAAAAATTCGGCTTTGCCTCTGTCTGCGTTAATCCTTATTATGTTCCCCTTGCGGCGTCTTTGCTTGAAGGAAGCGAAGTTAAGGTCTGCACCGTTGTAGGCTTCCCTCTTGGTTCTGTCTCAATTGATGACAAGGCCAGCGAGGCAGGTCTTGTTGTTGACGAGGGCGCCCGTGAAGTCGATATGGTCGTTAACCTGGGCCTTGTAAAAGACGGTGACTGGGAAGACGTTTTTGAGGACATTTATGCAGTCCGCTGTGCAATCAATGACGTCGTTGTTCCGGGCGACCCGAAAATCATCCTCAAGGTAATTTTGGAAACCTGCTATCTTTCTGACGAAGAAATCGTAAAGTGCTGCGAGTGTGCGGAAAAGGCTGGGGCTGATTTCGTTAAGACTTCGACAGGCTTTGCAATCCTCAAAGGTGCAGACGGAAAGCTTTTGCCTAACGGAGCGACTGTTCACGCCGTTGAGCTCATGCGAAAGACTGTCGGCGACAGGCTTGGAGTAAAGGCAAGCGGCGGCGTCCACAACTGGGAAGAAGCCGTAGCCATGGCCAATGCCGGTGCAAGCCGAATCGGAGCCAGCGCAGGCGTTCAGATCGTCAGTTAATGCGTAATTTTTCAACTCCCGCCCTTATTCTTTCCGTGCAGATAAGCGGGGAAAGCAACCGGCGGGTTACTATTTTTTCTCCTTCCGAGGGAATCCATTTTGCTACTCTTTACGGCGGGCCCAAGTCTAAGCTTCGCTCGCTTGTATCGCCCATGAATTCGGGCGTGATTTATCTTTACCGCGATGAAGTCAAAAAGCAGACCAAAATCACTGACTTTGACGTCAAAAACTGTCATCTTTCATTCCGGGAAAATCTTTTTAAGACTTATGCGGCTTCCCTTGCAACGGAAATTTTAATTAAGACAAAGTGCGCGGGCTTTCCTGAGGAAGCCTGGAAAATCGTGAACGGCTTTCTGGACGGAATCGAGCTTTCAACTGAAGACGAAAGCCGTCTGGGGCTGATCCGCTTTTTGTGGCGCTATCTTGGGCTTTTGGGCGTGCGGCCTGACTCTGCTGTCTGCTGCAACTGCGGCTCATCCCTTCATGCCCAGAAATTTACGGAAGATTCACTTTCACAAAAATACATTTATTCGCCTTTTGAAAACGGCTTTTCTTGCCCTGACTGTGCCAGTCTTGAAAAAGGAAACATCCAGCTTTCAAAGTCCTCGATCACATATCTTGAGGCAATTTCTTCCCTTTCGCCAAAAGAGGTCAGAAAAATCACTGTCTCAGGAAAAAGTCTTTTGGAAATGAAAAACCTGGTGTATAATTTAATAGAGCAGAATTGCGGTTCTAAACTTAATTCATTGGAATCGGGAATAGGAATTTTATAAGTGGAGGTTCATTTATGGTAGATTACACAGAAGGCTCTGGAAAGCAGTATCATACTGGAGTAGGGCCAAATGATATCGGAAAATACGTGATTATGCCGGGCGATCCCAAGCGCTGCGCAAAAATTGCTGAGCATTTTGACAATGCCAGGCTTGTTGCTGACGTCCGCGAATATACAACTTACACAGGCACTCTCGAGGGCCTTCCTGTTTCGGTCACTTCAACTGGAATCGGTGGTCCTTCGGCTTCGATTGCGATTGAAGAGCTTTCAAAATGCGGTGCCCACACATTTATCCGCGTTGGAACCTGTGGCGGCATGCAGGAAGAAGTCATGGGCGGTGACATCGTAATTGCGACAGGAGCCGTCCGCATGGAAGGGACAAGCCGAGAGTTTGCTCCGATTGAGTATCCTGCCGTTGCAAACATTGAGTGCGTAAATGCCCTTATGAACGCGGCTTCAAAACTCGGAGTTCCAAACCACACTGGTGTCGTCCAGTGCAAGGATTCATTCTTCGGGCAGCATGAGCCAGAGGTTATGCCAGTGAGCTACGAGCTCGAAAATAAATGGCAGGCATGGCTGCGCATGGGCTGCCTTGCAAGCGAAATGGAAAGCGCGGCTTTGTTCATAGCAGGCCAGTTCCTGCGGGTGCGGGTAGGCTCATGCTTCCTCGTTGTGGCAAATCAGGAGCGCGCAAAAAAAGGCCTTCCGAACAAGCAGGCCCACGACACCGAGGCTGCAATCACCGTTGCGGTCGAAGCGTTGCGTGAATTGATATTGAAGGACAAAAAATCAGGGAAAATCTAAGGGCTAGGGTATGTAGCCCCGAAGTTGCCGGCTTGCTGGCAATGAGCGTGAGCGAAGGGCGGAAGGCCCGACCGCCGCTTGCGGCGGTAGCCCCCAATTTTTTACAATCTGATTCCTACGATAAGTCTGTCCTCGCCGTTTTCCTTGACGAGGGAGACTTTTACCGTGTAAGGCCTTGCTTCTCCGCCCATCATAATCCGGGCGTGATACATGTAAAGGCCTTTTTTTTCTATTGCATCCATGATGGTTTCTTTGTAAAAGTCTTTCTGGAAGGCTTCGATATCGTCGGGGTGGAGAACCTTTGCTGAATTATTGCGGGTAATTTCAAAAAAGTTTGTTCCGCCTTTTGGAAGATTTAGCTCTGAATAATCTTTTGAGGCACTGTATTCGGTAAATTCTTCGGTTTCTGGATTTACGACATACATGCAGATAAAATCGCCCGAAAGGGACATGAGCCGTGAGTAGATGATTTTTTCCTGCTGGGCCTGTTCCGCAATCTTTTTCTGCTTTACCTGTGAGTCAACGTTGCTCAATGCGATGATTAGGTTTTTGCCGCCGTTCATCCGCATCACTTTCATGTTTACGTATATGAGTTTGCCGTCTTTTGTGATGCGGTAGTCGATTGAAAATCTTCCCTGTTCGGTAAGTTCCTTTTTTATATTCTCGACTGTAAAGATGCTTGCGAACATTTCACGGTCTTCTTCGTAGACAACCTGATTGACGGTTTTCATTTCGCCGCCGAAGAAATTTTCGCCGTGCCTTTCTGATGTCATTATGTCTTCGCCAACGTTCGATGTGTATTCGATGTATTTGCCGGTAGCAATGTTGACGTAAAAAAGCTTGAAGTAATCGGATGCAAGGGCTTTTGCGATGTTCGCGTAAGTGATTCCTTCTTCTGGAGATTTTATTGAAAGAACGCAAACTGCAAGTGCTTTTGTCTTTTTGACATGGTTTGTGGCCAGGTGCCGGACAAAGAAATTTGCAGTGGAGCCGTCTGAAAGAATTTCGTCTGTGAATGTGTTTTTGCCGTCTTTTGCGACCTGCATTGTGACTTTGAAAAAGTGCGAGCCCTGACCTTGCTTGGCCGTCTGTATCGGAATCGGAGTTCCTTCGATTGTCATTCCAAAGCAACGTGCGAAAAAGTTGCGGTAAGACTGGTTTGTGCGGACAAAGCGTACGTAATCATCGTCGAGTTCGATAATCGCCATAGGCAGCGTGTTGAAAATGTTGTCAAAGTCCTTTTCGCTTCCGTTGCTGATTACAGAGAGGTCATGAAGGTTTATCTGACCAATTGTTTCGTAGTATTTTGTTTCTGCCGGATTTTCAAAGCCGATGGCGATTTTTGTATCGATTCGCTCGAGAATCTGCTCTAGGGAATTTGGCTTGCTGTAGAAAAATCCCTGAATTTTTGAGCAGCCGATTTCTTTAAGGAACTGAAGCTGTACTTCTGTTTCAACGCCTTCGCATACTGTATCAACTCCAATTGCAAATGCCAGCTTCATTAACTCCGAGAGAATGATTTTGCCGTTGTTCTTTTCGTCGAAGTGACGCATGAAACTCATGTCGAATTTGATGAGGTTGAATGGAATTTCTTTGAGAACATTAAGAGATGAATAGCCTGCGCCGAAATCGTCCATCCAGACCTGAAAGCCCAGTTCCTGGAAGCGGGCAATCTGCTTTATCATGAAGTCAAAGTCGCTGCCGATTACGCTTTCGGTGATTTCGATGTTGATTTTGCTTCGAGGAATGCCTGCGATGTCAACTCTCGTGCGGATTTCCTCAACGATGTCGCAAGATTCGAAATCTGAGCGAGAGAGGTTGATTGAATGTGAGACTACAGAAATTCCCTGAGACTCAAAGTATTTCATCTTTTCGAGAACGCGCTCAACCACGTAGAGGTCAATTTTGTAAATCAGATTTTCTTCTTCGAGAACGGGAATGAAATCTGCCGGGGAAAGGAAGCCTTTTATCGGGTCAATCCAGCGGGCAAGTGCTTCCTCGTCACAGACCTTGCCGTTTACGGCACGCACGATAGGCTGGTAGTAGACTGTAATCCATCGTTCGGAAATTGCCCGGTTGAGGTTTTCGATTATGTAGCGGTGAGTTTCTTCGGCTTTTCGTGTTGTCTGGTCGTAATATGCGACGCCTTCTTTGTTTTCGTTTTTGAGGGTGTCACATGCGAGTTTGGCGCGGTCACAGGCAACGTTGATGCTTACGTCTTCGGTCTGATACTGGTAGATGCCGATGTGGGGATAAATTCCTGCCGTTGTATTGAAGATTTTGCAGCGCTCCAAAAAGTCACGGAGATTTTCCTTTATTTTTGTGTCGTCTGCAATGACTGCAAAGTGAACGCCTCCAAGACGGCAGCAGTTTTCTGCGTCAAAATAAGAGGCCATGATTGATGCGAAAGACTGAAGGTACTGGTTGCCGTCTGCAAAGCCGTTTTTCTGGTTGAAGTCTTTCATGCCCTGCAGACTTAAAAAGAGGAGTGCCGGTTGACCATTGTTTTTTACTATACTTTCTTTACGGGCTGCTGAAATCTCGAAGAAATAAGTCATGTTGGGCAGCTTTGTAATGTAGTCGTAATAATTAGCATCCATGGAATTTATTATAACACGTTGTCTGCATAATACAAATTCTTTTTTATGTTATTTTAAACTTTCTGTCTGTGGTTTATATTTTTTTTGATTTATGATATTCTCTAGGCGGAAAAATCATGAAAAACTGGATTAAAAAGAGAATTTCGCGCGAGGATGTCAGCGCTTTATATGATAAATTCGGCGTGAATGCGCTCACGGCTTCAATTCTGGCCCGCCGTGGAATAACAGAAGGAGGGGACGTTCAGTTCTTTCTGGAAGATGACCTTCGCTTCATGCACAATCCCTTTCTTTTTGCCAACATGGAAGATGCAGTTGACAGAATTCTTCAGGCAAAGGATGAGGGCGAGAACGTTTTGATTTTCGGTGACCGTGACGTTGACGGAATCACTTCCACAGCCCTTCTTTATGACTGCCTCACTTCACTTGGAATCAACGTAAGCTGGCGGCTCCCCGGCGGAACTGACCCCTACGGCCTCAACAAAAATGCCGTCGACGAATTCGAGAAAAATTTCGGCTCCCTGGTAATTACAGTTGACTGCGGAATTTCCAATGTCGAGGAAATCGCCTACGCCACTCAAAAAGGCATGGACGTAATCGTAATCGACCACCACACGCCGCCTGAAGTTCTTCCAAGTCCTGCAATCATCGTAAATCCAAAGTGCGAGGATTCTGGCTATCCATTTAAAGACATTTCCGGCTGTGCCGTTGTTTACAAGGTCGTTTCGGCCCTGCGCTTTGCGGCAAGCGGGCTTTACAAGAACGAGGTCGCACTTTTAGCGGCAACAGCTTCTGCAAACGGCGATGAGTGCACGATTGAAGTCCTCAAATTGCAGAATCTTGTCGAAAAAGGCAGCCTAAAAGTTACTGTCCGCGCCGGAACTTCAATTTCCGACACCAGGCTGGTGGACTTTCTTCGCGGCCAGCAGATTTTTGTCTGGGATGAAAAGACAACGTCTTCTTTGCTTGCCCAGATTTTCGGAAGCGGGGCAGAGTTCAACTTTATGGACTTACGGGGCGAGGTTGCAAAAGTTTTCCCTTCGATGGCAGCAGAATCCCTTTCTTCCCTCAAGTCAAAGTCAAAACTGGCCCGCTACAACCCGGAGCAGAATTCAGAAATCAAAGGTTTCTTCAATATATTCGTCACTTTTGTAAACGCCCAGCTTTCAAAACAGTTCCCTTCTTATGCAAAGGCAAATGAGCGTGACTTACAGCTTGTGGCGCTTGCGGCTCTTGCGGACATCATGCCGCTCAAAAACGAAAACCGCATTTTCATCCGCCACGGAATCGCTTCAATGAACAAGGGAAATGCCCGCGAAGGCTTGCGTGAGCTTCTTTCAATGCAGGGCTTGCTCGGAAAACGGATTAACGCGACTGACTTGTCATGGAACATAAATCCTGCCCTGAATGCGACAGGCCGTCTGGGTCAGCCGGAAATCGGTCTGGAATTATTTTTGGAAAAAGACGCAGCTAAGCGCACTGAAATCGCCCAGAAAATCATTGCCATGAACAATGAGCGCAAGGCTCTGGGCTCAGAGGGCTGGAATTTTGCGGCACTTCAGGCCAAGGACAGCATTCAAAAATACGGCGGAAAACTCTGCGTTATTATCGATGATTCAGGCCAGCAGAAAATCAACCGGGGTGTTTCGGGCACGATTGCAGGCAAGCTGGTCAATCTCTACGACATTCCTTCGATGGCAATCACATTCGTTGACGAAAACGCAATCGGCTCAATGCGAAGCTGCAGGGGCTTTGAGGTCCTTTCCCTGCTGGACAAAATGGCTGATCTCTTTGTAAGTTACGGCGGTCACGCTTATGCGGCGGGCTTTACCTTCAAAAAAGACCGGCTGCCTGAATTCCTTGCGGCACTGGACAAATTTGCCCCTCAGATTGAGCTTTCAAATTCCGAAGCCGAGCAGATCAACATCGATGCTGAAATCCCCAACGATTACCTCAAGCCTGATTTGCTTACTATCGTTGATGATTTTGAGCCTTACGGAGAAGAAAACCGCGAGCTTACCTTTATGAGCCGCAACCTTCGTATTTGTGACGCGGCCGTCATCGGAAAGACCGAGCGCCAGCACCTTAAGCTCACGTTCGATTTGGGAAAGACCAAGTGGCCTGCGATGTTCTGGGGAGGAGCAGAAAGCCTTCACCGCGACTTTGACAAGGGTGATAATGTTGACGTTCTGTATCAGGTGGGGCGAAACTGCTATAACGGCGTGGAAACTCCCCAGCTGATTATCACGGATATTCGGAAAAGCCTGTAATAATTAGCAATTAGCAATGTGCAGTTAGCAGTAGGGCGTTCCCCTTCGGGGCGGGCTTTTCGCACTTCCGCGCTAACCGCGCTCCATACCGCAAGCGGTACTGCTTCGCAGGTGCTACAATCCCTAACGCTTAAAACTATGATGAGGAAAAATTATTGTCAGTTACAAATGAACAGCTTGTGAATCTTACAGCTCATATTTCTTATTTCAAAATGCCTACAAACCTGGGATTCATTCAGTTTGTTGATAGGGCTGGGGAGAAGTGCATTTATATCGTTGATTCCGGGAATGATGAGACAAACGGGGCCAGAATTCTTGATTTTATCCGCGAGAATTTTTCTGATTACAAACTCAAAGTAATCCTGAACACTCATTCCCATGCTGACCACTGCGGCGGCAATTCCTTTCTTGTGAGGAATAGCCGCTGCCAGGTCTGGGCTTCAAAGGGTGAGGCCTATCTCATGGAATTCCCTGACATTGAGACTCAGCTGGTCTGGGGCGGCACTCCGATTCATGACATTCGCTCAAAATATCTTCTTGCGGAAGCCTGTAAGGTTGACCGGGTTTTTGACGGAGAGGAAGAAATCGAGCTTCCTTGTAAAGAGGGCAAAATTTCCCTCAAAGTGATTTCTCTTCCGGGGCACTATCTTGATCAGGTGGGATTTTTGCTTACTGACACGGACGGAAAGAGCGTTCTTTTTGCAGGCGACGTCCTTTCAGGCAGGAATTCAATAAAAAAGCACTGGATTCAGTATCTGCTGGACGAAACAAAAACAAAAGACTCCCTTTTTAAAATTTCCAAGATTGACGCTGATTTTTACATTCCGGGGCACGGCGATATTGTTAGTGAAATCGAAGGAATTGCCGAACTCAACCTGCTTGCAATTCTTGAGACCGAGGACATGATTATTGACGAGCTGAAAAAGCCCAAAACGATGGAAGAACTTTTGAAAGCCGTAGCCGACCGGAGCAACATCACGCTGAAGACCAGCCAGTACTGCCTTATCGGAAGCACCCTCCGCTCCTATCTCAGCGGCTTGTACGAGGCTGGAAAAATTTCTTATGTAATCGAAGAAAATAAAATGATTTGGAAATCGATTTATTGACATAAAACGCATCTTCTTATAGAATATACTAATCACTTTAAGGGGTAGTTATATAATGATTTTTCCTTTGGAAAAGACCGTAAAGTTTAATGGTAACATTTATGAGGCCACAGTTGCAGCAAGCCACCGTGCTTATCAGCTGGCTATGGTTAAAGATGAGCGTATCGAAGAGAATGACGGAAAGGTCGTTTCCCTCGCCGCTAAACAGCTTTTCAATTCTGAGGTTCAGTACCGCCGGATTGAAGATAAATAAGGACAAAACAAACTGCCCTTGACGAAAGAGCTGTTTTTGTTGATAATAAATCTAAATCGAGACTAAGGAGTGCCATCGTGCCTTGTGGAAAAAAACGAAAGCGTCAGAAGATTGCAACACATAAGCGAAAGAAGATGCTTAGACGAAACCGACATAAGAGTAAGTAATAGTTTGACAGCGATTTAGCTAAAAAGCTATTCATTCTTTGTCAAAAGAGACCGCCAAAGTTTTATGACTTTCAGCGGTCTTTTTTTTATGGAGAACGATTACGATTCTTTCAAAAATTACATCTCCGTCTGACTTAAAAAAAGTTTCGGAAAAAGACTTGCCGAAGCTATGTGATGAAATACGAAAGCGGATAATCGAAACCGTCGCAAAAAACGGCGGTCATCTTGCCAGCAATCTGGGCGTGGTTGAGCTTACCCTGGCTCTTCACCGGGTTTTTGAAAGCCCGGAGGACGCGATTATCTTTGATGTAAGCCATCAGTGCTACACTCACAAACTTTTGACGGGGCGTTATAAAGATTTTTCTTCTCTCAGAAAGCACGGCGGCATTTCAGGCTTCACTCGCCGTGATGAAAGCCCTCATGATTATTTTGATAACGGTCATTCTTCCACTTCAATTTCCCAGGGGCTTGGTCTTCTTGCGGCCTGGGATAAAATCGAAGAAGAACAGAGGGCTTTAGGCCGTAAGCCAAAAAGCCGCAAGGTTGTCGTAGTCATCGGCGACGGAGCTTTAACTGGCGGTCTTGCTTACGAGGCTCTGGCCCATGCAGGTCAGCTTTCCAAAAACCTTATCATCGTTTTAAATGACAACCAGATGTCGATTTCTCCAAACAACGGTGCGATTTCGCGTTATTTAAGCTCGCTCACAATGACCGGCTTTTACCAGCGCTTCAGGTATTTCGTTGACGGCATCGTTGATAAAATCCCGAATTCAAAAAGCCACATCGGAAAATTCATTTACAGATTCAAGCGTGCCATTAAAGGCATGTTTTTGAGCAATAATTTCTTTGCGGACCTGGGCTTTGAGTATGTCGGTCCCCTTGACGGTCACAATATCAAGGAACTTGAAGACAATCTTCGTCGTGTACGCCGTCTTCCCAAGCCTGTTATCGTTCACATCCTCACCAAAAAGGGCAAGGGCTATTCTCCTGCCGAAAATGATCCTTCCAGCTTCCACGGTGTCGGTCCCTTCCAGATTTCAGACGGCAAGATGGAAAAATTCGACACCTTAAGCTTTACCGAGGCTTTCAATAACACCCTCATGGCTCTTGCCCAGAAAAACAATAAAATCATGGCCATTACGGCTGCCATGTCAAAGGGAACAGGCCTCGACACCTTTGCCCGCCATTACCCGGACCGCTTCTATGACGTTGGAATCGCCGAGGAACATGCGGTTACTTTTGCCGGCGGACTTGCCTGCGGCGGAATGATTCCAATTGTTGCGATTTATTCCACATTCATTCAGCGTGCGATTGACCAGATTATTCATGATGTAGCCCTTTCAAATCATCATGTAGTATTTATGTTTGACCGGGCCGGTGCCGTTCCCCAGGACGGTGAGACTCATCAGGGCATTTTTGACATAGCCTTGCTTCGTCCGGTTCCGAACATGACCATTCTTTCTCCTGCGACTGCCCTTGACTTGAGCCTCTGCCTCATGTGGGCTGTGAACGCCAAAAGACCTGTTGCAATCCGCTATCCAAAGCTTTCCTGCCCAAGCGAGCTTGCTCCATTTGAGGGCGAGTTAAAAGAGGGGCGGGGAGTCCTGCTTAAAAATTCTGACTTTGCTCCAAACCTCAGCCTTGATTTTGATGAATCTGCGGCTTCTGAGGGCTCTTCTGCCAAAAAAATGCTCTTAGTCTGCACTGGCGGCATTTTTGATGAAAGTTTGATTGCGGCCCGAAATCTTCTTCAGAAGGGAGTTAACACTGATATTTATTCCCTCCGCTTTATCAAGCCTTTCGACGAAAATTACTTCCTTTCTCTTGCAAAAAATTATGATGAAGTTGCCGTGATTGAGGATGGAGTTAAGACCGGCGGAGTGGGCGAGTACATTGAGAACCTTCTTTTTGAGCATGATTTCAAGAACGTAAAGGTTTTCGCTTTCCCGGAAAAATTCTTTGGCCAGGGAACTAGGGCTGAGGTCTTAAGTGATGCAGGTCTTTCTGCGCGAAAAATCGTGGCTAATCTTCTTGCCTAGTTAGTCTATCGGTGATAATCTCTTTTCATCATGAAAAGCCTGAATTTAAAAAATCGTACTATTACCACTGAATTGCCAGCCTTTGTTATGGGAATCGTGAATGCGACTCCTGATTCTTTTTTTGACAAAAGCCGAGGCGGTGTTGATGACGCCCTTCGCCTGATTGATGAAGGTGCTGACCTTCTTGACATTGGCGGTGAATCTACCCGGCCCGGAAGTGAATATGTTAGCGCAGAAGAAGAAATCCGCCGGGTCATTCCTGTCATTGAGGGAGTGCGTAAAGTTTCTGACATTCCGATTTCTGTCGATACCCGAAAATTTGAAGTCATGAAGGCTGCTTTTGAGGCCGGAGCCGATATCCTCAACGATATTTCTGCCCTTGAAGACGATGAAAGACTGGCTCCCTTCTGTGCTCAGGTAAAAATTCCCGTGATTTTGATGCACAAGCGGGGAAATCCTTCGACCATGCAGAAAAACACCGTCTATGAAAATGTTTTTGACGAAGTGAACGAATATCTTGAGGCCCGCGTGGAATTTGCCCTTGCAGCCGGAATTGAAGGCGGAAAAATCTGGCTGGACCCGGGAATCGGCTTCGGAAAGAATATGGATGACAATTTTGAGCTTATCCGCCGCTGCGGTGAATTTCTGGAAGGAAAATATCCCCTTCTCATGGCCCTTTCCCGCAAAACCTGTATCGGTCAGGCGACCGGCCGGGAAGTTGCAGACCGTCTTTCAGGCACTCTTGCGGCGGACTTGCTTTCGGTGGAGAGAGGGGCTTCAATGATCCGCGTGCACGACGTAAAGGAACATGTCGATACTCTTAAGATTCTGAGCCAGGTGAGCAAAAAATAATCTCTGTCAATCTGCCTTAATCTGTGGTTAAATTTTGCAATATAAGTTATAATATTTGGCGGAGCTATTTAATTGAACGCTTTTGACGGATTACAAACAGTTTGGAACCTTATTCGCCCTATTATCGATGTGGGCATCATGACTTTCCTGCTTTACAAGGCGTATCAGATTATCGTCAAGACAAACGCCATGCAGATTATCAAGGCAGGGATCATGGTCGCGCTTTTTTACGCCTTTGCCTTCCTCTTTAAGCTTTCAACCCTGCTTTGGATTTTGAACAAGCTCGCTCCTGGCTTTGCAATTGCCTTTGCAATCATCTTCCAGCCTGAGCTGCGCAAGGTTTTCCTTAAAATCGGTCAGAATGAACTTTTTACCTTTGGCAACCGCTCCCGCCACACTTATGTTGATACGGCAGTCGTTGCTGCTGAGACCCTTTCAAAACTCAAAAAAGGTATGCTTGTTGTCTTTACCCGCCACACCAGGCTTGATGACATCATCGAAACAGGTACAAAACTCAATGCTGATATTTCTTCGGCCCTTCTGGTCACGATTTTCGGTCATGAAACACCGCTTCATGACGCCGCCTGCATCGTTCAGAACGGAAAAATTCTGGCGGCCGGCTGTTTCCTTCCTTTGAGCGAGCAGTTTGACATCAGAAAGACTTTCGGAACCCGCCACCGGGCTGCCCTTGGTCTTGCCGAAACTACTGATGCCGTCGTACTTGTCGTTTCAGAAGAGACCGGCGCAATCAGTCTTGCTTACGACTCAAAACTTCACTACGACTTAAAGCCCAGCCTGGTCACAAAAATGCTGGAAAATCTGCTCGGAGTTTCTGCTGCCCAGCGCACAATAGAGGACACAATCGATGAAAGCAAAGCAAGTATTTGATAAACTGATTGAAAACTGGCATATCAAGGCGATTTGTTTTGTTATTGCTCTTTTTCTCTATGTGATTTACCAGAATCAGAGCGTTGACAGCAAGGTTTTCTCCGTTCCCCTCACGGTTGAGTCAAAAAACGGCTTCGTTTCAGTCGCACCCCATCCCCGCACTGTCGTCGTTTCTGCCCGGGGAAAGGGCGAGGAACTTGCCCAGGTCCGTGAAAGTGACCTAAAGGCTTATCTTGACTTGAATTACGTTTACAAAGACGGAGTCTATGATTTCCCTGTCCTGATTACTCTTTCGGATTCTGCCAGCATCCTCAATCCTCTTGAGCTTAAAGTTACGCCGGAAATTGTACGGCTCAGGGTTGAAGAAGAAGTCACTTCCTATGTTGATATCATTCCTTCTATAAGCGGCAAGGCTGCCTACGGTTATGATGTCAAAAAAGTTTCAGTTTCTCCAGACCAGATTGCAATCACAGGCCCAAAGACAATGATTGACAACTGCGAGCCCCTTAAAACTCTGAACGTCACGACAAACGGAGCAAAGAGAAGCTACACGGTCAAAACAAAGGTGGAGCAGAAAGGTCTTTTTATCAAGCATGATGACATCGAAGTCGCAGTAACTGTTGAAATCGAAGAACTTGAAGGAAGCAGGCAGTTCACGAAACTTCCTGTAAAAATCGTAAACCTTTCGCCGGAACTTGAAATCCGCGCCATGACTACTGATGTTACGGTTACCCTCAACGGTTCCCTTGCGGCCCTGGAAAATTATAAGCCGCCTGAGTCTTTCGTTACGGCAGACGTTTCTCATATTGCATCGGCCGGCACCTTCTATATCGATCTTGCTTATTCAGTGCCCAAGCGCTATTCACTTGCCGAGGGCTACACCAAAAATATTCCGATTACTTTCACTTTAAAGCAAAAATCTGCTCCTGAAAGCCCGGAAGAAGAAAAGGTTACTGTCCTTGAAAATGCCGGCAGCCTCGAAGAAAAGACGGAGAAGCTTAAATACCGATGATGTTTGGAGTTGGAACTGACATTGCCAAAGTTTCTCGTTTTGAAAAATGGGTAAAAAATCCTGAGATGATCAAAAGGTTTTTCAATGAATGTGAGATTGTCCAGGTCGAAGAAAGTCTGATTGAAAAAAGGCTTCACTTTCTTTGCGAGCATTATGCAGCCCGTTTCGCGGCCAAGGAAGCTTTTGCAAAGGCTCTTGGAACTGGCTTTGTGGGTCTTGAACTATCAGATTTTGGCATAAAAAAAGACGAAAATGGCAGGCCGGAATTCTTTTTCGGGTCAAAAACTGCCGATATAATAGAAGAAAAGTGTGGAAAAGGGTCAAAAACCTTCGTTTCCATTTCACATGAAAAAGAATATGCTGTATCATTTGTAGTAATAGAAAAGGGAGTGTAAGATGTACAGAAAATCTGCAAAAAAAGAAGAAGATCCTGATAAAAAGCCCAAACTTTCTTACTGGTCCAAGACCAAGTGTATCTGCCCGGTCTGTCAGCGTCCTTTTGAAAAGGAAGAAATGCTCACAGGCAGCGGACGAATGAACGCCGGTGACTTGACCGATGAGCTTCACAGAAAATACATTCCTTCTGAAAAATATGGTGCGGTTTATCCTTTGATTTATGCCGTTGGTGCCTGTCCGCGATGTCATGTTGCATTTTTGTGGAAGGACTTTGAGGACATCAAGGATCCTGCTTCAATCGATGCCCTTCGTGACGACGACGAAAACCGCAAAAAGAAGGTTGAGGCAATTTTCCCTCATTATGAGCTGACCCGCGAAAGAAATCTTTTGGACGGCGCTGCCATGTATTATCTGGCCCTTCTTTCCTATGAAAAGGTAGATTTGGCTTATGCTCCGACTTTCAAGCGCGCCATGATTTCCCTGCGCCTTGCCTGGATTTGCAATCATTTGAACGAAACAATTCCCGGCTACAACTATGATTACATTGCAAAACAGTTCTATCAGAAGGCAACTTTCTTCTATGAGCAGACCATGATTAATGAGATGAGCCGGGTTGAGTCATTTTCTCCGGTCAGCAACTTCGGTCCTGACATCGATAAAAACTACGGCTATGACGGCATGATTTACCTGATCGGCCTGCTCGAATTCAAATACGGCCAGACAGATGATCTGCCCCTGCGCTATAAAAAACTTGATGCGGCAAAAAGAGCCATTGCGCGTGGCTTTGGTTTGGGTAAGTCTTCAAAGGCAAAACCAGGCCCTCTTCTGGAGAACGCGCGAAACCTCTACGATAAAATCACGGACTTGATAAAAGAATCGAACACGATTGATTTCAGTGACGATGATGATGACGAAGAATAATTAGCAATTAGCATGAGAAATTAGCAATGAGAAATATTCTTCTTACAGTCTCCTATGACGGCACGGATTTCTGCGGCTGGCAGAGGCAGGACAAGAGTGATCTTGGAAAGCCCGTCCGAACCGTTCAGGGCGAAATCGAAGCTGCCCTTGAAAAACTGCACAAGCAGCCTGTAAAACTCACTGGCAGCGGACGAACTGATTCGGGCGTTCATGCCTTTGCCCAGACGGCCAATTTTTTTTCTCCGATAGACTCAATTCCTGCTGAGCGCTATGTCCCGGCACTAAACGCATTTTTGCCGGATGATATCCGCATTGTCGGCTCAAAGGAAGTGGACGAGGATTTTTCATCAAGATTTTCCGCCACAAGCCGCACTTACCGCTATTTTATCCACACCGGCAATCCTTTTGCCAGCGAAATGCGTTATGTCTGGCCCATTCACCACAAGCCGGACCTGGAAAAGCTCAACAAAATGGCGGGCTACTTGAGGGGCGAGCTTGACTGTGCTACTTTTGCGGCGGCCGGGGATGCAAGCCTTTCGACTTTCCGCTACATTGAGGACGCGCATTTTTATGCCGATCCAAAAAATCCGGAAGTCATTGTCTTTGAGATTACGGCAAACGCCTTTTTGTGGAAGATGGTCCGAAGCCTCACTGGCAGCCTGATTTTCTTTGAAAAGAGCAGAAGGGAGCCTGAATATTTCAAGGAAGTTTTGGATTCGCATGATCGCAGCAAGGCAGGTCCCACGGCTCCGCCAACAGGCCTCTTCCTCTACAGCGTAAGTTTTGAGGGCGAAAGGAGACACGTTTAATGACGAAAGACGAAAAGACTAAAATATACAATCTGCTCAAAGCCGCCTCGGATAATCTCTGCGGCTACTTTTCACCTGATTTTGCAGGCGATGTGCCTGAATTTTCAGATGATCCCGAAATCAGCAATGAGAAATCAGCAAGTAGCAATCAGGCTTCTTCTCAGCCGGAGCTTGCTTCGGATTCAACTCTTTCTCACATCAACAAGAAAATCTCTGAGTGCAAGAGGTGTGGCCTTTGTGCTGGCAGGCGTAATGTCGTTCCGGGAATGGGCGTTCCTAATCCCTTTGTGCTAGTAATAGGTGAGGGCCCCGGCGAGGAAGAGGACAAGCAGGGAAAGCCCTTCGTCGGGCCTGCCGGTCAGCTTCTGGACAAAATGCTGGGCGCAATCGGACTTTCCCGCGACAAAAACTGTTATATTGCAAACATCGTAAAGTGCCGTCCGCCTATGAACCGTAATCCCCTGCCGGAAGAAGCCGATGCCTGCCGGCCTTTCCTTGACGCCCAGATTGCGGCCTTAAAGCCAAAGGCGATTTTGTGTGCTGGCAGCGTTGCGGTCAAAAATCTCTTCCATACAAATGACGGCGTGATGAAGCTGCACGGTCAGGTTCTCGACTTCAAGGGAATTCCTGTCGTCACAACCTGGCACCCAAGCGCCCTTCTTCGTGCCCCGGAGAACAAGCGCCCGGCCTGGGAAGACCTCAAAGTCTTCAAGAACGTGCTTCTGGGAATCGAACCTGATTATTGTAAATGAAACGCTTCCTTCAGGTCGTATTGAATATTCCTCTCAACCAGTCCTTCACTTACCTTGACTTGGAAAATCCGGACGGAAAAAGCCGGGTGGGATTTCGTGCGGACTTGAAATTCGGAAACCGCCGCATGACGGGCTTTATCGTCGGCGAAAGTGAAAGCCTTCCTGCTGACTGTCCGGTTGAAGAGGCTAAAATCCGGCCCATTCTCAGACTTTTGGACGAAGAGCCTCTTTTTGACAGTGAAATTATTGAGCTTGCGAAGTGGATTTCCCATTATTATCTTTGCTCGGTGGGCGAGGCAATTTCCTCGATGCTGCCGGGCGGCCGTCGTGAAAGTGATGCGGGCGGTTTTTCTTTCCTTGAAGAGACTCCCGACACCAAGGCGCGCACTTTGAGTGACGAGCAGCAAAAAGCGGTGGAAGAGATTTTGGGAATTAGCAATGCAAAGGGGGAAGTCTCCCCCTCGGCTGCAATGGCTTCGCCATTTCCGCCTACCCCCTCTGCGGGAGTTACCAGCAACGCCCCAAACTTACATTATCTTTATGGTGCTACCGGCACTGGCAAGACCGAAGTTTTTATGCAGGTTTGCGAACGGCTTTTGGCGCAGGGAAAGGGCGTGATTTACCTTGTCCCGGAAATCGGACTTACTCCCCAGGTGACACAGGCTGTCGCTTCGCGATTTGGGAACACTGTTGCCGTCCTTCACTCAGGACTTACTCCCAGCCAGAAGCTTTCTGAGTGGCGTAGGATTTTGAACCGGGAAGCCCGCATTGTAATCGGAGCCAGGAGCGCAGTTTTTGCTCCCCTTCCAGACCTCGGCATGATTATAATCGACGAGGAACATGACGGCTCCTATAAATCCGGGAATACCCCCCGCTATCACGCAAGGCAAGTGGCAATGTACCGCTGTGCCAGAAAGCAGATTCCCCTTCTCATGGGAAGCGCGACTCCGAGCGTTGAAGCCTGGAATATGATGAAATCAGGCGGAATCCAAAGGCACGTCCTCACCCGGCGTCTTGCAGGCGGTGCCATGCCACAGGTCAAATGCGTAAACCTCACAGGGCTTTCCATCGACGGCGCGATTTCTCCTGTCTTACAGAAAGAAATTGAAGCAACTCTGGCCGAAAAGAGGCAGACAATACTTTTTTTGAACCGCCGCGGCTTTACTCACTTTTTCCGCTGCAATTCCTGCGGATTCGAGCTCAAGTGCAAGAACTGCTCGGTTTCGCTCACTTTTCACAAGGCCGAAAAACGCCTCCGCTGCCATTACTGCGGATATTCAGTTTCTCCGCCCCAATCCTGTCCTGAGTGCGGCTCCCTTGATGTGGGCTATTCTGGCTTCGGCACGGAATTCATCGAAAACGAAGTAAAGGCAAAATTCCCCAACGCCCGCATAGTCCGCGTGGACACGGATTCAGTTTCCCACAAGGGCGAGCTGACTGAAAAAATCGATGCCTTCAAAAAAGGCGAATACGACATCATGCTGGGCACCCAGATGGTTGCAAAGGGACTCAATTTCCCCAACCTCAAGCTGGTCGGCGTAATCCTTGCGGACACAGGCCTTCACATGCCGGATTTCCGTGCCGCAGAAAAAACTTTTGCCCTTATTACCCAGGTTTCGGGTAGGGCAGGCCGCTTTTTCCCCGACGGAAAGGTTTTGGTTCAGACTTATTGCCCGGATTCTGCCCCCATTGCCTATGCCGTGGCCGGAAAAACCGAGGAATTTTACGAAAGTGAAATCCAGACCCGGCAGATGCTTTCTTTCCCGCCCTTTGCAAGAATCTTGCGCATGGTTTTCCGCGCTCCATCTGAGGCGCAGGCCCTATCTGGAGCTAACGGAGCGGCTTCGATTCTCCATCAGATTTTGCGCAGCCTTTTAGCCAGACCCTCAAAATTCCAGGAATCTGCAAAATTCACTGAAATCTTAGGACCTGCCGAGTGTCCTCTTTCAAAAATCGCGGCCAATTACCGCCAGCAGATTATTTTACGCGGTCCTTCAGTCTCCCTTCTTCAGTACATGGCCCATACCTTTGCAGAAAATTACAAGGCTCCGGGTGAAGTTTATATTGAGTACGATGTTGACCCAGTATCGCTTCTTTAGGTAAAATTATAGACTATATGAAAATCGCGATGTTTACTGATGCATACTATCCTCGCATTAACGGCGTCACAGTTTCTGTTCATTCCTATGCAACCGAGCTTGTGAAATTTGGTCACACAGTCTGCATCGTTTGCCTCGAATATTCCGAAGAACAGCAGCGCAGTTCCTTTTTTGATGAAAAAGACAGCGATGAAAAGTCTCCCTTTAAGATTGTGCGTATACCCTCATGGTCATTCAGCGCAATTTCAAAAGAAGACCGGGTAGCCCGCTTTGACAAATGGCGGCGGGTCAAAAAGGCAATGAAGGAATTTCAGCCTGACGTAATCCATATAAATTCAGAATGGGTCATAGGCTATTTCGGCGCCCTTTATGCCCTTCATTATCACGTTCCCTTTGTCTTTACTTTTCATACGATGTGGGAAGATTACCTTGCAAATTATGTGAATTTTCTTCCAGATGCAAGTCTCCGCAGAATCGGCCGTTCTGTCGTAAAATTCTATCTCAAAAGGGCTGATTTGATTATTGCCCCCACCAAGAAAATTGCCTCGGTCGTTCATGATTATGGAATCCAAAAGCAAGTTGAGATTCTTCCGACAGGAATTCCAGACAGCCGGGAAAAGTATTCCCTCATCCGCCAGACGGCAATCGGCCTGCAGCTTTCAAAAAAATGTCCCCAGCTCAAGGGTAAAAAAATCCTGCTTTTCGTAGGCCGCATCGTAAAAGAAAAAAATCTTTCCTTCCTTTTCGATGTCCTTGAAAACGTGCAGAAAAAGCTGCCTAAAACAGCCCTGCTTTTTGTTGGCGGCGGTCCATATCTTGATGAATTAAAGTTGATTTCGGAGCAGAGAAAACTGTCAAAGTCAGTTGCTTTTGCAGGCTACATTCCTTCTGCTGATCTGCCTTATTTTTACAGACAGGCTCAGGTTTTTGTCTTTCCAAGCAAAACGGAAACTCAGGGACTTGTCACTGTTGAGGCCATGCTTTCGGGGCTTCCGGTTGTTGCAATCGGCGAGCTCGGCACTGTTGATGTCATGCAGGGAGACCACGGCGGTTTCATGGTTGGTGACGATGTCGGCCAGTTCAGCGATAAAGTCATCGAACTGCTTAAAAATCAGCAGCTGCGCAAAAAAAAGTCTCAGGAAGCACTGGAATGGGGCAAAAAATGGAAGATTTCAGCCCTTACCCCGCGTCTGGAAGAATGTTATGAGCGGGCAATGCTGATCCGGAAGGCAAAAGGTTAATAGAATCTTCCCCGCTAAAATAGGAGTTTTTTATGAAAAAGTTTTTCTTTTTATTGATTTCACTTTTCACTTTTCATTTTTCGATTTATGCCCGCGGAGAGCAGGAGCTTGTTCCTTGCGGACACTGGATTTATGATTCGATTCTTGCGATTTCACTTGATTCCGGCATCGTGAATTTTGCAGACTGCGCACCATATTCAATTCAGGAACTTAAAGTTTACCTTTCTGAAATTGATTATGATTCCCTGAGCGAAGCTTCAAAAGTTGAATACGACAAGATTTTCGAATATTTTGATGAGGAAACAAAACTTTCAATCGGCTATGACATTCTTTCAATCGGAATGGAGCCGAGCTTAAATATTTCGGGCTTCGGCAAGTCTTCTTCGGACATTGACTGGGTTTTTGACCGCTATTCAAGAAAGCCTCTTTTGGATGCACCTGCAACAATTACAGCCGGTGATTACGCCACCCTCAGCATGGACACTTATCTTGCCCAGAACCGGGGAATGACTTTGCACAATTACAATTATACAAACGTTCCCCTTGCTGCCGATCAGATTGACATTGAATTCCCGGACACTGGCTATTTTTCAACAGGCAAAATGCTGACTGAAAAAACTGGCTTCGGTTTTCAGCTCGGAAGCGGCTCCCGCTCAGTCGGAAAAACTCTGACAGGCTCAATGATCTGGTCTGACTACCTTACAGGCGTCGCCTATGGTCAGATGGAATTTTACAATCCTGTCTTCAAGTACACAGGCTCTGTTTCTCAGTTCAACGTAGACAAGTACCTCTACGCCCATCAGATTGACGTCCGTCTTTTCAAAAAACTTCAGGTCACTTTCCTTGAGGGGCTTTTGGTTTATGCGCCGATGGAGCTCCGTTTCATGAATCCCTGGACGGTTTTCCATGGCTTTGCGGCCTGGCGTGATTACGATTCTTCTGCCGATGATACTGAATCCCACACCTGTGACTATTTCGGCGTAAAATTTCAGTTTGCTCCGGTCAGAAACCTTCGCTTCTACGGACTTTTTGCAATGACTCAGTTCCAGACTCCATTTGAGACAAGCAATTTTGAGGAAGATTCCACTCCAAACGGACTTGGACTCCAGGGCGGCACTGACTTTTTCATTCCAGCCGCAGGGGGAAGATTCCGCTTCTCCATCGAAGGAAGCTGGGCAGACCCTTATCTTTACATAAAGGAAAGTCCAAACTGGTCAATGGTCCGCACCTACAGCGAAAACATCGGCGATTACTCAGTCTTTTACGAATGGCTGGGCTCTCCTTTCGGTCCGGACACGATTTCCGCAGAGTTGAAGATGGGCTATGAAGTTCCGTCAAAATGGTCTGTCGATTTGATTTATCTTTACATGGCCCGGGGCGAATATTCAGGCTCTTCTGTTTTCAATCCAGATGTTTGGGGCGGATCAAAACGTCCTGATGATGGAAAAGAACTTGGAGACAGAAGCCGGTCTGCTTACAGCTGGCCTTTCCCGGACACTTACGCGGGCGAGGAAAATCAGAGTTACCGAAAGAGCCTTCAGTCACTTGCAAGTCCGAGCGGTACTCCTGAATACGTAAACAGACTTTCTCTTCGTGCAAGCATCAAGCCGGCTGATTATCTGACCTTTGTCTTGCAGCCAAGTTATGTCATGATTTTCAACAGACACAATCAGCAGGGTGAAAATGTTAAGGGATTTGAAGTCGCAGCTGCCCTCAACTTGAATTTTATTAAATTTTAATAGGAAATCTGAATGAAAAAATTTTTCTATCTCTCTTGCGCCCTTTTTTTCTTTGCTAATCTTGCATTTTCTCAGACCAGCGTTGAAATTAACGATTCCTTCTATAATCAGGCCCAGGTCTGGGAACTCAGGGCTTTGACGAGCACCTTGCCCCAGCTCAGGCCTTATCCTGTGAACGTCATCAAGCGTATCCTCAACGATGTCATTGAAAATGGTTCTGAAAAGGATGTGGAAGTGGCAAAAGCTGAGTACGAGCGGATTTTTGAAAAGCCCTGGTCTCCGTATTTTAAGGCGACCGGCGGTGCAAAATTCAGCAAAAACAAATTTGACTCAGAATCCGAAAACAAGATAAACAAGGATTTTCACACTGAAATTGGAATCGGTGGCGATGCGGCCCTTCATGATTTGGTCTGCGTGGGCTACAAATTCGGCATTTACGGCCAGAAAAATGATTTTGCAGATCATTCTCCGCTTTACACAATTATGGAAGAAGACTCAATTTTTGACCCTGTTGATGCAGGTCCCCTTACGGCTTACCTCAACTGGAACATGAATCTTGCAGTCGGAAATGAATGGGTCTACGGAAGCGGCGGCATGAACCGTCTTGGTTTCGGAGTCTTTCATGGTGACGGACTTGCCTTGAATGATGCTGGCTATCATTCTGCCAACATCACTTTTAACACTACAAGCGAAAAATGGAGCTATGCTTCGGCCTATGAGACTATCGGCGTCACCAGAAACATGGGAAAAGAGGCTACAGACGGAAACAACTGGCTGGAATCTGGCAAGTATCTTGCTTTCCATGCCCTCAAATGGCACGCTTTTGAAAAATTCAACCTGACTTACTATGAAAACATTATTTTCGGCCCCTATAATAATCTTTCATACATTTCTCCGGCTCCCTACTATGCGGTTCAGAATATCGGCGGTGCCAACGACAATCTTCAGATGGGCCTGCTTTTTGAAATCAAGCCGGTCAAGGGCTTGAACTGGGCTACAGATTTTTTTGCTGACGACATTGAACTGAACGAGGTTTTAAAATTCAATTTTGACACAAAACTCCGCTTCGGCTTTCAGTCCGGCCTGATTTATGCTCCTGAAGATTCAGTATGCTCAAAAATTTCTTTCAATTATACTGCAATCATGCCTTATGTTTACGCCCACTGGCAGTATGATGACGCAAATTCAGGCGGCTTTACAGGAAAAACCTGGAACCGCCAGAATTACACGAACAGCGGAATCAACATCGGTTCTTCACTCGACCCGAACTCTGATAAAATTTCTTTGACAGCGACATTGAAGCCTTACAAGAATCTTTCGGTCAATCTTTTCGGCAATTTCATCCGCCATGCCAACGGTGCTGAAGATTTCTCGGATGATGAGGCGGCTGAATACATGCTTGCAAAAAGCGGAACTTACGCCACAAACGGAACCCTTTATATGAGCCAGATGTTTTCAAGACCGGACAAGGACAGCGGCGGTCATGTCGATTCAGCCTGGGAAAAACTCGGTTTCATGACCAGCGAGCACAAAATGTATGTGGCTCAGCTGGGAGCAAATGCCGAATACACTTTTGCCCGCACAAAATACGGCCGCTTCAGCCTCTGTGCAGGCTACACCTTCGAGTACATCAAAAATAACGGAGTGAACAATCACCTCTACCGGGGCGGCCTGGACTACACGGCAAATGACGACGGCACATTCTCAGCCGGTGGAAACACTTATTTGTCATGGGAAGATTTGAAAAAATCATCTTATGTGCAGAATGCAATTAAGGAAGCCCGGGAAAACTGGGCAAAGCAGCTTTACGACAGCGTAAACAACTACGTCAGCGTGTCGATGAAATACAGTTATTAATTAGCAATTTACGGAGCAAATTATGGAATATAGCAAATTTTATATCGGAAAAATCGGCGAGCTTATTTTAAAGGGCTCTAACATCAAGATATTTGAGAAGCAGCTTGTCCGCAATACCAAGGCTTACCTTAAAGATGTCAATGCCCGGGTTACCTTGCAGGCAGGCCGCCTTTATGTTGAATGTGACGAAGAGGCTCAGGAGAGGGTAGAATTTGCACTTTCTCACCTGATTGGAATCACCGGCTGGGCTGAGGCCGTCATTGTCGAAAAAAATATCGAGGCTATCAAGCAGGAAGTTTTGAATGAGGCCATTAAAGCCCGCGATGCCGGAGCAAAGACATTTAAGCTTGAGTCCCGCCGAAGCGACAAGTCTTTCCCTTATGACCATTACGGAATCTGCTCGGAAGGCTCAAGCCTTGCCTACAATCAGAAAATACTTGATGTCGATGTCAAAAATCCTGATGTCGTAATCATGGTCGAGGTTCGTGACCGCTGCTTCGTTTACTCAAACAGAACTAAAGGCCGCCGCGGATTGCCTGTTGGCGTGAGTGGAAAGGGACTTCTTCTTCTTTCTGGAGGCCTTGATTCCCCGGTTGCAGGCTACAGAATGCTGCGCCGCGGCATGACAATTGACTGCGTTTATTTCCACGCCTATCCATACACAAGTGATGAAGCCCGCGAAAAGGTCGAGCACCTTGCAGAAATCTTGAGCGGCTACGGACTTAGAATTCACATCAACACGATTCCCTTTACCGAAGTTCAGATGCAGATTAAAAAGAAGTCTCCTGAAAATTACACGACCCTCATGCTCCGCCTCTGCATGATGAAAGCCGCAAACATGCTGGCAGAGCGGATCGGGGCAAGCTGCCTGATTACGGGCGAAAGTCTCGGGCAGGTTGCAAGCCAGACAATCGAAAACATGAGCTGCACAGAAAGCATGGCCGAGTATCCTCTTTTAAGGCCTCTGGTCGGCACGGATAAGGAAGAAATCGTCGAAATCGCCAAGGAAATCGGAACTTACGAAACATCAATTCTGCCATACGAGGACTGCTGCGTTCTTTTCAGCCCCCGCCATCCTGTCCTTCGCTCAAGTGTTGAGGAAGCCCAGAGAATTTACAAGGAACTTGAGATTGACGATCTGGTCCGAGAAGCATTTGAAAAGCGCGAAATCAAACTTTACGAGGTCTAATTTCCCGGTAAAATCTTAAATATTCCGCACTTTTTAAAAATTTTTTTTGGATTTTTCTGACTTTCTTTCATTTGCATTGCCGAAAATCGAATTTTTTTGGCAATTAATATGTAGATGAAAGGAGGTAAAATATGAAAAAAAATTTCATCAACCAGTTTTTTGGTCTTGTTTTAATTTGTGCCGGAATCATTATTGCAGTCCTTGCTTTTGTGGCTCCTGTGTCATGCCGCCTGACGGAAGAGGGAATTGAAATCCTGCCCGCCGATACGACCGCTCCGGAAGTAGAAGACTTTTCTGTCACCGGAAGCAGAACTCTTTCCTTAGCCTGTTCCGAGAAAATTGTCCTCGACAAAATCTTCATCCATGAGCTTTCTGATGAAAGTTCTTTTGAGGACTCCCTTTTCCCTGGCTCTGACGAAGACAATGCTTTTGCCGTAGCCAATGTGATTTCCTACAGTGAGGACGGTAAAAGCGCTGAGGTGGAAGTTTCCGAGGATATGACTGTCGGCAAGTCCTATGTCTTTTCCGGGGTTGTTTATGACATTACGGGAAACAGCCTTGAATTCAGCCAGAAATTCCTGGGCTACAATGCAAATCCTGCCCGCCTTATCTTCAACGAAATCCGCACGACCTACAACAAGTCAAAATCAGCAGTCGAATTTATCGAATTCTATGTCTTAAAGTCCGGCAATTTGTTCGGTCTTGAATATGTCAGCAGCGCTAACGGTGAGGCAAAAAAATATTCTTTCCCGGCAATTGACGTAAAGAGGGGAGAATACATCACCCTGCACGGAAAAGTCCTCGAAGGCATGGAAGAAGATGCGGTGGACGAGCTTGACGATACTCTTTCCCTTTCAAAAGCCTTTGAAAGCTGTGATGAAGCCCGGGATTTATGGAGAAGGGGAGATGAAAAAATTGTCTCTAATACGGATGTTCTTATCCTCAGGGATTATCTTTCAAAAGAAATAAAAGACGCCGTTCTTTTAAGCCAGTCGGGCAAAAAAGCCTGGCCCAAAAAGGCAATGACCGAATATGCGGAAAAAGCCTTTTCCCTCGGAATATGGCCTGAAGGTTCCCTGCCTGAAAATGCAGTCTCCACGGATTCAATGACTTCTTCGATTTTCCGTTCAATTTCGCGCCAGAACGTTAAGAAAATTGCAGAAAGCTATTCCGATGAGGCATCTCTTCCCAAATATATCGCAAGTTACGCCTCTGACTGGATTGTCACCGACAAGCTTACCGAGAACAAGGTGACGGTTTCCGGTGCTACTCCAGGCTACGAGAACAGCTCGAATCCATATGGAGGAAAGTAGCTAGCAATTTGCCTTAAAGTGTGCTAATATAAAAGAATGTCTGAATTATTAGCACCTGCCGGCAATATCGAGGCACTTGATGCCGCTATCGGCGAAGGTGCGGACGCAGTTTATCTTGGTCTCAAAAGCTTTAATGCGCGTCTCCGCACCTCAAATTTTGCATGGAATCAGTTTGAAGCGGCTGTTTCTTCACTTCACCGCCAGAACAAAAAAATCTATGTCACAGTAAACACTGTAAGCGAAGAGCGTGATTTGGAGCGTCTCTATCGTTTCCTTTCTTATCTCAACAAAATCGGTCCTGACGGCCTTATCGTTCAGGACTTGGGCGTTATCCGCATGTGCCAGGAGTTTTTCCCGAATTTGGAGCTTCATGGTTCAACTCAGATGAACGTCGAGAGCGCAGCCGGAGTCAATCTCTTGAGCAAGGCTGGCCTCAAGCGGGTTGTCGTTGCACGCGAGCTTGGCCTGGAAGAAATCAAATACATCAAGTCTCACACAAATGCAGAGCTTGAAATTTTCGTACACGGCGCATTGTGCGTAAGTGAGTCGGGCCTCTGTCTCTTCTCAAGTTTCCTTGGTGGAAAGAGTGCCAACCGTGGCATGTGTACACAGGCCTGCCGTCGTTTTTATACTGTAGATTCTGAGAGCGATGGCGAAAAGCAGGGATATTATTTTTCTCCTTGTGACTTGCAGCTCATTGAACAGATCCCTGATTTAATGCAGCTTGGTGTAGAGTCTTTCAAAATCGAAGGCCGCATGAAGAGTGCAGAATACGTTGGTTCGGTCGTAGCGGCTTACCGTTACCTCATGGACAACTGGGAAAAGGACAAAAAAGGTTCTCTTGCAACTGCCAAGCGAATGCTTTCAACTGATTTTGCCCGTGCCAAAACATCTTACTGGTACAACTTCAAGACAAATGAAGAGGGCGTAGAAAAGGCCGGAAGCCTCATCCTCAATCCTGATCAGGCCGGCGGAACCGGAATTTACCTCGGAAAAATCTCTTTGTTCGAGCAGGCCAGCGACCAAGCCAAAGAAAAGGCCCGCGAAGCTGCAGGCCCGGACGCAAATCCTGAAGATTACAAGATTACAATGGTTCACCTTTCCGGCGGAAGCTATGACCCGGAAGTCGGAGACTCAATCCGCCTGCACCGCCAGGACGATTCTGGCCGCGTAAGCCACAAGGTCCGCACGGTCACAACAGACGAAAAGGGCCGCCGCTTTATTGATGTTCCTCTTGGCTTCAAGCGCGGTGATTCCGTTTATCTTTTGCAGACTAAGGCTATGTCCAAGCGCTATCCGAGGGTTCTTCCTTCTGACATAGGCAAGTACCGCCAGCAGCCGGGAGCCGAAGTCCTTCCAGTCTTGGATTTGACGCCTGTCGCCAAAAACGAGCTTTCTTATTTCCCTGAGGGCCTCTACATTCAGGTTTCTACGGTTTCCGATTTGTTCCAGGCAATCTCAAAGAATCCTGTCCGCGTGATTGTCGAGTTCAACTCAGAAACAAGATTTGATTTGCTCGAAAAAAAAACAAAGCTTCCTATTTCGAAAAAGCAGATAATCATTTCCCTTGACCCATATTGCCCGGCCTCAAAAGAAGAGCAGCTCGCTTCTGATTTGAACGCTCTTATCGAAGACGGCTACTCAACTTTCGTAGTAAACAATATCGGTCACATTTCCATGCTCCGCGGTAAAAAGGTCAACATGATTGGCGGACCTTACCTTTACACCTTCAACCGCTGGGCTGCATCTTGGTTTGAAAATCAGAATATCGGGGCCTTTATCACGCCTCTCGAAAATTCATGGGACAACCTCAAGATGACCTGGGAAGAAAATGTCCGCAGCAGGGTTCTTGTTACCGTTTATGCATATCCGGCTCTCTTCCGCATGCGTTTCCGCCTGCCAGAAAGCTACGACTTCCTTTACTTCAAGGACAAGGAAGAAACTCTTTTCAAAGTCAGCTCAACTGTTGACGGCTCTGTCGTCATGCCGGAAGCTCCATTCTCAATTGCCGACAAGGTTGACATGCTTAACAGCGACGGCTTCAAGCGAATTCTTCTTGACTTCTCCCGAACAAAGGTTACTCGTCAGGAACTCAAGATGATTTCTACCTCGATGATAAAAAAACAGCCGGTTCCTGAGTCATCGCGCTTCAACTGGAAGAACGGATTCTACAGCCTTGAAAAGATGGAAATCTACAAGGCCATGAACGAAAAAGCCGAAGCCGAAAAGCAGGCCGGAATCAGCCGCTCTCCTTCAAGGGGCAGGGGCCGGGCCGATGACCAGCGAAAAGGCGGTAAAGGCGGCCGCTCTAAAAAGTGGCATAAATAGCAAAGGCTAAAACAAGCACGGGCAGAGGAGTCTTTTATCTTGCTGTCGCGTGCTTATTTTTTAGCCCTTGATTTTTCTAAAAGACTGCTTCACCTCCATCTCCATCCAGGAATTCATTTTCGCCAGAATCAGACTGGGATTCAGCCATTACTCCTTTTGCCGCAAGTTCTGCTGCATTTTTAGCATCTTCGGCGTTTTCTTCAATTTTTGCCGGCTGAAAATCAATATGTTCTGCGACAATGAAAACTTTTGATAAGCTTTTTCCTTCCGGGGTTTTCCATCGCTCCTGTTTGAGACGTCCAACTACGCGAAGCCCGCGGCCTTTCGTTGCCATTCTTGCAATTCGGCTGCTGAAATTTTCGCCCCAGGCTTCTACGTCGAAAAAAGCGACCTCCGTCTGGAATTCACCATTCATGTCCTTGTAGCTGCGGTTTGTTGCGATTGGAACGGTGCAGACCCGAGTTCCCTTTGGAGTTGCCTTTACATGACAGTCACGGACAACCCTTCCTTCGATCAAGATTTGATTCATCTGGTTCATAATTTTTCTCCAAAATAAAAGATGTGCACAAGTCAGAGCCGGCCGAACTCCTTCTCATGCTGAACAAGAGATTTGCTTCTCTCTTTGTACACATATTTATTTCCAAAAAAAATCGATTTTCGGCAATGCAAATGATAAAAAGGCAGTAAGTTACAAAAGAAAGTCAGAATAGTTATAAAAAATTGGGGCAGAAAGACAAAAAAAATCCCGCCAAAAAAGCGGGATGTCTTCACTTACATCGGAATGTTTTTTACAAGCTTGACCATGTAGAGCTTTATGTACATCAAAAGCGCGTCATGCTCGCCGATTTTCTGAAGGCTTGGAGCCGTCATCAGGCTTTCGGCAAGGCTCTGGATTCGCTTGGTTGTAAATCCGTCAGTCTTCATCGTGCGCAAAGTCTTTCGGATGTAGTCGCGGATCAAAGAATTTACGTCCTCGGTAAGGTTGTTGTGAACGTCTTTGCCCAGGCGCTTGTTCCAGATGTGCTCGTAAGAATCAAGCTCGCGGTCAAGGGTTGAAGATGCAGGAACATAAGCCTGTTCTGCAGAACGAGCCGCATCGCGCAAAGCAACTTTTTTGCTGATGGTTGCGTTCTGTGCCAGCATAGCTGTTTCTTCGTCTTCCTTGCGCTTTGCAGATTCACTTTCGCGGTAAAGCTCTGCCTTTGTCTTTCGGGTTTTGTTGCGGTTTTTCTTTGGCGGCCTGAGCAGCATCTTTGCAATCCATGAGATGATTGGCAGGGAATACCAGAATGGAAGCATGATTTTTGCATCATTCAAAAGTTCCTGCCGGCTCATGAGAAGAATGTCGCTGTATGGCAAAAGCTGGCCGTTTACAAAAAGGCTGACCTTGCTTGTATCGTCACCGCCCGAAGCATCGTAACTGAGAAGGGGAAGGAATGAAGAGTGAAGAAGGGCGCTCAAAATCGGAGACTGGATTCGGATTTCCTTTTCAAGACGGTCTTCGAAAGCTCCCTGATCCTTCATTTCAGGCAAAAAGTCGAACTGCTTGAGAACTTCTGACCAGTGGGTTTTGATTGCATCAAGAACGGAAATGCGGGCATCAGTACAGAGCCTGAGAATCAAATGAAGAACCTTGCTCTTGAAGATGAAATAGCGCTTGTCATCATATGTCTTAAATACAAGGATTTCCGGCAATTCCTGAACCGGTGCTTCCTGAGTCTTTTTGTGGAGGTAGTCCTTGAGCTCTTCCTCTGTGTACTGGCCGAGAAGAGGAACGCCCTTGTTGTCAGTGAATTTTGTGATTTCTTCGAATGTGAAGTAGTAAGGCGGCTTGAGAAGGAGGCCTTCAAGAGTTTTGATGGCACCTTCGCGCTTGGCCTTTTCCTGGGCTTCGTTCTTGAAGTAATTTGCGCCAACCTCAGTGATGTAAACTGCCTGGAGGCATGACAAATCTTCCTGGGTGTAGTCCTTGATTTTTTCGTAATCCTGCTTGATAAAGAAACAGAGCTGGTTCCAGAGGTAGAAACTTTCGGTTGTCTGGCTCAATGTTTCGAGCGAGTGGTCTGGCCTGTCAACGAAAGCATTGAAGAAATTTTTGACAATCATTTCGCGGCCCGGGTTTGAGACCGTGAGTTTTTTAAGGAAGTAGTCATGGTGCTCTTCTTTTTTGAGCATGTTCTGGATTTTGCCGACTGCATCCTCAATCAAAGTGACGACTGAAACGGTTGACGGCAAAAGAATTGAAGGCGCGTTGTGGGGAAGTGAAAGACCGTAGAGCACCTTGTCGTTTAAATCCTGATGCTTCAAAAGGCGGCCGATAAGCTCAGCGGAATTTTCCTGAGTGACGATTCCTTTGGGCGTGCCTTTTGGCAAATCAGCTTCTGAAGGGAAGGGAAGTGACGGGTTTACGGAAATGTCCTTGTAACGCTCCGCAAATCTCTCGATATAATAAGGAATTACAATAATACCTTGTTTTTCGGGATTGGTGTTTGTAAGCATTATGAGCCTTGAGTCCACAAGTTTGTCAAGCTCAGTCTGTAGGGCGGGAACCGGGTCTTCGAGATAGCAGGCGAGTGATGGCTGCTCATCAAGGTGATGCTCAGAGTATCTTTTTAGATATTCACAGAAATCCTTATAATCAACAATTGCACTTTTTTGTCGTGATGCAAAAAACTTTAATAAAACTATAATACTGGTTGTGGTTGCCATATATTTATATTATCAGTAAATTATTATAAAATAAAGAGGAAAAATAAACTGAAAATTTAAAATTTATTTTTCAAAGGAGTCAAAAAATAATGCTTTCATCTAGAATGGAAAATCTGCATCCATATGTTCCTGGCGAGCAGCCAAAGGACAGAGTTTACATAAAGCTCAATGCCAATGAAAATCCTTACCCGCCGTCACCAAAAGTAAGCAAAGCCCTGCGCTCAGCAGTCAAAAATCATCCTGAAAAACTTGCTCTTTATCCTGACCCTGATTCAAACGAGCTTAAAGAAGCCATTGCCGATATGCTCAACAAGACTGGCGGAGTTTTGTGCCGTGCCAATCTCGAAAAAGGCAAGAAAAATGGAAGCGGTGCCACAGTCACTCCTAGTGAATTTGATAAAATTCCTTTCGTCGTTACACCTGAAATGATTTATGCAGGAAACGGCTCTGACGAGGTTTTGAGTTTTGTTTTTTACGCATTTTTTGACTCCGCTAAAAAACTCGTTCTTCCTGAGCATACTTATTCCTTCTATCCGGTTTACGGTGGTTTTTACAACATTCCGCTTGATAAAATCCCCCTCAAAGCCGACTGGACCCTCGATAAGGAAGCCATGCTTGATGCTGCCAAAAAAGAAAATTCCAGCATCATTTTTGCAAATCCGAATGCGCCTACCTCAATCGGTCTTACAAGGGATGAAGTCCGTGCCATGCTCAAGGCCGCTCCAAAAGATCAGGTTTTCGTAGTTGATGAGGCTTATGTCGATTTCGGCGGCGAAAGCTGCATTCCTCTCCTTGCAGAATTTCCGAACCTCGTGATTGTAAGGACTTCCTCAAAAAGTTTGTGCGGTGCTGGCCAGCGATTGGGATATCTCGTTGCAAATAAAGAACTTGTCCAGGCTGTTACAACCGTTAAAAATTCCCTCAATCACTTCCCGATTGATTTCCTTGCCCAGCAGGCAGGTATTGCGGCTTGCCGTGACGCAGGCTATTACGTCAAGGCGGCCCAGGCAGTTGCATTCGAGCGCGATGAGTTCATCGATTTTTTGCGCGAAAAAGGCTGGACTGTTCTCGACAGCCAGACAAATTTCGTATTCTGTAAAAAAGACGGCGTAAACGGTGATGCTGCCTACAAAAAAATCAAAGAAGAAGGAATTTTGGTCCGTCACTTCGCCACTCCTGGCATCGAAGAGTACCTCAGAATCACAATCGGCACTCACGAACAGATGCAGGCCTTGCGCGAAATAATGGAAGATATGTGAAGTTAGCAATTTGGAGGTTAATTATGAAATTTTTGGTTCTTTCTGATATACACGGAGATTTGGATAATCTCGATAAGCTGGATTCCCGCTTTAAGGAAGCTGATGCGGTTCTTTTTGGCGGAGATTTCGCTAAATTTGAGCATGAGGAAACTGGAAAGCCAGTGCTTGAAAAACTTTTGAGCAAGCACGAGAACATTTTTTCTGTTCTTGGAAACTGCGACAATCCGGAGTTCCTTTCTGATATTGAAAATGCCGATGTCTCTGTCGAGGGCGCCCTAGCTTTCCATGAAGGAATTGCAATCTGCGGAAGTGGCGGCGGCACAAAATTCACAGGCACAACTCCTTTCGAGCGTGATGAAGACGAGATTCTTTCTGATTACAATGTAGTCGAAAATTCCAGCGGTGAGTGTGCTGATGAGAACGGCCACTGGTCAAACCTTATCCTGATCATGCACAACCCGCCAAAAGACACTGCCTGTGATGCCCTTCCGAACGGAATCCACGTTGGCAGCGAAAAATTGCGCTCTTATATTGAAAAAAGAACGCCTTTTTTGGTCGTTACAGGCCATATCCACGAGAGCGCGGGCATTGAAAAGCTTTCTAATACAACAGTGATTAACCCGGGCTCGCTCGCCGAAGGAAAATACGGTTGGATCGAAGCCGAAAAGGATTCCGAAGGCAACTGGAGTGTAAAAAAAGCAGAACTTTTAAGCCTTTAATCTTGTTTTTCAAAAATACTGCATTAAAATAGTATTGATAGATATTACATCAATTGTCTATTTTAGTGCAGTTGACGTGATAGTTAAAAAGTTTACCCCAAAAGGAGTTCTCCTCTTATGAAAAAAGTTAATGTAAGCAAAAAAATCTTTCGTAACTTTCCATTTTCATTTTTCCACTTTTTGTATGTAATTACTATACTTTTGTTAGGGGGGGGGCTGCTAGTCTCCTGCAATAACATCCTTGAGGGGGGCGATTTCAAAGAACAGCTTGAAAAAGACATCGCCTACGCAAACGCAAAATCACTCGAAATCATTGTCCAGCCAAGAGAGGGGACTGGTTCTACAATTCCTTCTGGCAAGCAGACTGTCAAGCAGGGCTATCCGCTTGAAATCCGCTTTTCTGAGGCTGGCAGCTACAGTTTTATAAAATGGATTGCCGTTTCTCAGGAAGATGGATCAGAGCTTGAAGGAATTGTCTTTGACGATCCTAAATCTCCAAAAACGAACGTAACAGTCAATATTGACTCTGCTGACGTGCGAATCATTCCAGAGTGTTCCGAACGAATCGTAGTCACCGAAGCAAATCCTGGATATTCCGATGCCGGAGTAAGCCGCGACCGTGCAATTACAGTTACTTTTTCCAAAAAGCCTTCAAAATCAAGTTTCATTTTCAGCGAGAGCGAAATTCCTGCCGATGCAACCAATAAAAAGGCCGTTTTTGATGATGAAAAGAATGAAGTTCCGGGCGAATTCTGGGCTTACACTCTCGGCGGGCAGACTTACCTCAAAAATATTTCAATTACCAATTCCGACGGCATTTCACTTGCCGAGCATTTCTTGCAGCCGGAGCTTGACGGAAACATCCTCACAGTTCCAGTTGACAGATCAAATTCAATCGAAATCGAAAGCGGTTCAAGCCTTACAATTGTCGTCACAATTTCTGATGGCATATGCGATGACAATGGCGTTACTATGAACGGCGAAAAACAGTGGCGATACCGTGCAACAGAGGCGACAGACGAAAAGGCCACGCTCACTCTTTCATGTGAAAATGACGAAGGTTCTGTTTATCTGGCAGGCACCCGCGATTACAACATCAGCCAAAAGATAACACTTTCATTTACAGAAAATGCAGACTATCAGTTCCTGCGCTGGAATTATGACTCTAAAATCGTAAACATTGCCGAACCGGATAAAATCAACACGACGGCGATTGTCGTCGAAAAAACTGACGCTTCAGAAATCAAAGCTGTCTGTGCAAAAAGATTGCGAGTTTCTAGTTTCAGCCCGAAGATTGACGATAAAACACCAAGCGTAAGCAAAAATTCTTCTATTATAATCACATTTGACCATGACTTGCCGACTGATGCCGAAGGTTATGCCCAGCTTTCAAACATTTCGATTGCTGTGGGCGGCTCTCCTGTAAAATCAAGCTTCTTGGAGCCTGTAATAAACGGCAGTTCAGTCACTTTTGCGGCAGACAAAACAAATATGCTCGAGGTTCCGGGCGACCAGACAAAAACGGTTACAGTCTCAGTTCCTGCAGATTTCTTCTATAAAACTGATGACGGCGCAAAGGTCACTTTTGGTGGCAATGGTGAAGTCTTCAATTACAAAATCGACAGCACCACGCTTGAAAAAGCCGAAATCACTTTCGGGGCTGCCAAAGACTCTGGCGTAATCACACCGGCTACTGGCACTTATCATTATTCAATCGGAAGTGAAATCCCGCTCAGTTTTGCCCTTTCAGCCGGCTGGCAGTTCAATGGTTGGAGCGTAAGCGGGGCAGACCAGAACGTTGCCGACAAAATCAAAATTGCTGATGAAAAAGCCCTTTCAACAAAAATCTCTGTTTATGAAGCACTTCAAGGCGTTACTGTAACGGCAAAAACAAGTGAATGTCTTCGTGTCACTGAAACAAGCCCTTCAGAAAAAACAAATCCAAAAGATTCTTCTATTATAATTACATTCAACAAGCCTCTTGCCAAAGAATGTTCAGCACTTTTGGACAAAATTCGAGTCAGCTCAGACGGAAACAGCCTCGACAGCTATTACACAGACCGTTCCATCAGCGAAATTAGCGGAGATAACGGAGATTTTAAGCAAATCACAATCAAGAACACAAGCTATCTTTCTGTTCCTAAAAACAACACAAAAATCATAACAGTCACTGTGCCTTCTGATTTTTACTACAATGACGGGGACACAAAAATCAGCCTCGCCGAATATTCATTCAGCTTTACGATTGACCATACTACAGAGGCAAAGACTGGAATCACATATAAAGTTGTAAATGGTGAAGATGGTTCAAGTCTTTCTGCTGGAACTATAAACCGACCATCTTACGAAGAATACAATATTGGCGAAGAAGTAGAGCTTTCACTTGATTTGTATAGCGGCTACCAGTTCTATGGCTGGGATATTACGGATTCTTATGGCTATTCAGTTACAGACCAAATCAGCTATGTCAATTCAAATTCTTCTTATCTTGCACCAACTCTCAGCATAAATAAGCCAGCTGAAGGCATAACTGTCAGCGCAATCTGCTACAAACGTCCTACGATTAGCACTAGTAGCGTTGCACCGTACAGTTCAAATTCTGCGGAAGAGGTTGCAAAAAACACACCGATTGTCCTCACTTTTGACCATGCGATTTCTGATGAAACAAAAGATGAGATTATCGTAACTTATTCGGCAATCTCAAACTTCAATAAAGACTCTTATTTCTCAACATCAATCAGCACCGACAAAAAAACTGTCACACTCACTCCGATAAAAATGCTTCCTCTTGAACATGCCTACGAAACCGTGACCGTGACAGTTCCATGTCAGAAAGTCTATTATCTTGCTTCGGACGGAAGAACAAAAATCACCCCTGCAGATAAAGATTTCAGCTGGTCATACAGGGTAAACAGTTCGACATTGACCAAAACTGTAGTTCGATTTGCAACTAACGACGCTGCCGTAACTGGAAGACAGATTAATGCCGCCGGAACACTTCTTTCGAGTGGTACAAAGCAAGATATGAACGTAGAGCAGACTGTAAATCTCGAATTCCCTGTAGAAAGTGGATATAAATTTGCGGGCTGGAAGGTTGAATCTGCAACAACTGGCTACACTGTAGAGCCGGCAGGATATGTAACAAGCGGTACAATCACTGTAAAAAATGAAGACAAGTCTTACTTTACCCTTGTAATCGACGGCACAAATCCTGCAAAAGCCGTGATTACATCAAATGATGCAATTGGTAACGGAACGGACGGATATGGAATTACGGTGCTCGCAAAGGATGTTTTGCTGCCTGCAATTACTGAGCATACACCGTCTTCAGAAAATATAAATCCAAAAGACTCAACGATTACAATTACATTCAACAAGAATCTTGCCCCTTCATGTTCTGCGTCATTGGATTTGATAAAAATTACAATGAATGGAAATGATGTCAGCGGTTTCTTTGAAAAGCGTGAGTTGAAAAATAATGTCATCACTATCAAAAATACAAGTCTTCTGGACGTCACAGGAAGTGCAACCAAAAAAATTACGGTGACAGTTCCAGCAGTGTTCTATTATGAGCCAGAAGAAGGATTTAGGGCATATCTTTCTAAAGAAGAATCATTCGAGTACAAAATTGATTCAAGCACAGCGAATAAGACAAAAATCCGCTTCGATTCAAGCGAAAATTCCAAAAAATCACTCAAAGTAAACGAAGCCTCGACAAATGATGGCGGAATACTAGCATACAATAGGGGAGAGACAGTAAAACTTGAGTACGAAGTACCTGCGGGCTATAAATTTGCAGGCTGGAAGACAGTTTCACCTTCAAGTGATTACACAGTCAGCACTTCGGATTATGTAACAAGCGGAACAATCACTGTAAAAAACGGAGAGGACACATATTTAACTCTGAAAGTTGACTCAGATAATCCTGTAAAGGCAGTAGTTGAGACTATTGATGCTATTGAAGATTATGAGACGAGTGGCTATGGAATCAAAGTTCTGGCGAAGGATGTTGAAATGCCGGCTGTTACTTCTGTTACACCAGGGGATGGAATTCAAAAAACTGATGTAGCAATTAAATTGACATTTAATATGGCAATGGATGCTTCAAAACTTGTTTATGACACAGATAAAATTTCTATTACAAATGGCGCTAAGTCAATGAATGAACTTTTTGAAGCTCCTGTATTGAGTGAAAATCGAAAAGAACTGACTATTACACCAAAAGGACTTGCTTTAAAAGAGTATATAGATTCATTAAATGCTGCGGTTATGAATCTTACTGTATCTTTAGGAACAGGTATTACAATTACAAAAGACGGAGTAAGTATTCCGCTTTTACAAAATGAAAAATCAAGTTTTACAGTTTCTTATAAACCGGAAGTAGAACAAACTCCACCAACTAAAATTTCCTTTTTTGCTACAAGAAAAGAGTGTTCAATAGCAGGTGCTTCATCTATAGCTAGTGCTGATAAGTTTGTTTTGAAGCAAGTAAATAATATGACTAAGGCAGAAATTTTCCAGAATCGTACAAAAGGTACAGTATATCTTTACGGAAAGTATTCTGATTTAGACAGTGGTGTAAGCTCTGTAACAGTTACTCAAAGACTAACAAATAATACAACAAGAGGTATACCTGATGTTTCTGAGGAGACTACAACTGTATTTACAAAAACTACTAGTGGTGTTGAATTTAAGAATGAATCTGGAGGTATAACAACTTTCTGTATCCCTTATGAAATAACTGAAGAAGATGGAGCTATTCTTCTTAATGTTAGTGTAGCGGATGCTGTTGGAAATAAGGCAGAACCGACAGAAGTTTTTTCTGCTATAAAGAAAAGCGTTTTTTATATGGGAGAATATAATGGGGGGGACGGTAGTCCTTATAAGCTTTATAACAAATGTCTTGGAATAGATACTTCAGGCAATTATGATGGTGATCACGAATACAGAGTTGATTTTTCTACGTTTAAAAATGGTATAAATGACTTCATATTTAGTTTTGAAGATAGTCAACCTGCAATTTACGGTTCAAATATTTATGATAGTGATGCTGTTTGTCTAGGTTTTGACAATCTTACAATTCAAATGAAATATACTGATAAAAATAATAATCAAAAGATTGGTACCTTCACTGCAAACGGTGTGTCTTATGAACATCATTTAGTTTTAGACATAGATGGCTATTTATATGGAAGAACTATGGAGCTGATTATTACAGACGATATGGGAAATGTTGGAAGAAGAACATACTCATTCCCTGCTGAAACAGACTTCTTGTTTTTATTAGAAAAGCAGATTCCTTATCGGATTAATTATATTAACGTTGAATGTCCATCATCATATGTTGGGGCTGAATTTTCTTGTTGGGCATTTTTTAGATCTGGTGGAAACTATGCAACTGTAAATCAACCTATTTTTAGGGAAGAAATTGATTATTATCCAAATATTGAAATGAGGTATGATAAAACAGGTTGGGATGAAGGTGAAGATAGTTTTAATCTTGGAAAAACAAATACGCTTTCTAAGTCGTTAAAGAGTTTGAAGGAGGCTGCTTTACCAACAGTTACAGTTCCAAGTTCAAATAATTATTCTATTCAAAAAGGTAATTCTGATGAAATAAAAATCACACTAAATATAAATAAAAGTTCATGGAATACTTGTGATAAAATATTTATATTTAATAACGATGGTATAAAAGTTGATAAATCGCAAAATTGTTTGTATTTTACTGAAGGTTCAACAAGTATAACTTTCCCTTATTCTGCTATGAATGCTCATAAAAATGACATGTATTTTAGTATATATGGCGAAAAAAATAATTTACGTTCTTCTGCAACTACAATAAATATTCCAAAGGTTACAGCTACAGCATATGATACAGTAATGCCTACTATTAGGTTTAGATTTGATAATGAAGAGGTTCCTGATACTACAACTACCTCAATGAGGATTGCGAGTGAATATTCAGATTCTGTATATAGAGGTGAAACTTGTAGAATATATATAAAAGATGACTGGTCAGGTCCTAAAAGGGGTACATTTACTTTACCAGACGGTACAACTTATAATTTTAATTCAGCAAATTCTTATACAGTAGAAATTCCTTTCTGGAAATTGTTGAATGAATATAACACATTCAATTGTAGGTATGAAATATATGATAATAACAATAATAAAGCGGAAGGTGTGTGGTCACCTGTGATAGAAGACTGCTTTACTTGTTCTAACACAACACTAACTATTCCTGGTAGTCCACTTAACAGTTCATATTTCTATGTTGGACAAAATTCAGGTTCATGGTCAAAAAATGATAGTTTTATAGCTGATAATAGAAGAACAGAAAATCTTCCTGCTTCTAAATTTATAAAAGTTACAGGTTATCATTCATATGGATATCCAGGTAGTACTTTTAATGGTACAATATTTAAACCTCTTATCCACTACACAGGAAGTGCAAGCTCTGGAAAGTATGATTATATTTTACCAAATACAGAAAACTCAATTTTAATTGCGAGCGATGCCCCTGTATTTGCTCAGACTCTGGTTACAAATCTTCCTTACAGTGAATGCAGTAAGTGGACAGCAAAAGAGTGGGAAGCTTTCCATAAGCATGTAGGTGACAAATACATGGCATTCAGTTCAAGTGATCATAGCCCTCAGAAATACACAATTCCTGTAAGCGAGATTGAATCTGGTGAATGTTATTGTGTAGTTGTTCACTTTGCCGATAACAGTACATCTATGTCCGAGGTAAAGCAGAAGTAGTAATATTACAATAAATTTTCAATAGGAATCATGCCAAAACTTCTTGATGGAGCTGGCATGATTCCTGGAAATGTATCAGTCTTTCGCCAAATCGATAGATTGCCTGTCTTTGGCTAATCATGAGTTATATTTTCCAGATTCCAACCGAAAGTTTTTCCTTCACTTGATTTACCTATCCGTCAATCCTATTCAAAAAATTGACGGATAGATTTTGAGTTAGTTTGTTTCTGTAACCGGCTCGTGCGAAAGTTCTTCTTTAAGAGCAATTACTTGCTCCAGCGGGAGACTTGTACCTTGCGCAATTTGCTCTGGAGAACCAAGATTCATACGAAGAAAGTTCTTCGCATTTGCGATGGCAGTTTCTCGTGCACCGATTTGGATTCCTTCTATGCGACCATCGTTTCGGAGAGTCTCGTCATAAGATTCCTGATCGAACTCTGTATAAATGTCATCCAAAATCTTCATGCGCTTCTCCCGGAAAAATCCTTCCAGAAAGTCTCCTCTGATTGCGAAGTCAACTGCTTCATTAACCGCGCTGTCAAAAGTCATCCCTTGCGAAAGATTCTCCTTTACTTGATTTACAAACTCACAATAATAATACAACGGCTCACAGTTTTTTGAAAGGCTTTCATTGTGATTTTTGTTTATATTTATCACTGTCGCCGTCCATTCAAAATCTGTAGCAAATGTTTTACTGTCATTTGGAGCCTGTTCATCCTTAATGAACGCATCTGAGAGTTTGTATTTGATGATGTCCGCTTGTTTCGTATCGCCGTTATAGAACACAATGAACTGCGGAGCCGGAATCTTAACGAGCACGCTGCCGTAGAGATTTTTCTTGTGCTTGTCGATGTATTGCTGATACAGCTGAGAGAAATACAACAGCCCTCGGAGCGGCATATTTGGATTTACCGTACTCTGATGCTCGTACAAGCACATCTGTGAATGAATCAGGAACGACAAATCATTTTTCATCGAGACGTAAATAACATCCTCAAGCGTGGTGATTTCCAAGTCTTCAATGTTAGTGTGATTCTTCCCGCTGAGCGCATTGTAAAGCGAGAGAAGCCAGCGTTTGCTTCGTTCATCTTTGCCGCCGAAAATCGTGCGGAACAAGGTGTCCCGGTAAGTACGCTTCGGCTCTCGCTTCCGCACCGACCTAAACTGATTTTTCTTTTTGTTACGAATTCTCTTTTTCATGAATTCCTCCAGACAAATAGGATTTGAGAATCTGAAGAAGACACAGTGCGGCCGGTCACAAAGTCTTCTTCAAGTTCCCATACCTATTTATTTCCAAAAAAATTCGATTTTCGGCAATGTAAATGTAAAAAAGTCAGAAAATTACAAAAAAAATCTCCGCCCAGCCGTGGAGCAGTGGCGTTAGCCAGCCACTGGACTGAGCGTAGCGAGGGAAGCGGCCGAGGGTGACCGAGCTGCGGAAGGGCGCAAGGACATGGATTTGCGCCAAAAAAAATACTAGACAAAATGCATATTATCGCTATACTATAGAAAAAAAATATAATATGCATTTAAAAAAATTAAAAAAACTTATCCTTTTTACTCTTGCGGGGGGCTTTTTTGTCTCCTGCAGTCAAACCGTCGATTCAATGACGGAAGATTACAATTCAGTTTTTACTCTTACAAATTCTTCACAAGCTTCACAATCCGAAAATTCTAAAAATCCTTCAATTCACGACGCAGATTTTAATCAGGCGAATATGCTCACAGGTCCTTATACTGTACGCACTTACAGCACTCTTTGCCTCATCGCTCCTTCAGACGCGGAACGATACGAATGGACTGTGCTTCCCCTTCAAGGAAATGGTCTCAGCAAAGATTCTGCTTCTGTGACGATTTGCAAAAATCAGCAGCTTAATCTTTATCTTTCTGAATCTTCACTTCCTGTCTGGACTGAATATGCGCTGACGCTTACGGCTTATGCTGGTGATGGCAGTAAATACACCGACACAGCTACATTGTGGGTTGTGCCGGAATAAATAAAAAATGTATTTAAAAATAATGGAGGTTTTACCATGAAAAAAAGCTGGATAACATGTGTATCCCTGGTCGCAGCTGCTGCAGTCCTGATGTTTGCATCTTGCTCAAACATCTCTGAAGGGGACTCGGCAAGCTACTATTCAAAAAACGGAGCTTCGGCTAAGGCTGAGAAGACTCTCGTTGCAACAGTCAACGGAATTACAAGCATTGAGGCTGTTCAGTCTCAGGTTGCAAGCAGAACTGTTCTTCCTGAGCCTCAGGCAATCGACACCGGTCTTGTTTACGTACTCGAAGGAAAAAGCTCAATTGGTGGAAAGATTGACGCAAAGTCTGTGACCGTAAACGCAGGATCAGAAACTGGTACTGGTACTGTCACAATCAGCTTCCCGGACACATCAATCTGGGAACTTACGCTCACGGCATACAAAGATTCTGCTGTTGCAAGTGCTGCGACTCATGTTCAGGAAAAAGAATATTCTGCTCCGAATACTGCAAATGGTGCTGCTGCCGGAAGCACTGTTAAAAAATATGCCTATAACCCGGTTCTTACTGCTACAACAGAAGTAAGCCTTGTCGCAGGCAGCCCGAAAATTACATTCAACATGAACGTAAAAGGTCTTGAAACTCCCGGAACTGTTGCAATCGGTGCAAATCCAAGCGATGACTCAAAAAAGGCCGGATTCGTTTACACTGGAAAATCAGTTAAAATCACACACTACGAAATCGCTTTGTATGACCGCATTAGTGGTGCCGCAATCCTTAACAAAGCTGAACCATCGGTTGCTGCTACAACAGGTAAAGTTGAGGTAACTCCTACTGCTGGTAATGTAGATTTCAGTGCTGATAGCACATCTCTTGCAAATGTTGCACCCGGCGAGTATGTTCTTGGAGTTGCTTTCTATAATAATTATAACGAAGTTGACTATCAGGTTGGCTTCTGGTCTGATTACGTTGTTGTAGCTCCTGGACAGACGACTACATTCAGTGAGCTCATCACGGGTATTGATGAAAAACCAAAAGCTCCAGAAAACTTTACGGCAGAGCTTGTCGCAAACTCAGAAGTTAACGGAACCTTCCTTGCAAAACTCACATGGGAAGACAAGGCAACAAACGAGAACAACTACGAGATTGACTTGTACGAAGTCAATGATGATGCTGCTAAAACTGCACTCACTGTAGAGACAATTAAGACTGCAGCAAACGCAACTAAACTTGCAACTCTCGGTTTCTCTTCACACTATGATGCTGATACTGTAGAAAGTGACAAAATCGTTGACTTCAAGGACGGCTCACTCTACTATGGTGGCGGTTCTCTCTTCGCTTCAAGTGAGGAAGCTACACTCAAACTTGACACAGGAAAACTTTATGAAGTTGTAATTCGTGCTGTTAAGAGCGCGAACGACAAATCTGATGATGTAGCCCGTACAGCGACAGCTGATTTCACGGCAGCAAACCACATCAACCGCGTACGCATCTCATACATCACAGCACCATACACAATCAAAGTTGGCTCAAAGGAAGGCCAGCAGTACGTAACATATCATACGTTCAAGGGTGATGAGATTGCGCTCCTCGCAGATGCAAAAAATGGTTTCACTCTCTCTTATAAAGGCACTGATGTTCCTGCTGAAAACTTCAAGGGCTGGATTAGCGCGGCGGACGGAGAATCTTCTGTATCAGCTGCTACTTACAAGAACGTAAACGTACTTGCAGACATTGCGGTTGACTTTGCTGCAACTCTTAAAACATATTCTTACAGCACAGATGTAACTTCTGACTTTGTAGCACTCAAATCATTTACGAATTCTGCTGATTCAACAGGAACTGATGTAAATGTTACAGGAAATGTTGCAACTGTAAATGCAAAAGCCAATGAGCGTCTTAGTGTTTCAGCTGTTGATGCTGATTCAGAATATTCAGGTTACGTAATTGCAGTTGACGGATATTTGTACACTCAGGAACAAGCATGTACACTTTACCTCAGTCGTCTTGCAACAGGTACCCATAACATCCTCGTTGCCGGAGAAAAGGCTGATGGTTCGGGTAAAACAACTCTCTACTCATACAGCTTCACGCTCAAAGTAGAACGATAAAAATCTGATATAAAACCAAAAACGCATAAAATGCGGAATAAAAATCCAAAGATTGAGAATTTGAACTTGTTTCGGATATCAATTCTTTGGATTTTTTTTATTTTCCCAAATGAATTACTACTCCGGCACCGGCTTTTACTATAAATCCAAGACTTGAATCAAATTCACTTCCCGCATATATGGTCAGGGCTTTCCATTGGATTCCTGCCAGGGCATCTGCAAGGATGCAGTAGCTTGCTTTACTCGTGCGCCTGTATTTTAATTCGTTGTTGAAGAGCATGTTTCCGCCCAGGCCCAGCCGGCCCTCACAGAAGAAAAGAAGATTGTATTCCTTTATGTAGTGGCCTAAACCTGTCAGGGCATAAAGATGGGCACGGTAGAGCCAGGGATTGTTTAATTCTATTCCCTCGTAGCTTGTTGTATATGGATAATCACTTGCCGGAACTGCAAAAGAAAACTCTGCTCCGGCTCCGTAAAAGAAAGGAAGCTTTTTGTATGACTTCCATGCGGCGGAAAGTCCGAAAGAAGTGTGATAGTAGTCCTCATTTAAAGAGGTGACTAAAAAAGAAAGCTCCAGGGCATTCTTAAGGTTTTGAGTCTCCGCTCCGGCTTTATCTAGCTCCTTCTCTTCTGCCTGACTTTCCTGATTTGAGAAATATCCGTCTGCTTCTTCGCTGGTCTGGCTTAAAGGAATATCGGTTACAGGTTTTGCTTCCTTTTTGCCGGAATTTTTCTGTGAATTGATGAAGTCTTCCGGATTCTGCTGATTTTTTACAGCCTGAGAGTTGTCAGAAATATTCCAGCAGAGTAAAAGCCCCTTTTCAGTGCCCGCAAGCATTTTCTGGGAATTCGGGCTGAAAGCGAGTGAAGTTACCATGTCCTGATCCAAAGGAAGGGTGAAAAAGTGTCGTGTTCTTTTTGACTGAAGGCTGAAAATCTTTATTCCGCCGTTTTTTACCGCATAGGCAATTAATCTTCCGTCTGAACTGAATGAGGCGGTCTTTACAGGAAAATCAGAATCCCTGATTGTAAAAGATTCTCTTCCGTCTATTGAAGTGACTTCAAGGCTCTGGCTGTCAGACTGATAAAAAATGAATTTTCCGTCCCCAGAAATCCGCGGAGGAATTCCTGAATCCTTATAATAGGAAAAAATCCTTTCTCCTGAGCCGTCGTTTATATTTAAAATGTAAGCCTTTCCTTCCTCAGTACCTGCAAGAAGGGTTGAGCCGTCGTAGGATAAGTCAAAGGATGTTACAGGAGAAGCTGTTTTGACAAGCTTTTTTGATATGAACTGATTTGTAAGGCGGAGGGGAAAGTAAAGGGTTGCAACGTTGCCCTCGCCCGGCAAGATGACTGAAGTGTTGTCTCCTGCAAAGACAGCGTCATTCATGGGCTGTAAGTCGCTGCCGACTGCACGGATTGTGCCTGATGAGCCGACAATGTCCCGCATTACAACGATATTATCCTGACCCAGAGAGAGAAGACGGTTTCCGCCCTTGCTGAAGTGAACTTTTTTTACAGGCTTTGTGTGCTCCCGGTAAATTTCTATGATTTCGCCCGACTGGCTGTCCCAAAGGGCAATGCTGTTATTCCAGGCTGAGGCAAAGAATTTGCCGTCCTGACTCCATGCAACAGATGAAACTTCTTCGTCTGATTTTGCAATTATACAGTTTTGATTGATTTTTTCTTGTGAAAAGGAAAGACTTCCTGCCGCAAAAAAGAGGGCAGAAAATCCCAAAAGGCTTAAACGCCGAAAGAACATATTTTTAACTCCGTTTTTAGTATAGCACAAAAAACGGAAAAAATACTATAAATAGTCTTAATAAAAACTAAGTTGTATTATTTTACTGTCCGGGCAAAGCGGAAGCCCAGGTAGTTGTAGCACTCGTTTGGATCGTAGCTGTAGCGGTCGCCTGCGTATATGAAGGGAGTGTATTCGCTCCAGCTGCCACCCCGGCTTACACGCTCGCTGCCGGCTTCAATTCCTGTGGAACGCTCTCCCGGCTCTGTTTCAAGGTATCTTCCGCTCCAGTCCCAGACGAATTCAGTGACGTTGCCGCTCATGTCAAAAAGGCCCATGCCGTTTGGATTGCCGCTGGCTGCCTGTGGAGGGGCTTCCTCGCGGAAGGGAGTGCCTGCCGTGCCGACTTTGTGGGTGCCGTGGGAGTTGAATGATGTCCATGCAACTTCTTCTTCTGGGATTGAGTCGTCTTCCTTGCCGTATTTATCGACCTGACCGGATGCGAGGGAGCCTGACTGCATTCCTGAAACTGTTTTTCGGGCTGCGTATTCCCATTCTGATTCGCTTGGAAGACGGTAGCCGTCTGCCTGCCAGTCGCAGGTGCAGAGGTCGCAGCTTACGGTGTCCGTGGCGTCTTTGAGGACTTTGCCGTTGAGGATGTAGCAGGGAGTGAGGGCGTGGATTTCTGAAAATGCGTTGCACCAGATGATTGCGTCATACCAGGAAATCATTGTGACCGGCTGCTCGCAGTCTTCTGTCGGTTGGGCTCCGCGTTTGCCCCGGCTTCCTTCCTGACCCGGATTGATGAATTTGTAGCCAAGTGCCTCAGCGATTTCGCGGGTTTCGTACCAGAGCTCGTAAGTCGTTTCGTAGCGGTTGATTTCAAAAGGGGTAATCCAGCGCATGGCCGTGTAAGACTGGCTTCCGTCACCGATTACATAAACATCGTACTGGGCAGGCTCTTCTGGCCCAAGTCGGACTGGAGAAAGGGAGTTGAATTCCTGGGCTGCAAGGGAAAATCCCGCCATAAGCAAAATATATGTTACGAATAAAAATCTTTTCATATATAACTCCTTATACCAGGGGGCGTTACGGGGGCTTCCCCCGTAGAGTGGGTAGCGGCCAACGAAGTGGGCGCGAGGGAGAGGCTTCTCCCTTTTATTTTTTACGCTTCTTGTTTTTCTTGACTTTTTTGACAGGCCTGAGGTTCATGAAGATGTATGCAACGGCTCCGGAAATTATACAGAGGCCAGTGATGCAGAAGAAGCCGGCCCATGAATTTGACGTGCTCCATGGAAGGCGGATGTTCATGCCCCAGAAGCTTGTGATGAAGCTCATAATCATGAGGACCAGAGAAATTACCGTGAGTTTTTTCATGGTGACGTTCATGTTGTTGGAGATTACGTTTGCGAAAGCATCCATTACGCCCGTGGTGATTGAACTGTAGGTGTCGGCCATTTCCATAGCCTGTCGGTTATCGATTTCAACGTCGTCGAGCCATTCCTGATCGTCTGAGTCCAGCTTGAGGATGCGCGTGCGGCGGATTTTCTCGAGAAGAAGCTGGTTGGCCTTGAGTGACGTGGTGAAGTAGGTGAGCGACTTTTCGAGGTTGAGAAGCTGGATGAGCTCGGCGTTTTCGATTTGTTCGTGCAGTTCGTTCTGAATCGATGTGACCCGGCGGATGATTTCCTTGAGGTAGCGGAGGAACATGATGTCGCTGCGGGCCAGAATACGGATTAAAAAGGCCGGAAAATCTGAAAGGGAAAGACCCTTGATGCGGTTGGCGCTTAAATCCTTGAGAACCTCGCAGTCAGTCCAGCAGATTGTGATGATTTTGTCGGGAAAAATGACCGCGCCCACTGGTGCCGTTGAGTAACTGACTTCGGCGTTGGGCGTAAAGACCGGAAGACGCATGATGGAAAGAACATAGTCGTCCCAGTTTTCGATTCGGGAAAGCTCGTCCTGGTCCATTACGTCGAGCAAAAGCTCAGGGTCGAGCTTATATTCAGTTTGGAGGAAGGTGATTTCGTCCTGTGAGACTCTGCGCGCGTCAATCCAAAGGCGGCGGTCTGATTCGATTTGAGAAAGCTCTTCCCTGCTGATTTTGACAAACTGATTGTCTTCCTGAATCCAGTAGTTGATCATTTTAAGAATTATACCACAAAATCATTTTACAGTAAATTCTAACAAATGACCATAATTTTTCCGATATTCAAAAAGAAGAACAAGTTTTGTGGGAGAAACTAATCATGAAAAGAATTTTTAAGGAAGCAGCCCTTATTTTTACAGTTTGTATCTTTCTTGCAGGCTGTGCCTCTACGCCTGTAAAGTCTGCCTCAGTCCAGGAACTTATCATGCAGGGACGATATGATGAGGCAAAGGAAATTTTCAAGACAAAAACTGATATTAACGCTGTTGATGAGAACGGAGACTCGGCCCTTCATGTCGCTGCCCGTGTAAATGAGGCTGATTTGGTCAGCTTCCTTATCATCAAGGGAGCGGACACTGAGGTTCGCAATAACGATGGTGACACAGCCCTTCATGTTGCAATCAAAAATGATGCCATTGATGCGGCCAAAGTCCTTGCCATCGTCCACGGTGACATTTTCGCAAAGGATGCCGAGGAAAACACAGCCCTTGAGATTGCCCTTGAAAAAGGCGACGTCTGGTATGAGGCTATGATTACTTCTCAGACCGGCGAGCTCCGTGACATTGACGGAGAATCAATCGTTCATTATTTCGTTAAGACCCGCGATGAAAAGGCAATCAACCGCTGCATCCAGGTGGGCGTTCCCCTTTCAGTCCGCGACAATTACGGCCTTACTCCTCTGGACCTCGCATTTAAAAACGCGGAAAATGCGGCTTCTGTAAGGATTGCGGCAAAACTCCTGCTTGCGGGTGCTACTCCTGTCCGAGGCGATTACGCTTACTTTGAGGACGCCGTCCGAACCCATAACATGATTTTGCGCTTCAATGACGGTCAGACCCCTCTTCATCTTGCCACAATTGACGGCCACACAGGTGTCGTTGACTACATTTTAAATGATAATTCTTCAGTCCGTACTATAGATTTGCTCAAAGCCCAGGACATCAGCGGTGCGACTGCCCTTCATGAGGCTGTCCGCTACGGCCGGGTAGACATTGCAAACCTTTTGCTTAAGCACGGCTCAAACGTCAATTCAATGGATTCAATCGGCAAGACACCGATTCTTTTGATTATTCCGGAAGCTGCCCAGCAGGATATGTACCCCCTTCTTCTCAGATACAAGGCAAACGTAAATCAGAAGGATATGTACGGTGATACAGTCCTCCACGTTGCGACCATGGCAAATGCTCCAGTCAACACTCTTTCCCTTCTTGTCAGCAACGGAGCTGTCGTCAACGAGCGAAACAAGGAAGGCGTAACACCTCTTGCCCTTGCAATTGAGACCCAGCACCCAGAGCAGGTAAAATTCTATGCCCAGAACGGTGCTGACGTTTATGCGGAAGACATGCAGGGAAATACTCCGATTACAAAGGCCCTTGATTCAGAAACCCGCGAAATGCTTGAGACCTTGATTACAAAAACAAACGTAAATTCGACTGACTCAAGCGGAAACACGGCCCTTCATATCGCTGTAAACCGTGACGCTCCTATTGATTATATCCGCTATCTTGTTGAGATTGGCTCTGACGTAAATGCCCGCAACAAGAACGGTGACTCGGCCCTTTTCATCACAGTTCAGAAAAACCGACGTGATGCCGGAGACCTGCTCCTTGAAAAAAATGCCGACATCTTTGCGACAAACACCCAGAACAATTCTCCTCTCCGCCTTGCCTTGACCCGGGGCGGTGACGTTCAGGACTGGCTGATTACTTCAAAAACACTGAATTCAACGGACGGAAGCGGAAATACACCTTTGCACTATGCTTCTGAATGGCACTTGAACGGAGCCATCATTGCCTTGATTCAGAAAGGAGCAAAAGTTGATGCCCAGAACGGAAACGGCGAGAGTGCTGTTTATTCTGCAGTAAAGGGCGGTGATGATTCTCCTGCTACAATCAACGTGCTTGTTGCAAACGGTCTTGTCATTGATTCAAAAGACAAGCTGGGACGTGACAATCTTGGAAACACGCCTCTTCATGCGGCAGTAAAATGGAATGCCTTCAACACGGCAAAAAATCTGATTGCCCTGGGAGTTGACGTTGACGCCCAGAATTTGAGCGGTAAAACTGCCTTGAGTGATGCCTGCCGTTCTGCCAAAAAAGACATGGCTGTTCTTTTGATCCGAAGCGGTGCCGACATCAATGCTACTGACGCAACCGGCCGGACTGTCTTGATGGATGCAATCTCAAGCTCAAATGAGGAACTGGTCCGGCTTCTTTTGCAGTACAAGGCAAATGTTCAGGTTCAGGAAATGAGCGGACGCAACGCCTATCACGAAGCGGCCCTTACAGGCAATATCGGCATCATCAACTTAATCAGAAAATCGGGCGGAAATCCTCTGGCTCGGGACGCAGCCGGAGACACACCTTTCTCACTGGTGCTCAACTCTGACATTTCAGTTATTCAGGCTGTTCTTGGAAGCGACATTACAATCGCTGACTCAGACGGAAACACTCCGATTCACATTGCAGTTCACAAGCATGCTGACAGGAAGACTTTGACCCAGCTTTTGAACATGGGCTATCCTGCAAGCCAGAGAAACGGAAAGGGCCTGACCGCTTTGAACGAGGCCGTTGCCGCAAACGAAAAATCTCAGGCTCTGGTTCTTCTTGAATACGGCGCTGACCCATACATTTCTACGACAACTGGCGAAAATGCCCTTACTACTGTATTCACCACAAAAAATACGGATTTGCTGGACGCCATCGTAAAATACAATGCGACTAAGACTGACAGGCAGGGAGACGGAATCCTCCACTATGCCTCAAGAACGGCTGACCGTGCGACAGTCGAGCATCTGGTCGCCCTCAAGCTGGACAAAAACGTCCGCAATATCTCAGGCGAAACCCCGGCTCAAATGGCCGCAAGATGGGGCAGGGCTGATATTGCGGAATTACTGAAATAAATTATTTATATAGTAGAAAGATGGTCGGAATCTTTGCGATTTCGGCCTTTTCTTTTTTCCACTGGGCTATCGTTTTTGTCTTGATTGACTCTTGGTCAGTGGTGATTCCAGTGGCTATGCAGAGCTTGCTTTCGGGGCGGCAGGTTTTTATGATTGCCTCCAGCATTTTCTGATTGCGGTAGGGAGTTTCGATAAAAAGCTGAGTCTGGTCTTCTTTCCAGACCTTGTTTTCCAGCTGCTTGATTTTGCTTTCGCGTTCGCCGTTTTTGACCGGAAGGTAGCCGTTGAAGGCGAAGTTCTGGCCGTTAAAGCCTGAAGCCATGATGGCCATAATCATTGAGTTGGGGCCTACGAGCGGAACTACAGGAAGATTCTTTTTCTGAGCAATTTCTACAGCCCGGCTTCCTGGGTCTCCGATGCAGGGGCAGCCAGCGTCAGAAATCACGCCTATGCTTTCGCCTTTTTCGAGCGGCAAAAGAATTTTTGAAAGATCGGCCTTCTGGTCCGTGTGCTCGCTTAGCTCGGTAAAAGTGCAGCTGTCAATCGGAAAATCCTTGTCCAGCGAAATCAAAAATCTTACGGCTGCCTTGCGGCTTTCGACGATAAAATGCCGGATATTTTTAACAATCTCAAAATTATAAGAAGGAAGAACCTGTTCATTCGGAGTTTCGCCCATCGGGCAGGGGATTAAGTATAAGGCTGTTTGCATGATTAGATTATAGCAGAAAAATTTTAAATTAGGAATTAGCAATCAGGAATGAGAAATTAGCAGAAAATTTAAAACTGTGAAAAGAAATTTATCTTTCTATCTATATAAATCTGTGCTAATCTGTGAAAATCTGTGGATGTCTGTAATAATCTGTGGATAATTATATTGGAGAAAAATATGAAGATTTTGATTAGACCGCATGATATTGGAAAAGGCTCGGCTGACTGGCTGGGCGAGACTGCTCATGAATGGGGCTTTGACGGAGTTCAGCTTGCCATTGCCAAGGCTGTCGAGGGGCAGAACGGAAATCCCGGCACCCTTACGGACCAAGTGGTTTCTGAAATCCGCAATGGCTTTAATTCTCACGGCGTTGAGATTCCTCTTCTGGGTGCTTATTTTAATCCTGTCCACTCAAACAAGGACAAGGTAAAGCTGGGGGCAGAAAAATACGCTGACCATCTGCGCCATGCTGCTGAATTCGGGGCAAAATTCGTCGCTTCTGAGACAGGTAGCTATAACGATGACAAATGGACTTACAATCCCAAGAACCAGACCGAAGAAGCCTTTCAGGAAGTAAAGAAGATTTTCGCTCCCATGCCTGCAATTGCAAAGAAAAGCGGAGTTTGCATGGCTTTGGAAGGAGCCTGGGGCCACTGTATGTACAAGCCGGAACTTCTCAAGCGACTTGCCGACGAAATCGATCCGGACCAGGAAAATTTCCGCTTTATCGTTGATATTTACAATTATCTTTATATCGGGAACCACGAGGAACGGGCAAAGATTTTTGAGACCTGCCTCAAGCTCTTCAAGGGCAAAATCGCGGGCTTCCACCTCAAGGATTATGTCGTAAATGGTGACGAGCTTGAAATCGCGCCGCTGGGAAGGGGCCTTATGGGCTGGAAAGATTTCCTTCCGCTCATAAAAGCCGAGTGCCCGGATGCCTACCTGATTTTCGAGGGTGTTAAGGACGTTCCGAATTCCCTGAAATTCGTAAGGGAAATTGTAGGCTAATCTGAAACAGTCCTTCCGCCCCATTCTTTTGAGTGGGCGCGTTCGTGCTCTAGCGTTGCTTCGAAGTCTGCCATTGGCTCACAGTTTGCTTCAATCTGGCGGGCTGTGGCGTTCAATCTTCTGATGCATTCGCTTTTATCGTTGTAGCCCAGCTTTGATTTTTCGATTGCATCTCCGAGCACGCGGATTGACTCGTCGTAGATGCGGCAGGGGACAGGGAAGGGGTGACCGTCCTTGCCTCCGTGGGCAAAACTGAAGCGGGCCGGGTCAGAGAATCTGCTTGGTGTGCCGTAAATCACTTCGCTTACGAGGGTAAGGCTCTGCAGGGTGCGGGGACCGAGCCCCGGAGTGAGCAAAAGGGACTCAAAATCCTTGTTGTCGCTTTCGTAAGCCGTTGCCAGAACAGAACCCAGCCGATTTAAATCCACGTCTTCCGGCCTTACTTCATGGTGAGATGGCATTACAAGATTCCTGTCGTTACGGATTAAGATTTGACTACCCTGCCAGCTTGGGGCTTGGGGTGAAACCCCAGGAGAAGGGGTAGCGGAAGACGGCTTGCCGGCTGAAGCGAGGGGAAGGCTTTCCCCCTCAAAATCAAACTCCAGTTGTTTTGAAAAATCATTTCCTGAGATTTTTGCGATTTCCTTAATCATCCGGTCGGGATTTTCGTGGGTGAGGGTGAGGATTGTTCCCCTTGTTTCCCTGGCATTGCTGTCCGTGAGGTTTAAAATCTTGCCCTGATTTTCGCCCGTGACTCCTGAATGGGGATTTTCCACGAAAGAACGAAGATTTTCCGAGCTCCAGTGGTAGCGCCTTGCCGTCCGAAGATTTGTGTTCATTCCCTGCTGGACTACGACCCAGTCTCCCTCGTCACTGAGGACAAAATTGTGCATGTAAAGCTGAAATCCGTCCTGAACAGCGCAGCCGTCGACCTTTGCCGTGAGCTTGCTTGCATTTACCAGGGAAGTTCCGTCGAGGCCTGTCGCGTCTGCAAGATACAAAAGCTCGTCGGGTGTTTTTCGGGAGTATTTTCCGCGGCCGCCACATACGCAGAGACCGAATTCCCGGGCCCTTTCGTTGATTCCCCTTTTGAGGGCGTACATTACGCTGGTGGTGATGCCGCTTGAGTGCCAGTCCATGCCCAGAACCGCTCCCAGTGACTGAAACCAGAGGGGATCACTGAGGCGCACCAGCACTTCTTTTTTGCCGTAGTTAATAAGAAGGGCTTCGACAATTTCTGTTCCGAGAAGTTTCATTCTGTCTGCCAGCCACTTGGGGACAGTGCCCGTATGAAGGGGCAAATCCGCATGGCCTGAACGCTTAAGCATGATGAAGTGATTATATCGGTTTTGTTCAAAAAAATCCCTTATTTTCTCAAAAACGAAGTGAAATTTTTGTTGACAGAAAGTGATAGTGATACTATCATAAACCTTGAAAAAGAAATGATAGTACTACTATCAAATTAACAAGCGACTTCCAGAAAGGATACAAAAACAGGAGGACAATATGAAAAAAATTATTGCTGCGGCTTCGGCTCTTGCTCTTACAGCAGGCCTGGCTTTTGGCGAAACTCACGAGACTTTGAAAGCCCGCACATTGCAGACTGGCGTTGGTGACATTTCTTTTGGTGCATGGGGCAGGTCTACTTTCAATGTTGGACATGAGAGCAATTCTACTAAGATTACAGTGGATGCAAACTCTACAGCTAAAAATGCAGAGAGTGAATTTATGAAAGCAGCAATGGCTTATGAGGCAGCTAAGGTTGCTACAGATGCTTCAAGCCTTACTTATGTAAACACTGCTGTTGGAATGGCAGCTTCATCTGTTGGTGCTGAAGCCAACAATGTTAAAAATGTTACTCTTGCAGCTGACAGTTCAAATTTTGCAGAATATGCTGAGGCTGTTGCTACTTATGCAGGTTATACAGCTGCCCTTACAGCATACGGAAAAGGTGCAGATGTTCCTACTGTACTTGGAACAGCAAAGTCTGTTGGTGGCCAGGTAGGAGATTATGCAACAAAATATGCTACTGCCAAAGCCCTTGTAGCTGCAATTGAAGAAAAAGACGAGTCTTCTTCACGCAACTACGCTGGCCTTGCTCCTGACTGGTCTTATGGAAGCCGCGTTGGATTCTGGATTATCGGCCGCACTCCTGACGAGCACTTCGGCTTTGACTTCAACCTCGACTCAGACGCACGCGCTCTTTTCGTTCATAAGCTCTGGGACTCAAACGAATCTGCTGATAAGGTAAACTACAACGAGGACGGAAAATATGCCGTTGCAATCGGTGACCAGGCAAAAATCTGGGGTCTCTTCGACAACGACCTCTTCCAGACAAAAGTTGCTTTCGGCCGCATGCGTGAGCAGGAACTCCGCGGTACAATCGGTGATTTCGGTCAGCGTGAGTCTGGCGACGTAAAATCTGAGGACGATATTTTCCAGGAAATCTGGACTGCAACAGGTCTCTTCGCTTCAATCAAGGGTAACGAGGATTCTCCGCTTGCCGGCTTCTACATGAATGGTGCAGTTGATTTTGCAGGAACTTTGGGCGGAGAAAGTGCCGCTGATACTGACAGTGGAAAATCTGTCCGCCTCTATGATGCTGTCCGCGACTCACAGTTTGGTATCGGTTACACACTTCCTGGTCTTTTCCAGATTAAGGCTCAGTACTGGGGCGATTCAATTTCAGAATCAAACTACCGCTACGAAAAAGCTAAGTATGCTTCTGCCCGCGCCGCTGGATTTGACATGAACGATTACTATGGTAGAATGGAATTCGGTATCGACTGGCTTGGCTTCATGGGTGGAGCTACAAGCTTCCTCGACCCTAACTTAAATCTTTCAGAAACACCTAACGCTAATCTTATCGAGCTTGGCTTGAAACTTCCTCTCGTAAGCAAGAGTGAATTGCGCGAATATGATCCTGAGAAGTTCTACAACTGGTACGCTTGTTTGGGAACAATGGGCGTCATCAAGCAGGGATTCATCATGTACAAAGGTCACGTTTGGGGCGGAATGGGTACTTCAAACTTGAGCCAGTATTCTTATGGTCTTGTCAGCATGAAGGCTAATGAAGGTGCAGACATCGTTATGGCTGGTGCTGACTTCCTCGCTGAGGTTTGTATCAATCCATTCGGCAAGCAGGACGTTTTCGTAGGTCTTTCTGGAAACTACAACATCACTTCTGCAAATGCAAGCGGAAACATGACAAGCGGTCTTTCTGTAAAGGACTTGAAGTTGAACCAGCACAAAATCGCTGCTGAGGTCTATGTAAAGAAAACTTTTGCTGCCAACAACTTTATGTTCGCCGGAATCGCTGGTGACTTCACACTCCAGTCAATGGAAGGAAGTGTAAACGACGTTGTAGACCTTAAATATGACGGAAAAGCAAGCAAATTCTACATGCCAATCGGCGTAGAGCTTTTCTTCTAAAAATAACAAGGAGCTGAGTCATGAAAGAGATTGAAAAAAAAGAATATTTTTTTCACGGTGCGGACTGCACTGACAGTGAAAACAGAATTTTTGCAAATCTTTCCATTGACTCGCTCGTTGAATCTTACTTTGCCGGTGACGATGCCGAATTCTGCGAGAATCATGACTTCGCTTTTTACGCTTCGGGCTGGCAGAGCTGGGGCTTTGGCGGTGAAATTGATGCCGGAAGATACCAGAAAAAATATTTTCCGATTGTTCCCCAGTGGAAACAATATTTTACTGTTCCGGGAAAACTTCCTGAAAATCTTCGCTCAAAAAAACTGCTTGTTGGAAGTTTTTTCATCTACTTGCGCTGGAACCTAAACGGCAAAAATCTTTACCTTGCCCTGGCCTCAACAGGTAATGTTTCAGACCTTCTTCCTCCGGTGAATTTCTATGTTGACCGAAAGAAGCGGAAAATTACCTGCACGGCTTACGCTGACGGAAAAACCTGGCATGAGGGCGATAAAATCGCTGAGCTGGCAATTTTTTCTGCGCGTGACTTTTTTGAACTTCGTAAAATAACTCAGGAGCTTTTTCTTACTGACAATGCTGAGCGTTTTAGCTCCTTGGGTTTCCTCAATACAACTCCCTACAAAAACAAAATCACCCTTGGCGGCTGGGAATCCTGGTACAATCACTATGCTGACATCAACAATGAGCTTATCAAAGTCGATTTGGAGAGCCTGTCGCATACTGAAAATTTAATCAAAACCCACTTTATGGATTCGAAAAAGCCCTGCGTATTCCAGGTTGACGACGGCTGGGAAATAGCCCTCGGTGACTGGGATGCCCGAAAAGACCGCTTCCCCCAGGGAATGACGGCCCTGGCTTCATCGATTTCAGACAAGGGCTATGTTCCGGGGCTTTGGATTGCTCCCTTCATCATCGACTGGCGCAGCGACTTTGCCCAGAGCCACCGGGACTGGATTTTGTGCGATAAAAAGGGAAAGGCTATCGCTGCCGGTTTGAATCCTCTCTGGGGCGGAACTTTCGGCAAAAATCAGCCGGCCCTTCCGTATTCATACTTCTGCTTTGATTTGAGCCGGGATGAAGTCATTGAATATCTCGACTCCCTCATGGAAAAAGTTGTGAATGAGTGGGGCTTCCGCTACATCAAGCTGGACTTCATGTTCTCAGGAATGATTTGCGGAAACTTTAAAAACGGCGGCTCAGCATATCAGTGGTATGACCGTGCCGTCAAAGTCCTTACCAAGCGCAAGGTCAATAAAAAGGGAGAAAATGTGGCTTATCTTGGCTGCGGAATGCCATTTGAGTCAAGCTTTAAATCCCTTCCTCTTTCGCGAATCGGGCCGGACACAAAGGAAGCCTGGGATGTAGCCTGGATGAAGAAAGCAAATTTCCCTTCAAGAACGAGTGCCTTCCTTAACATGCAGAGCACACTGGGACATGCTTTCTGGAATCAGTGCATTTACATCAACGATCCGGATGTCGTTTTCCTGCGTTACGAAAACATCACTTTGAACGACAAGGAAAAGGTCCTGATTGCCCTCGTAAACTATCTTTTTGCAAGTCAGATTATGCATTCGGATGATCCTGTGCATTTTGACACAGAAAGGGAAGGGGCGCTCACAAAAAAAATCGAGGCCCTTTACAAGCTTTTTGAATTTGAGGATTTCGGCCTTGAGAACAGGAATTCGACATCTTACTTCATTTTCTCAAAGAGCAAGTATTCGACGGATTCGAAATACACGGGCTTCATCAATCTGAGCGACGAGAGCATTAATATAGAAAGAAGAGAACTGATTTCAAGATTCCGGGAAAAGACCGAGAATCTTGAGACTGTAATCGAATACGGAAATCGTGACGGCGAAATCTTCACATTTGAGCCTCATTCGATTTCAATTTACGAAAGAAAATAGAATTTACGAGAGATAATAGGAGAGAAGAGTTTTATGGATAAAAGCTCTGTGATTTTTGGAAATGTAATCGATAAAAAGACACTCCGCAAGGCTGCGGCCCAGCAGAAAAAATTCATTAAGAAGTTCGGGGATGACAGGAACCTTCCCTATCATCTTGCTGCCGTTGACAATGAAGTGCTCACTCCTGCTTTCGGGGCAAAAGTCCTGGTTCTTTCAAAGGAGCCTATGGGACCTCTTCCTGAAAAGTCAATCATCATCGGAAACATCCGCATGGGATTCGGTCACTACCGCATTTCAATGGCAATGGCAAGTGCGGCTCACGCAATGGGTTACACACCCCTCTGGCTTGACCTCAATTCCTTCCCGGAGACGACCTGTACAAAAATCATAGCCTATCAGAATAAGCTTTATTCTATGGCAAGCCGCCTTTCCCAGAAATCTAAGCTTTTCAACAAGCTGGTCTGGGATCCCCTTAACACGGAGGGCTTCAAAAAACTTTCCTACAACGCAGGGGACCAGAAGACTGCCGAGCTCATGACTCCGGTCTTGAACGATCTTGCGCGCGAAACTCCCTTTATTGCAACTCACGTCTGGCCAGCCCAGGCTGCCGTTCACGCGGGCTTCAAGTCTGTCGTAAACGCAATTCCTGATAACTGGGCCATGGGACTTCACTTGAGCGAGGGTGCCCTGCATCTTGTTCAGACTCCTTCTTCTTATCTTTCGTACAGAACGCTTAAAGGCTTTGACGGAGAAAAAATCCTCAATCCAATGGGCGAAAAGGACATCTGCTATGCAGGTCACTACATGGACGACGAAATGGTCAGAAATATCGAGTCTGACTGCAAAAAACGCCTTGACCGCATTCAGAACGGAAAGCCTCTCCGCTTCCTTTTGACAATCGGCGGTGCCGGAGCCCAGGGAGACTATTTTGCTTCTTTGATACGCACTTTACTTCCATATATAAAGGGAGGAAAGGCAGCCCTTTACCTCAACATCGGTGACTACGAAAATGTCTGGAACATGTTCCGTGAGAAAATTCCTGGAATCGAGGCCCTTTCAAAGACTCACTTCCACGACTGGAATCATACAAAGTCTTTTGCGGAAATCGCCCTGAACGACGAGCTCTGCTCATTCGACGCATCTTCTGGAATCCATGTTTTCTGTCACAAGGACATTTTTGCAGCCGTTTACGCGACAAACCTGCTTATCCGGGCCTGCGACGTGCTGATTACAAAGCCGAGCGAGCTTGCCTTCTATCCTGTTCCAAAGCTTATGATTCAGCATGTCGGCGGTCATGAGTGCTGGGGTGCAATCCGTGCCGCAGAAGTCGGTGACGGAACTCCTGAATGTCCGAATCTCGATTACGCCTGCCATATGCTGCGCTGGTTTATAGAAACACCAGACTTACTAGAAAAAATGAATCATGCTATTATGGCTAATAAGAAAGCCGGAATTTACAACGGAGCATATCATGCCGTTGAAAAGGCGGTTGGAAAAGAGGTTAGCGGATATGAATGGGCAGGTCAGTGAGAAAAAGAACGAGACTCGTAAAGAAAAGAAAGACGGAAGAATCCAGTCAATAATCGAATGTACTTTCGGGCTCTTTGCAGATAACGGAATCGAAAACATCTCGATGAATGACATTGCGGCCGAAGCCAAAATCGGCGTCGCTTCTTTGTACAGGTATTTCCAGACAAAGGAAGAGCTTGCGATTGAAGTTGCAATTTACGCATGGAATCTTGAAACGGCTGTGTTCAACGAAGTCTTTACTTCCGAAAAATTTGACTCACTGACCGGTTTCGAGCAGATGAGGGAACTGCTTGAAATTTTTGCCGATGCCCTCGTTACCCAGCGGAGTTTTTTCAGCTTCGTCTACTATTTTGATTCTTTCATCAAAAAAGAGAAGGTTAGTCCTGAAAAACTCCGTGAATATGAAAAAACGATTGTCGTCACAAGCGAAATCGTAGTTAAGGCTCTGGAGAAGGGAATCAGCGACGGTTCGATTTCATTCTCTGGCTCCAAAAATGAAGTTCTTGCTGCTTCCACAACCCAGGAAATGTTCACCACGATGATGCATTCCCTTTTCTGCCTTGCCCAGAAGCTTTCGATTTCAGGAGAGCTTTTGAACATGGACAGAAGCGTGGCGGCCCGCAAGCAGATTGAAATTTTGATAAATATAATTCTTGTTGCATTGAGAAATTAAGAAAGGAGACTCCTATGCTGGGACTTAAGGAAAAAACTTCGTATGGACTTGGAGCTGTCGGAAAGGACATGGTCTACATGCTTTCTGCAAGCTACATCCTTTACTATTTTCAGGATATTCTTGGCGTCAGTGCCGTTGCTATGGGCGTAATTTTGCTCGTCGCACGAATTTTTGACGCATTCAATGACCCCATTATGGGTGTCGTCGTCGCAAAGACAAAGAGCCGCTGGGGAAAATTCCGTCCCTGGCTTTTAATCGGAACCCTCACAAACGCAGTAGTCCTTTTCCTCATGTTCGCAGCGCCTCCTGCTCTTGATGCCTCTGGTCTTGTTGCCTATGCCGCAGTCACTTACATCCTCTGGGGCGTTACCTACACGATGATGGACATTCCTTACTGGTCAATGATTCCGGCTTTCACAAACGGCGGAAAAGAGCGCGAAGGCCTTACAACCCTTGCACGAAGCTGTGCCGGAGTCGGTTCCGCAATCATTTCAATCCTTACCATGATTATCGTTCCCCTTCTTGGAAACATGTTTGCCGGACAGGTGCCTGCTGAGCTTGCCTCTCGCTATCCTGGAAAACAGTGGATTGAGCTTGCCGGATTTAAATATTTCACGCTGGGTGTTGCGGTTCTTTTCGTCCTCTTCACACTGATTATGTGCCTTACAATCAAGGAAAAATCATCTGTAGACATGAAGACTGCAAAAATCAGGGAAATGTTCCGCGCCCTTCTTCAGAATGATCAGGCAATGTGTGTGGTCCTTACGATTGTCGTCATCAACGTTGCCCTTTACATCACATCAAACCTGGTAATCTACTTCTTCAAATATGACCTGGGCGGCACAAACTGGAATGACGGTTATGCCCTCTTCAACATGGTCGGCGGCGGCACACAGATTCTGGCTATGATGATTCTCTATCCGCTTTTGAGAAACCTGCTCAAGCTCAACAACATCAAGATTTTCTACGTCAGCGTTGGAATGAGCATAACAGGCTACATAGCCCTTCTTGCAATGGCAAGTCTTGGCGTAAGCTCAGTAGTTCCCTTCCTCATTCCGGGAGTTCTCGTAATGGCAAGCGCAGGCGTAAACAACGTAATCATCACGGTCTTCCTTGCAAACACAGTAGACTACGGCGACCTTAAAAATCACCGCCGGGACGAAAGCGTAATCTTCTCAATGCAGACCTTCGTCGTAAAGCTGGCATCTGGAATTTCTGCCTTCATCGCATCAATCGCTCTCTCAATCCTCAATTTGAAGCAGATTACCGACTGCGGCCAGAACATGAACATCGACTTTTCAGAAGGAGTTTCCGCCGCATCAAAAATGGGACTCCGCATGGTAATGACCCTTGTACCGATTTTCGTCCTGATTTGCGGAGCCATCATCTTCAAGAGCAAGTTCATTCTGACCGACAAAAAAGTCGAAGAAATCAGCGAAGAACTCAAGGCAAGAGGCTAAAAAAAATAGGGGAGGGGGAAAGGCTTTCCTGGGGAGCCGGTCGCCGAAGGCTGCGCCTGAAGCGCGAACTCCACTTCCTTGCGCCCCCACCTTCTCCTAAGGGCAAGCCCTTAAAATCCTTTTTTATTTCTGATATAATCCCTGCATGAAAAAAATCCTCTTTATCTGTCACGGAAATATCTGCCGCTCGCCAATGGCAGAAATGGTAATGAAGCACTATGTCAAGGAAGCAGGGCTTGAAAAAAACTTTTACATTGATTCTGCCGCCACTGACTACGATGAAATCGGAAACGGAATGCACCGAGGAACCCGGCAGATTCTCAGTCAGAATGGCATCCCCTACACTGACCACAGGGCCCGCCTGGTTACCCCGGACGACTACAATGAATTTGACCTTCTGATAATCATGGACGGCGAAAACGAGCGCCACTTGCGCCGCCGGGTTGGTGAGGACACAGAGGGCAAAGTCCACTATCTTCTCGAGTATGCCGGCCTTGACCGTGACGTTGCGGACCCATGGTACACAGGCAATTTCCAGGAAACCTGGGATGACGTGACTTTAGGCTGCCGCAGCCTGCTTGATAGTTTATCTTAAGGAAAATTAAAATTCCCCTTTTACAAATCCATGCGTTTCGTTAGAATAGGCTCACTATGATTAAAAGAAACACTGGATTTGCAAATTTGACCGCGGGCTATTTGTTCCCTGAAGTTGCCCGCCGCCGCCGTGAATATGCTGCTTCTCATCCGGAAGCAAAAATTATTTCTCTCGGAATCGGAAATACAACAGAGCCGGTTTCAAAACACATTGCAAGTGCCATGAGCGATTACGCCCTCGGCCTTGCTACTCCTGAAGGCTATTCAGGCTATGGTGACGAGCAGGGAAATTCTGCCCTCCGCCAGAAAATCGCTGAAGTCTTCTACTCTGGCAAAGTTGATGCAAGCGAAGTCTTCATTTCAGACGGAGCAAAATGCGATATTGCCCGAATTCAGACCCTCTTCGGAAATGACGTAAAGGTTGCAGTTCAGGACCCGGCTTATCCTGTCTATGTCGACGGTTCTGTAGTAGTTGGCGCTGCCGGCGAAAACATCGGAAGCGGCTACAAGGGAATCACCTATCTTCCTTGTACAGAAGAAAACAGCTTCTTCCCGGACTTGAGCAAAATCGAGCCTGACACACTCATTTATTTCTGCTCTCCAAACAATCCTACAGGCGTTACAGCCACAAAAGAGCAGCTGAAAAAGCTCGTTGACTATGCAAATGCAAAGGGCTGCATCATCATTTACGATTCTGCTTACAGCGAGTTCATCCGCGACTCAAATCTTCCTAAATCAATTTTCGAGATTGAAGGTGCTAAAACCTGTGCAATCGAAATCAATTCATTCTCAAAACCAGCAGGCTTCACGGGCGTTCGTCTGGGCTGGAGCGTAGTTCCAAACGAGCTCAAATTTGCCGACGGTTCAAGCGTAAACAAGGACTGGAACCGCGTAATGACAACTCTCTTCAACGGAGCTTCAAACATCGCTCAGGCTGGCGGTCTTGCAGCTTTGGACGAGCAGGGCTTAAAGGACATGAAGGCTCAGGTCGACTATTACCTTGCAAACGGCAAAAAAATCAAGGAAACACTTGACGGAGCCAACTTCAAGGCAATGGGCGTTGAGGCATACTTCACAGGAAACGGTCCTTATGTCTGGGCTAAATTCCCTGGAAAAAAGAGCTGGGATGTATTCGATGCAATCCTTGACAAGTGCCACATTGTAACGACACCAGGTTCAGGCTTTGGTCCAGCCGGTGAGTCTTTCATCCGCTTCAGCTCATTCGGTCACCAGGCCGACGTTGAAGAGGCTTGCGGACGACTCAGCAGCTTCTCAATGTAGGTTAGAATTCTTTTTTATAGCCGATGTGCAATTTAAAGGCGCCCGGCTTGCTGTCAGCAAACTTGTTCATGTTGGCAGTAAGCAGGACGTTGACTTTACCGCCGTCGGCTTCAATTTCTGTGAAGGGGCAGAATTTTACGTTCATTTTATCCATAAAATCGCTGTCGCCAAAATCCTTAAAGTGCTTGCCTTCAAATCCCACCATGCAGTGAAGTCCTGCAGTATAATTCCTGTGCTTTTTGTACATTGTTTCGGCATACATCTGCATGTCCAGACCGAAAGTATCTTCTATTAAAAAGCTTTTTCCGACAGATTCAGCTGATGCAATTTTCTTTGAAGGAATGTTGTAAATGCTGATGTTAAGTCTTGCGTCGCCAAACTTAAACCTCGGCTCAAAAATGAAGTGAGTTTCATTCAGGTCAAAATCCCTGGAATTGTCGCTTTTTCGTACCGGGAAGTAGTCAAATGCAAATTGCAGGAAAAGCGAGCTGGTTGAGTATTTGTTTCCGATAAGAATGTCCGCGCCTGAGTGCAAGTAAAGTGTGTCGATTAAAAGCACTACGTCTTCATTACTGGAATTTTTTGTGTAAAGTGGGGCTCCCAGTCCTGCCAGCATGTCAATCGTCAGGAATTTGCCGGCCATTGCGAACCTCAAGTCTGCGTTCAGCTGGGCTGCGTCATCGTCATTTTTTTCTTCGTTCTCATAGTTTTTGCTTACGACAAGACCGAAACTTGCAGGCAAATTTCTGAGGGTTAGCGAGTAGCTTCCGCCTGTTCCAAAAACCTCGTAAGCGGAAAGTCCGTTTTGCCCAAGATAGCTTTCTGTCAAAAGGGAAGAGTATTTTTCTACACCAAGTCTGCGGATTATGAATTTCTGGCTTCCGATTGATTCATTGCAGCCCTTAAAAAGAGTCAGAGTGTGGGTTGCTCCCATGAAAGACTGGGTGAAAGTTCCTGAAAGTTCGTTGAGCCTGAAGATTGCGTCAGCTTCTTTTGTAACTCCGTTTTCGTATAAGTCGCCTGTCTGAATGGAAAATTCGCCCTGCACTGAAAATGATTTTGATATTGCCAGCTGGCCTCCGAGAAAGCCGCTGAAAACAAGTGCCGGATCAAGAGCGAAAGATTTTTTATTTACAAAACTTGAGGCAAGTCCTGTCTCGCCCGAGAAAAAAGTTCCTGCAAAAAGAGACGGAGCAAGCAGAAAAATAATTGCTCTAAGAATTTTTTTCATAGGACTCCTCTTTTTTTATTTCCTTTGGATGTAAGTTGCTTTTGGCCTTGCGGTGATGATTACACGCCTGTTCAAAGCCCTTCCTTCCGGAGTAGCGTTTGATGCGACTGGCTGAGTTCCGCCGTAGCCCTTGTAGCTGAAAATTGAGCGCGCCAGACCGTTTTTGACAAGCTCATTGATAATAGTCTGAGTTCGTGCGATTGAAAGATTCATCTGACCGACAGGCTTGTTTACGTCGGCGGTGTGTCCTTCAACGAGAATCGTAAATGCGTCATCTCTGTTTACGTCTTTGAGCAGCCTTGCGAGATTTGCCATTTTGGGCAGTTCTGAATCCAAAAGCTGTGCGCTGTCCGCTACGAATTTCAAATCATACAATAATTGGATAAAATCTTCCTTAATATTTATGATCGGAGCTTCCTCATACTCTGGGAAATAGCTCTTAATATCGAGGAATGGAGCATAGTATTCCTGAATCTTGTCATCAGTCTTGATGGAGTAGGTCAGGTTTTCCTTGTCGAGAAGAACGACGACCTTGCCTTCCTGCAAAAGCTTGAGGTTTTCCGGCACGGAAAGAATCTTAAGGGCGTCCTCGCGGGAAATTACCGGGTCAGTACGAAGGTGGCCGTAAACTTTCCTTGCCTTTATGTGAAGGGGGTCTGAGCCAATTCTTGAGTGATAGGAAGTTTCATCATCCCGCCAGTCGTAGCCAATCATTCCGTTCTTGAATTCTGACTCAGGATTGCCCATGTTGCGCTCGTAAATCAAATTCATGTTTTCGTCCCAAATCTGGGGAAAGAAGCAGGGATAAACTGAGTCAGTCATGAATTCGCCGTGAACGTCAAGCTTGCCCCTCGCGTCGATTATGATTCCTGTGTAAGTTCTTGAAGAAACATTCTCAATCGGCTTTGCGTTTTCGTATGGAAAGTGATGCTTAATCATCAGTGAGGAAATTTCGTGAAGGTTGATTGTGTGGGTCGTCTTGAGGGTAAGGCTTCCGTCTGTAAAGATTCCCGGGCTCTTTTTTCCCTCGTCGATGATTTTTGTAAGCTGCTCAAGGGTAATGTTGTTTGCAAGCAAAAGGTCGCCGATCTGCTGGCTCGAATTGACATAGAGGGAGAGAAGGGGATCCTTGATGAGGTCAGGAAGCTTTGTGTCCACAAAATTGATTGCCGCGCGTTTTCCCGATGGCATGCTGATTCTTGCACGCTCAGTGTCCAGGTTTACGTCAGATACAAAAACTGACTTTGACCAGTCGATTACGCTGGAAGACGAGATTACTGGCTTTCTTTCCAAGGCAGCTGCATTTCCTGCCAGAATTGCGGATATAATCAGCGAAGATAAAATTGACTTTCTCACGGCACGTTCCTTTAAATAGTTCTTCAACTTAGATTATCGGCAAGTAAAAATGAAAACTGAAAATTGAAAGTTGAAAAATAAAATTTTTATGGCAGCCTTACTGCATTCTTTCGATTTCAAAAATCGCTTCCTGTGCGGCTCTTTTCATTCCCATGGGAAGCCTGAGCTGATAGTTGTAGGGCGGAGTTTTTCCCTGAAGCAGCTCCGTGTTGAGGCTCTTGAGTATGCTGTGGTCAAGCCTGATTTCCTGGGCAAGCCGGTCCAGTGAAATTTCCCTGCTGCTTGTCGCATAGTCAAAGTCTGCGTAATGCCTTGACTCGCTGATTTTTGGAAGGGTGACCTTGTATTCCTCACCGTTTTCTGCAATCTCATTGATGGCAATCAGCTTTGGAACGTAATTTATTGTCTCTTCTGGAATTAAATTGTGCTCGCTGAGGTACCAGAAGCTTTTTACAGGGGATTTTTGAAGTGCCCGCCTCATGGCTCCGGCTCCGCAGTTATAGGCCCCGATTGCAAGAGGCCAGTCATTAAAGGTCTTGTAGTTGTCCTGAAGCTTTGACAGGGCCGCGCTTGTTGCCTTCCAGGGGTCAAGCCTCTCGTCGAACCACTCGTTTTTCTTGAGGAAGGGAGCCATCGAGTTTTCCATGAACTGCCAAAGTCCCCTTGCTCCGCTTCGAGATTTTGCCGTGGGCTTGTATTCGCTTTCGACCAGGGGCAGGTATTCTAAAATTGCGGGCATGTTTCGTTTTTTAAGCTCCTGGCGGACGTAAAGGCGGTAATATTCTCCGTCGTCAAGAATCTTGTAGAGGCTTTCCTTTCCGAATTGAGTCATGTAGCGGGCAATGTATTCGTGGATTATTTCCTGCTCGTACTTGCCCTGACTTAGCTTTATTCCGCCTGCTTCCTTTATGATTTTCTTCTGCTTGTGCTCAAGAAAGGCCTTCTGCCTCTCGTAATCTTCTTCGTCAAAGAGCTTGAGAATCTGATTTAAGGGCGAGTCGTCTATGTAATATTCATCAGCCGGAGGAAGTTTCTCCAGCTCCACCTTTTCAAGAAATTCTTCGTTTTCGACGGAAAAGAGTGGAAGCGAAAAAATGAGAAAAATGAATATGAGGGAAGTTTTTTTAAAGCTTTTCACCGAAGTAGATTCCTGCCCATTCCCAGCGTCCGTGGATTTCTGGGTCGGCAGGGAAGTTTACTTTGCGGAAATACAGGTACCAGACGTTGATGTACTGGCTTCAGCCCCAGGTGCGCAGGTAGGCTTCGGTCGGGGTGGAAGTGTCATCCAGGCTTTCGTTGTAGCGGATTCTGTTTCCCAGCATGAAGTTGTGCATTGAGAAGTTTTCGAGTGCGTTTGGGTCAGATTCGCTTGACTTCCAGCTCATTGCGAAGAAATTGACTTTTGAGCGGTAGCGGTCCAGGGATCGCCAGTTGTAGCTGGAAATTGCTTTTTTGACGGCATTTTCGAGGGCGTCAAGTGACTCAAAGGTCCAGTCTTTTGGGGATTTTGCGAAATCGACCATCTGGCGGGCCTTTGTGTAGGCATCCGGAATGCCCGGAATCTGAATCGTTGAGGAATCAGGCTGCTCCAGGAAGAGGGAGTATGATTTGAGGGCCATATCCCATTCGCCCACGTTCTCATATTCGAGGGCCAGACGGAGGTACATTTCGGTGATGCTTACGTTCTGAGGAAAATTGCTGATGATTCGGTTGAAGTAGTTGATTCTGTTTGCCGAGCTTTTGCTGATTTGAATCAGGTGCTGCAGGCAGGCGAAGTGAATTGAGTCTCCGTTTACAAGCAGGTCTGAAAAATTGTTGATGATGCGCTCGTAATAGTATTCCGCAAGTGGTTCTTCCCCGGCTTTTAAATAATTTGATGCGACCATGAAAAGCCAGTAGGCGTCGTAGGAGTCTCCTGGGTGAGTTTCAACCCACTCGGTAAGAAAAAGAACCATGTCGTCTGTTCTTCCCTGGGAGTAAAAAAGGTTTGCGATTCTGTTGATGACCGCATAGCGTGACTGGGCGGAAATTGTCTCGTCCTCAAGGAGATTTGCCAGCTGGCTTAAAGTTTCTTCTGTGCCGTCAGTTTTTGAATTCCTGCTGCATCCCAAGATAAAAAATGCTGAAAAAGAGCAGAATAATAGCGATGCAAAAAGAATGGTCCTTTTTTTCATGATTTTAAAAATATCACAAAACCAGCATTTCCTCAACGACATAAATTTGTGATTCTCCAATTTCTCTAGAAATTTCTTTGTTTCTATAGTATTCTATTCTGATTTACTTTCTTTTTTGTTTTTACCTTCTGGAGTTTGATATGAAAAAAATTACAGTTCCCATGTTGAATATTCTGCTTGCCGCAGGCGTAATTTTGATTATTGCCGGACTTCTTCTTATTTCCCGCTTTTCACACGGCTTCGGGCAGGTCTTTCCTGTCGCTTCCGTCTGCATAATGATTTTTGGGGCTGTCGTTTTTTATATAGCCATGACTCTGATTCACTGGGCGATTTTTTTCTTTGCGGGCCTGCTCCTCTTTTTCCTGGGCCTCTGCATGACCTTCGTTTTTACGAGCGTCCTTCCTTTTGGTCCCAGCCATTTGTGGCCCATCGCTGTCCTTCTTTGCGGAGTCTGCCTCATCCTCACCTGTATTTTCAAGCACCGTAAGGTCCGCGGCGTTTATTTGTTTCCAGCCGTCCTGATTGAGATTCTGGGGCTTGTTTTTCTTTTATTCTCAATGAACGTAATAAAAATTTCCTTCTCTGTCTTCGTATCAAAGTGGGGGCCTCTCGTACTGATTCTGGCCGGAGCTGCCCTGGTAGTCGTCTTTTTCTGGCAGAGAAATTTCAATGATTTCTTTCCTTACGATAAAGATGAATTATCTGACTTAACCGACGAAGATGAAAAAACTTTTTACGGGGAATAAGTGATTTGAAACAGTCATGGCGGAAGTTTTCTGCCTTTGTCTTTCTTTTTTTGATTTTTCTCACGCTCGCTTCTGCAAAAAAGAAGAAATCAAAGTCCTCTCCGGCAGAAGAAAAGCCCTTTGCGGCCGACGAGTCTCAGGCGACTTCGATTGCAGTCCCTGAGCGCAGGGATTTTTCTTATTTTTCCGGAATAGACCCTGAGATTATCGAAAATGTTGAGAAGGGCACGCCCGATTCCCTTCGCGCGGCAATCGCTTCCCTCAAGCGCGGCAAGGAATCGATGGCTGAAAATGAGCAGGTTCTTCATTACATAGCGGTTTCAATCATGCAGCTCTGCTGGAAGTCCCAGAATTTTACTGAGCCAACTAGCGGTCAGGACATTAAAAATGACTACACGGGCGCGATTTCTTCTTCCCGCAACGGATTTTATGATTGTCCTAACGAACCAAAGGATTTTTTTGCCGCAGCCCTTCCGTCTCTTGTTCTTGCGGCCTCAGAAACCCGCAATGATTATTATGAGCAGTCAGAAAAGGCCCTGCTTCATGCCCTTTCCCTTTATCCTTCGTCAGTCTTCGTAAATTATCTTCTTGGAATCCTCTATAAAAGGACCGGCGATTTTAAGCATTCCAATGAGTATTTCGGTTTTGCTTCTGACATGTCATCCTCAACTTTTGAGTGCTCCTATGCCTTTGCCGAAAGCTTCATGCCCCTTTCAGACCCTTCAAGTGCTTTTTCCCTTGCCGAAAAAATGCTTGTCTCTTATCCCCAGAATAAAAAACTCCTTCAGCTTTGTGCCGAGTCTTCCTTTGCGGCCGGAGATTATGCAAATTCCGAGCTTTATGTAGGCCGTGTCTTGCAGATTGAGCCAGAAAATTCCTATTATCTGCTTTTCCGTGCGAGAATTCTTGTGCAGAAGGGGGAGTATATCCGTGCCGCATCCCTGCTCGATGCCTATTCAAGAAAGGACTCATCTTCCCGCGACTATCTTGTCCTCCGCTTTGCCGTTCAGAAAAACTGGAACAAGAACATTTCGGCTGCCACTGCAACGATTGAAAACGCCCTTGTCCTTTATCCCGATGACGACCAGATTATACTTGAGGCGGCCCGCCTTGCTTCTGATTCTGGCGTGAAAATCGCAGGAAAGAGCGGTGAGGCCCTTGCCGACCAGATTCTTGAAAAGGACCCGGAAAATTTTTCTGCCCTTCAGATTAAAATTGACTCCATGGTTTATGAGCTCAAGTGGAAGGAAGCCTACAAGGCCAGTTCGGCCCTCATCAAAAAGGAAAGCGTTCCAAATACGGCTTTTTATACCCACATCAAGATTTGCCTTTCGTCAGGTCACAAGAATGAGGCCTGGCAGTACGCTTCAAGGCTTTATTCCGAAAACAGCGGTGACGAAGAAGCCCTTCAGTCTTATATCGAGGTTCTTGTCTCAACAGGCAGGACGGCAGAGGCTTCAAGGCTGATTACCCAGCTTCTGCCTGCTTCCGCCGCAAAAATGAAAAGTTTCCTCTATTATCAGCGTAGTTTTTTGTCGAACGGAGAGGCTGCCATTCTTGCTGATTTGCGCTCAAGCCTTACCGCCAACCCCCGCAACAGGGATTCTCTTTTCCGCCTTTACCGTATTTATTACAACAAAAAGGAATACCGCAAGGCCCAGTATTACCTCAAGCAGGTCGTCGCCCTCTCTCCAAAGGACGAAAATCTCCTGATTCTCAACCAGGAACTTGACCGCTTGCTCAAAAATTAAAATATATCGCTTTTTCTCAATGACATAGGGTAGAAATACCTTGATTTTGACTTCATTTAATGATATTCTGATAAAACCTATTTTAAACTGGTAAGAATACGGCTTGATAAACTGCGTTCTTATAGGAGTCAAAAAATGTTTTTATCATTACTTCAGGCGAATCCAGCTACTGGCAGCCAGACTTTGATGTCAGTCGTTCCATTCGTCCTCATCATCGCTATTTTCTATTTCTTTATTATTCGTCCGCAGAATAAAAAACAGAAAGAAACTCAGAAAATGATTGACGCACTCAAAAAGGGTGACAAGGTTGTTACAATCGGTGGAATCCATGGTGTAGTCACATCAACAAAAGAAAAAACTGTAATTCTTAAGGTTGATGAAAATGTAAAAATCGAAGTCAATCGTTCTGCAGTTGCTGGCGTAGAAAAAGAGTCAGCACCATCAAAATCGGAAAAAAAGGCTGATGAGTCAAAAGAGGCTTCAAAAGAAGAGTCTTCTGATTCAACAAAGTCTGAATAAATAAAAAAATACCGGAGTAAAAAAATGAACAAACGAAGTCGTTTCATCATTATTCTGGTAGTTCTTGCTGTCTGTTTTGCATTCCTCTGGCCATCAATCAGTTGGTATGCAAGAACTCCAAAGGACCAGCAGACTCTTGCGCTCGGTTCTCTTGAAAAAATCAAGGACTACACAGTAGTAAAGGCAAAGGAAGAGTCGGATAAGCTTATTGCCATGGCAAAAGCAAATCCAGAGGCCTCCCTTGATCCATCTTATGATTACCTTGTAAAAGCTGCAAAAAAGAATTACAAGGAAAATGCAAAAGCTTACAAAGCCGCTGGTCTTGAAGCTCCAAAAGCACCTGAAGTTATGAACGTCGGTGCTGTTTTGGATTCATTCACAGGTCCTTCTGCTTTGGCTGACTTGCGCGCCGTAATCGAAGGCCGCTACCGCGATGAAATTCTTGCTGCAAAAAAACGCTACAATTCATCAGTTAAGCTCGGCTTGGACTTGAGCGGCGGTATGAACATCATCGTTCACGCAGATTTGAACGCAGCCCTCGCTTCTCAGAAAAAAGACAACGAGGTTGCTGATGAGGCTCAGTTCAAAAAAGACGCAATGGCTCAGGCTATTGAAACTTTGACTGGCCGTATCGATAAATTCGGTCTTACTTCTCCTGTTATTCGTCAGCAGGGTGATGACCGTATCTACATTGAAATTCCAGGTGCCGCTGATTCAGAAAGCGTAAACACAATCATCATGGGTAAGGGAATCCTCAATTTCCGCCTCGTTGATGAAAACGCTACGGCAGCCGTCATGAACTACTACCGCGCAAACGGTATCCTTTTCAACTCAGACGGCAAACTTCTTGATCCTTCAATCCTTCCTGCAGACTGTGACGTAATGGGCTTCTATGAGAAAGACGATTACGGTCTTGACCAGCTCGTTCGCGGCGCAGAATATATCGCAGTCAAAAAAGAAATCGCCCTCGACGGTAAGCATGTCAAATCAGCTCAGGTTTCTGCTGACCAGACAACTAACCAGCCAGAGGTTAACTTCATGCTTGACTCAGAAGGTGCACAGATTTTCGCTGACTTCACAGGTGCTCACGTAAACGAGCGACTTGCAATCGTAAGCGACAACAAAATCAAGTCTGCTGCTACAATTCGTCAGGCAATCAACGGTGGACAGGTTTCACTTTCGGGCGGATTCAGCGTAGAAGAAGCTCAGAACATTCAGAAGGTTCTCCAGACAGCATGGCTTGAAGTTCCTCTCGAAGTTGAGAGCCAGCAGGTTGTCGGTGCTTCCCTCGGTGAAGCTGCAATCAAACAGGGTATGAACGCCCTCACATGGGGCCTGGCAGCAGTCCTCGTATTCATGATTCTTTACTACATGGGTGCAGGTTTCAACGCTGTTGTTGCTCAGGTTTTGAATATGTACATCATGTTCTCAGTTTTGAGCGCTTTCAACCTCACACTTACACTTTCTTCTATCGCAGGTATGATCCTTACAGTCGGTATGTCAGTTGACGCCAACGTAATCATCTTCGAGCGTATCAAGGAAGAGCTTAAAAACGGAAAGAGCCGGGCAGCTGCAATTGCTTCAGGATTCGACAACGCTTTCTGGGCAATCATGGACTCTAACATCACAACATTCATTGCGGCAGCATTCCTTTCAAAATTGGGTACAGGCTCAATCCAGGGCTTCGCTGTTTCACTTGCAATCGGTGTTTGTTCATCAGTATTTACAGCTCTCGTAGTTTCACGCCTCATGTTCGACTTCAACACTGACGTCATGAACAGAAAGACAATGAGCATCGGCTGGGGAGTAAAATAATGAAAAAAGTAATTCAGTTTAGCAAATTTTTCCCTGTCGCTGTAGTTTTGAGCGCAGTAATCATTATCGCAGGCATTGTTTCAACAGCAACTCGCGGAATCAACTTCGGTCTTGATTTCAAGCCTGGTATGATTGAAGAAATTAAAATCGCAAACGCTGTCCTTGAGGTTACTTACAAGGGAACTGCAACAGTTTCTTTGGAAGCAATTGACGACGGTGTTCAGATTGTAGTCAGCGGTATCGGTGAAGAAAACCGCACAGTTTCAATTCCTTATTCTGAAGTAAGCACAGTTTCTGAGCTTGCTGCAAAAATCAACGGTGTAAACGGCGTTTCTGCCCACATCAAAAAGGAAATGTCACTTCCAAAAGCTGGTCTTTTCGTAAACTCAGGCTCTTCAAAGAACCTCGGTGAAAAACCACTCAACCTCTTCGCTGCAGACGAGAACGCCACTGTCACAGCTGATGACATCCGCGACACTCTCAAGGCATTCAATGATGTTGACGTAAAGGCTCTTGGTACAGATTCAGAGCGTAGCTTCCAGATCCGCATGGGCGTTACTGGCGACGAAGGCAAAACAATCCAGGCTGATGCAAACAAAGCCCTCGCTGAAAAATTCGGTGCAGACAAGGTTGCATTCGTTAAGTCTGACTTCATCGGTGCTCAGTTCTCACAGACTTTGATCCGTGACTCAATCATCCTTGTTCTCGCAACGTTGGTTTTGATTTTCATTTACTCTGCAATCCGATTCCACTGGGATTTCGCTCTTGCAGCTGTAATTGCTATCGTTCACGACTCTTTGATTATGGTTTCTTTCATCTCATTCATTCAGATGGAATTCAGCACAACAACTTTGGCCGCTATCCTTACAATCATCGGTTACTCAATCAACGCTACTGTCGTTATTCTTGACCGTGTACGAAGCGACATCAAGGTCGTTGAGGCAAAAACATTCAAGGAAGTTTTGAACTCAGCTCTTTCTTCAACATTGAGCCGCTCTATCATCACAACTTTGACAACTTTGTTCGCAGTTCTGGCTTTGTTCTTCTTCACAACAGGAACAATCCATGACTTCTCATTGGCCCTCACAGTTGGTTTGATTTCTGGATGTTATTCTTCTATCTTCATTGCAGGTGCATTTATCCTCGCAGTCCGAAAGAACCAGAAGTTCCAGACAATCGTTGCAAATCCAAATGTAAGCCAGTTTAAGGCAGAAGAGTCAGATTCTGAGTAGTTTTTGACTTTTCAGGTTAAACACCTTGGTCTTTCGAGGCTAAGGTGTTTTTTTATTTAAAATTCCTGTCATATAAAACTTCCCTTTATACTTCCTAAATCACCTGCCACAGATTTTTCTTTATATTTTCTGAAATGTATGCTAATATTTTAAATATGTTTTTTAAATCGAAGAGAAAAATAACTCAGAATACTTTGAGAATCCTTTCAACACTTGTAATAAGTTTAATTGTGACTATGGTTGCATTTTTGCTAAACAATATTGCAATGAAAAATGCACGAAAGATTGCGCAAAAAACTTATCATGAAAACTGTGAGATGATTCTTCAGGGATATTCTGTTGGAATACATCATTATCTGGATAATTACCGCACTTCTCTTGAATCTATATATTATCCCCAATTGTTTGCAAATGGTTCCACAGAAGAAATTCAAAAATGGATTATTCAAAATATACAATACTTAAGTGATGATTTTTGTCATGTTTTTTATGTCGATTCGAATTATCAGGGCTATTTTTCGACTGGTGAAGTCGTTGATTTAAGAGGTGAGTCATATCTTTCTCCGTCAAATTTTAAGGATACGGATTATTATGTAAGTGACATGCAATATTTTTCGATGGCTGATTATCCTGTATTCTTTATCGAAAAACCTTGTTATAATTCTGAGCGTGAATTTAACGGCTATCTCTGTGCGTCATTAAAAATCAGCGTGCTTTCAAAAATTGATAGTGAAATACGTATAGGCGAGAAGGCTGTTCCTGTGATTATAGATCGGGCGGGTCTTATCCTTACTCATCCTGATGAAAATTACATTGGAAAAATCTATATCCCGGCTTCCAAAAAATATCGTAAAATTACGTCTGACATTATAGCGCGAGAAGGCCGGGGCTATGTTGAAACTGAAAGCCACCTGGGTGAGCCAATCGACCTTTTTTATATGCCTATTGAAGATTGTGGTTGGATTCTTGCGGTTAGTTTTAAGAAAGAATATCTTTCTGCCATATATACAAAAGTTGATATAATAAAATATCTGATTCTTTTGGTGACTATAGGTGCCCTTGTCCTCCTGCTTTTTTTTGAAACAATCATTTCTAATTATTTTTACAGAAACCAGTTGATTGAGCCTCTCTATGATCCGCTTACAAAACTCTGGTCAAGGCAGAGATTTGAAACTGAAGTTGCAAAACTTTTCAGGCGTAATCCAAAATCCAAATTCATGCTGATTGATACTGATATTCGTGGATTTAAATTCGTTAATCAGAATTATACAGAAGATGAAGCTGACAAAATGATTGCCTTTTATGCCAGAACTCTTAATGACATTGTGCAGGAATACAAAGGGATAATAGGCCGCGGGTATGCTGATCATTTTTATATTTTAGTCAAGATTCGAAATGTGCGGGAAGCAATGAATATTTTTAAGGGAACTACCTATCTGCTCAATGAAATGATAAAAGCTTATGAAATACCGTTCTTTCCCAAATTTGGAATTACGTTTTGTAAACCAAGCTATCATCCCGAAATCACCGTAAAGGAACTGATTGGACAGGCCGCCTTTGCAAAAAGTACGATAAAAGACAATATGCTATCGCCTTATTCTATTTACAATGCCCGTCTTTTGAGTAAAATCAATGAGGAAAGAAAATTTGAGCAGTGCATGAAATCTTCCATTGAGAATCAGGATTTCTTCGTAGTGTACCAGCCCAAAATCCTGCTTGAAAACGAGTCTATTGTCGGAGCAGAGGCTTTGGTTAGGTGGAAGCATCCTGAACTCGGCATGATTTATCCTGACAAGTTTATCCCTCTTTTTGAGCGCAACGGCTTTATCGTAAAGCTTGATTTTTACGTCTATGACAAGGTTTTCCACTTCCTGGATTCCCAGCTCAAGGCTGGAAAGCCGGTCGTTCCGATTTCGGTTAACATGAGCCGGAATCACAATAAGCCCGAAACCTTCATGATGGAATTCATGCGCATTTTCCGGCGATATACTATACCGCCTTATCTTGTGCAGGTTGAGATTATCGAGCGTTCCGTCATGGACAGGGATACTCTGTGTAAGATTACAAATGCCCTTCACAAGGAAGGTTTTACTGTCGCCATGGATGATTTTGGAAGCGGTGAGTCTTCACTCAATATGCTTGCCAAGGTTCCTGTTGACGTGCTCAAATTTGACCGCGAATTCCTTCTTTCTTCCATGCACGAAAACGGTGAAATGGAAGAAAAGTCGGCGAATTTTATCCGCACTCTTGTAAAATTGAGCAAGAATCTTGAAAAGGAAACCGTTTTTGAGGGCGTTGAAACTCAGAGGCAGCGTGATTTCCTTCGCTCGATAAACTGCGACCAGGTTCAGGGATATTTTTATTCCAAGCCGCTGATTGAAGAGAATTTCGTGAATTTTATTGCTTCCAACATTAAGGATGAAAGAAATGAAAGTTCTTCGCGCTAAAATTCTCGGATTTTGTGCAGGCGTGCGCCGGGCCGTCGTTACTGCAGAAAAGGCTCTTGATGAAAACAAGGGGCAGGTCTACACGCTCGGACCTTTGATTCACAATCCTGTCGCACTGAACAAGCTTGCTGAGCGCAATTTAAAAATCCTCGTTGAAAGCAAAATTCCTCTTTTAGAGTCCGGGGACACTGTAATTATCCGGGCTCATGGAGTTCCGCCTGAGACGGAAGAAGCAATCCGGGAGAGGGGAGTGAATGTAGTAAACGCCACCTGTCCCTTGGTAACGAAAAGTCAGGAAAGGGCCGCTGAATATGCCTCAAAGGGATATGTGATTTTCTTTGCCGGTGACAAAAATCACGGCGAGGTCGTTGGAATCGAAGGCTATGCCCGCAAGGGAGCCAAAAATGCCGGAAAGGAACTCAACTTTGTCCTCATAAAAGATGTCGATGAACTGAAATCTTCTATTAATATGCTTTCCTCTCAGAAAAAACTTGCTTCTGATTCAAATATTGTCCTTCTTTCCCAGACGACCTTCAGCATAAAGATGTTTGACCAGCTTCAAAAGGAGCTTAAAAATTCCTTCCCAAAAGTCGAAGTCATCAGTTCGATTTGCCCGGCCACTCATGAGCGCCAGGACAGTCTGGTTGAACTGTGTGAAAAAGTTGACGGAGTGGTCGTAATCGGCGGCAAAAACTCTGCCAACACAAACCGCCTTTTTGCTACCGCTCAAAAACTCTGCAAAAAAGCCGTCCTTATCGAGACGCCTCAAGAAATTCCCCGGGAATTTTTCGAGCTTGAAAGCGTTGGAATTACGGCCGGGGCAAGCACTCCGGACGATACGATTTCTGCCGTCGAAAGAAAATTGAAGGCTGAATGAAAAATTACTTTTCGGTTTTCTACTTTCCATTTTCCACTTTCTACTGTATAATTATAAAATTATGACAAGATGTTTTGCTATGTGTAAGCCTGGCGTATTGAACCGCCGGCTCGTTGGTCAGGTCATTACTCGTTTGGAGAATAAAGGCCTCAAGTTGGTTGGATTGAAACTCATGAACATTTCAAAAGAGCTTGCTTCTAAGCATTATGCTGAGCATCAGGGCAAGCCTTTCTATGACGAGCTTGTTTCTTACATTACAAGTGCTCCTGTTGTAGCAATGGTATGGCAGATGGACAACGATGACTGCGTTACTCTGGTTCGCAAGGTTGTCGGTGCTACAAAGCCAAGTGAAGCTGCTCCTGGAACAATCCGCGGAGATTTCTGCTCACACACAAGCCACAATATCATTCATGCTTCTGACTCAGACGCAAGTGCAGAGCGTGAAATCAATCTATTTTTTAAACCGGAAGAGATTATCGATTGGAAAGACGAAGCTGAGTGCTGGTTCTAGAAAATAAGTCGAGGATAAGAATGAAAGCAAAGAGTGTCGGTGTAATTGGTGCTGGTGCGTGGGGCTCAGGTCTTGCGCAGGCTATCGCACGAGGTGGGCATAAGGTCCAGGTTTGGGCTATGGAAAGCGATGTCGTTGAAAGCATCAACAATGAGCATGAGAACAAAAGGTATCTCCCGGGATATCCGCTCTCAGAAAATCTCACTGCATCTACAAATATCGAAGAAGTCGCAAACGGAAAGGAATATCTGATTCTTGCTTCTCCTTCTTTGTTCATTGCGAGTACGGCCAAAAAGATTGCCAGCGTTCCTTCAATTAAAAACGGGGAAACCGTAATCGGTGTCCTTACAAAAGGTTTCGTTGCATCTGATGACGGTCCTCGCCTTATCCTCGACACTCTCGAAGAAGTGCTTCCTGAGTGCTACAAGGGTGCCCTCGTTTATATTTCGGGTCCTAGCCATGCTGAGGAAGTTGCAATGGGCAAGCTTACAGGCCTTATCGCCGCAAGTGAGCATGCCCTCAATTCAATTAAATTCCGTGAGCTTTTGCGTGTGCCTGGGCTTATGGTTTATTCATCACTTGATGTAATCGGCGTCCAGATTTGTGCCGCCGCCAAGAATGTCGTTGCTGTTGTTTACGGTGCTTTGGATGCCGTCAGCGAACATTCTGATATTTTCGGAGACAATTCCGAGAGCCTCCTTCTTGCAGCCGGTTTGAACGAGCTTCAGACAATCGGTTTTGCTATGGGAGCAACCCATGCCGAGACATTTACTTCAATTGCCGGAGTGGGGGATTTGGATGTAACCTGCCGCTCAAAATACGGACGTAACCGCCGCTTTGGCCAGGACATCATCAAAACAGATATTCTTTCAAAATTCAAAAACCTGGATGATTTAATCGCCAGAATCGGTGAAATCGGCTATCTTTCAGAAGGCGCTGTTGCCTGCAAATTTATTCATCAGATTGCCGAAAAGCACAATTTAAAACTCCCGATTTGTGACAGTCTTTATCGAATCCTCAACAAAGAAATCGAGCCTATGGCCTTGTTGCAGGAACTTATGATGCAGGGAAAAATGGCGTCCGAAGAGGACTAATAAATAAAAGGAATAAATTGAACAAATGTTAGAAAAACTTACGAATACCTTCAGTGACATCATGCGCTCTGTGAGCGGAAAGTCAAAAATCACTGAGAAAAATATCGAAGAAACTGTTGAGCAGATTAAAATGGCCTTGCTCGAAGCCGATGTCAACCTCCGTGTTGTACGCCGCTTCGTAAATGCCACAATCGAAGAAGCCAAGGGCGAAAAGGTTCTCCGTGCGGTAGATCCTGGCCAGCAGTTCACAAAAATCATCTACGACCGAATCGTAAAGCTTTTGGGCGACACAAAGGTCGATCTGCAGCTCAAAGGACCGGACACTCAGTCTGTGATTTTGCTCCTCGGTCTGCAGGGTGCCGGTAAAACAACCGCTGCCCACAAACTCGCAGCCCGCCTTGCCAAAAACGGGCGCAAGCCACTTCTTGTTGCCTGTGACCTTGTTCGCCCTGCCGCCATGGAACAGCTCAAGCAGCTGGGCGATAAAATCGGCATCCCTGTCTATCTTGAAGATGGGGCAAAAGATGCCGTTAAGGTTGCCAAAAACGCAATTTCTTACGCAAAAAAGAACGCAATAGATACAATCATCGTCGATACGGCCGGCCGATTGCAGATTGACGAAGCCATGATGAAAGAGCTGGTCGACGTTAAAAAGGCTGTTGATCCGGTTGAGACTATTTTGGTCGCTGACTCAATGACTGGTCAGAATGCCGTTGACATCGCAAAATCTTTCGACGAGCAGCTTGGTCTTTCAGGCGTCATCCTTACCAAGTTTGACTCAGATGCACGAGGCGGTGCAGCCCTTTCTCTCAAATCAATCACTGACAAGCCGATTCTTTTCATCGGTACAGGTGAAAAAACAGAAGATTTCGAGCCATTCCATCCTGAGCGAATCGCCAGCCGAATTCTGGGCATGGGCGACATCGTTTCTTTGGTTGAAAAAGCTCAGGAAACCGTCGACATCGAGGAAGCCAAAAAACTTGAGCAGAAGATGGCCCGCAACGAGTTTACCCTCGATGACATGCTTTCTCAGTTCGAGAATGTCGGCAAAATGGGCAACCTTTCTTCTTTAATGGAAATGATTCCTGGTCTTGCAGGTCAGGTAGATCCTAGCAAACTCGATATGTCTGGAATCGCCCACCAAAAGGCAATCATCCAGTCAATGACAAAAAAAGAGCGTGCTAACCACCTGATTATCGGTCCTGCCCGCCGCAAGCGAATTGCAGCCGGAAGCGGTACCAGCGTTGCCGAAGTAAATAAGCTCATCAAGCAGTTTGAAAAGACAAAGCTCACCATGAAAAAGCTCAGCCGTAACCGCGGAATGCAGGCTAAACTCATGCAGCAGCTTGGCGGCATGGGCGGAGCCGGCGGAATGGGAGGCATGGGTGGTCTCGGAGATTTGAGCAAGCTTGGCGATCTTGCCAAACTTGCCGGTAAATTCAAGGGATTTTAATTTATCGTAATGCAGCTTACAATCCTGCCGTCGTTTGAATAACCTCGGCTAGGATTTGTTTCGTCTATGAATGAAGTGATTCCGTTGTAGTAGGAATAATAATATGTTCCCGGGTGCAAGGGAATGTCAATCACGTATTTTCCAGGTTCTGTTTCTTTCATTTCGTAAATCCAGCTGTCCCAGTTGGTAAAGCTTCCTCCAAGCCGGATTTTTCTGCCGCTTTCGCTGTGACAGACAAAGTGGGTAAGGCCGTTGTTGAGTTTTTCAGTTATTTCGATTTCTTCCGGCGGCAAGTCAATGTATGAAAGTGAGTAATTCTCGTATTCGTTGTAAACTACGTTCTGATTTTGCGGGTCAGTTGTCCAAAGTCCGTCAATTACAACCCGGTAGCTGATTCGGGAAAGTTTTTTCGGCATTTCAAGAATGTAAAAATAGTATGAAGAAGTAATCTCTCCTTCATAGCCGTAATTTTTTCTGAGCTGGTAGTAGTGAATCTTTCTGAATTCTTCAAAGTCAAATGCAATTCCGATTGAGTTGGCCGTGACAGGGGCGGTAAAGACAACGAAATTGTTCGAGATATAGGGTGCGCTGACTCCCTTGATTTCAGTGAGTGTCAAATCGTATTCGTAAGTGTCAATTTTAGGAGCGGCTTCCTTTGCAAAAAGTGGTGATGCAAAAGATGCAAAAAGAGTAAGAAATCCCGTCAAAATCAAAATCTTTTTCATACTTTATTTATCGGTATTTCAAAAAAAAAGTAAACAAATATAAGAAATTTTTTGCTATAAAGCCTTGTTTCCAAAATGCCGAAACTAGAGTATACTAGAGTAGGTGGGACTTTAAATGCCAGGATTAAATCAGCTCAAACAATTTTCAGAAGATATTCGCGAAGTAGGTGATGAGGTAAAGATTCGTGCCCAGCGCGGCGAAAAAGTGCCTGTCATTCCTTTTCCACAGGGAATTTCTGAGGACGACGACTCTGATGACTTTATCATCGGATTACCTGATAAGAACAGGCCTGTCGAAGCACAGGAAGAAGAAGATTTAGGCTCAATCGAAGACATTCTCGGGACAGCTCCTGCTTCTCCTGCGGGTGGCGATGATTTGTCGGGGCTTGATTCTGATATTGCGGCCCTGCTCAATCCACAGGGGGCTGCCGACGAAGATGCCCTTGCTGATTTTTTAAATGATGATAATCCTGCCTCTGTTACTTCTGATGCCGAACCGCTCGAAGAAGCTGAGCCTGAAACTCCGCTCGAAGATTTGGATTTGGATTCCCTGCTTGCTCCTAGTGGAGATAATGGCGGTGATGAAGAAGCCGCTCCTAAAACCGAAAAATTTACAGACTTGGGCGATGCCCTTTCAAATCTTGGTGACTTAACTGATGATTTGGGTGATTTAGGCGACCTTGCCGATGTAAGCGACTTAAAGGCGCCTGAAGCCCCGGCTCAGGAAGAAGAGCCTGCTGCTGATGTCCTTTCAGAGCCTCTTTCAGAAAATTCTTTTGCCTCTGATATTGCTGAAGCTCCTGCCGCAGATACGGCTGATTTTATCGAAGAAAGTCCTTCTGCAGACGATGATATTCCTACCGTTGATACAAGCGACCTTGGTGACCTTGGAGATTTAGGCGATCTGGGTGACCTGGGTGATCTGGATTCTTTTGCAGGAGGCGATTCTACAGAAAGCCCGGCTGCTCAAGGCGATGACCTTGCCCCGGCTTCTGAAGATGATTTTGCTTCCCCGATTTCTGAAATAGATCTTTCTCCAGACGCACTTGCTGCTGATATTCCGCCTGTAGAAAGCCCTCAGACTGATTCTGCTGCCTCTTCCGATGACCTTTTTGCCATGGATTTGGATGCCTTGGCTGACGGGGGCGATTCTTCTGCTCCTGCCTCAGAAGGTGATGGCGGATTTGATTTTAATACTGACATTCTTGATGACCTCGGCGATGCGGGAAGTGCAGACCTTGCTTCTGCTGCTGACCTTTCTGCCCCTGCTGAAATCCCGGATGCCTTTGATGAAGTTCCTGATGAAGCACCGGGCACTGCCGAAGATGTAGGGCAGGAAGAGCCGATTGACTCATTCGATACGTCTGCAATGGACGGCGTTGACTTTGGTCCAAGCCAGCCTGCCGGCGTAGATGAATTCCCTGCGACAGATGACGGTCTTGGCGGAGACGATGACTTTGTCCTCGATTCAAGCTTTGAAATTCCGGGCTTCTCAGACACAGAAACTGCTGATCTGGGCAAAAAAAAGCCCCTTCTTGATACAATTGACTTCTCAAAGGGCAAGGAAGGCCGTCCGAAGAATGCCTTAACTGATGAGGAATACGTTCAGTTCAAAAAGAACCTTTCTAATTATCCTCTCAACCTGCGAATTGCCCTCGAAGATTTTATTGCCCGCGACGAATTCACTGATGAGGCTGTATTTGAAATCATCGAAAAAGTCCTCAAAAAGGTTTCTGCCCGCCAGCTGGCAACCCAGCTCGAAAAAATCCTCGATATTTCAATCAATATCCCGCGCGATTTTGAGAGACGTTCTTTCGCTGAATACGAGGCTTACAAGCAGTCATTCCAGTATCAGCTCAAAAACAGAATTATTCCGGCCGCAATCGTGGGCGTTATCCTTGCCTTCGTCTGCTTTGGTCTTTTCAAGGCCGGCCAGCACTTCATTTACGAGCCTGTCATGGCTAACATGCACTATAAGCAGGGCTACACTCTGCTCGAGGCAAACGAATTCCCTCAGTCCGAGGACGAATTTGCAAAGGCTGTCCGCTACCGGGCTGTCAAAAAATGGTTCTTCAAGTATGCGGTCGGCTATCGCGGCAAAAAGCAGTTTGAGCGTGCCGCAAAAATGTACAGAAACATCCTTGCTGTCTTCGATCATGACAAGCAGGCCGGTCTCGATTACGCTGACATGGAATTGTATGACCGTGCAAACTACGAGCGTGCCGAAGAAATCGTCCGCCGTGAAGTCCTTGACTACCATATAAATGATGCCGACGGAATCCTCATGCTGGGAGACGTTTTCCTTGAATGGGCCGAAGTCGAGCCTTCAAAATACGAGCTTGCAAAAGAGCAGTATCTTGATTTGATTCAGCGATATGGAAGCAACAATGTCTATCTCTCACGAATGATGCGCTACAACATCCGCACAGACAAGCTTCGTGAAGTCATTTACTACAAGAATATTTTCTATCAGAGCAAGCAGGACAAGCAGAACCTTAAGAATCTTGGTGCTGCCGACTGGACTGAGCTCAGCGGCTACATGCTTGAAAAACTTTACGGTGCTTTGAGCAAGAATGACGAGTATCTGCGCTCTTCTATTGAAGACGTCCTTGCAATGCTTAACCTTGCTATTAAGGCAGATCCTTCAAATCCTGTCGCCCGCTACAACCTGGCCCGATATTTCATCCACAACGGAAATACAGAGCAGGCAAAAGTCGAGCTTGAGCGAAGTCTTGATCTCTTTGAGAAGGTAATCGTCCGCACTAAAAAGAATGTTTACCGCGAAATCAATGCTTCCCGCGTTCTTGGTGAGCTTTATGCGGCCAACCGAGAGTATCTCAAGGCTCAGACGATTTACACCCGTGGAATCAACCTCTACAACGAGGAGCATGAGGCCAGCGAGCTTGAAGGAGACGCAAATACAGGAAAACTTTTCGCCGATATGGGTGATTTGGATTACTTTATTTCCGGCGAAATGGATGATGCCCTTTACAATTACGAAAAGGCAATCGAAATCAAGAATGATACTCCTTCAATCAATTACCGCGTGGGTGCAATTTATTATAACAGAAAGAATTATGATAATGCCCTCGTATCATTCATCAAGGTTGCGGAAAAAGAGCCTCGTGACCCTAACATCCTTCTTTCTCTTGGAAACGTGCTTTCACTCCGCGGTGACAATTTTGCTGCCGAAAGCTATTATGCTGACTTGCTCAGAGTTCTTGATCAGGGCCGGGAAAAGCAGAAGCTTCTTCTCCCTCAGGAAGATGACGATGATTATGCAGTCGTAGATTTGTACCTCAAGGTAAACAACAACCTTGGCGTCACTTTGTATCGTCTTGCACAGCAGACAGGTGACAGCGGAAGAAATGCTGAGGCAATTGTCCGCCTTTCTGACTCAATCCGTGCATATGACGCCCTCACACGCAACCAGCAGACTATGATCCGCATGGAAGGAAGCAATCTCGCTGCCCAGAACTCAAAATATATCACTCATCCGTATCCTGATTTTGAGCCTGCAATTTACACGGATATTCCGCGCTTGCTTTCTGGTGAAAAGGGCCTGGAGTAATGAAGTATTTTTGCTATCAGATAGGAATTGAATTAAAGAATCAGCTCACTTCGCTTCGAAAAGAGTTTTTCCGAAAGACAATTCATATCTGTACGGCATTTGTTCCACTTTTCATGCATTTTGCCCGGGTTCCGGCCATCCTCTGCCTTTGTGCGGCCGGAGTCCTTTACATTATCGCAGAAAGCCTCCGCTCAAACGGACATGAAATCCCCCTCGTATCTGACATAACTGCCGCCGCTGCCCGTAAGCGTGATGAAAATAAATTCGTGCTTGGGCCTGTGACTCTGGTTGCCGGAATCATTGCGGCTGCCCTTTTATGGGATGAAAAGGCTGCCAGTGTCGGCATTCTCGCCCTGGCCTTTGGAGATGGACTTGCAAGCCTTGCAGGAAAGTCTTTTGGAAAAATCCACGTGCCCTATACCCACGGTAAAACTGTTGAGGGAAGCCTAACTTGCTTTGCGGCTATTTTTTCATCAACATTCTTAGTGACTGATAACTGCCAGATGTCGCTTCTTGTGGCAACCCTGGGTGCCCTGATTGAAGTCCTTCCCCTCAAAGATTTTGACAATCTGATTATTCCGATTTTCCTTGGCGGAATCGTAACTTATTTTTAGCCTTTTAATTAAAAATCAGCTCCACATGTACATCTTATGAATAAAATAGAGGTAGCGGTAACTTCCAAGAACTAAGGCAAGCGAACCCAAGACAAGAAAAACAAAGGTGTCACAGCTTACAATCATCGAATAGCCTAAAATCAGAAGAAATGATGACGAAGACAGGTGCTTGTGCTCAAGACTGTTCTTTTTTATTCCCTGAACCCAAAATGAAAGGGTGGTCGTGACGAAAAGCAGAAGCCTGAAAATATTAATCAGAATCATAAAGCCTTCCGTTACAAGACCTGTGGAAGCGATTCTTGCCGTATTCATTGGAATGATTGCCGCAAAAACGACCGAAGCCGTCATCATGATGATGTAATTGCGTTCAACGTCCTGCCTTTGGCTTGTCTCGCTGAAAAGAGCGGCGCACAAAAAACTTAAGGGGGCAAGTGTTCGGCCAAAAAGAACGACCTTGCCTGCGAAAATCAAAATGTTGGAAAATGACTGCCAGAGCCCCAGGCAAATGGAAACAAAGCGGGCTGATTCTGCCATGCAGGCGATTAAAAAGCCCGTGAAGAAGATGATTTCGCTGGTCTGGGTGTTTTCAAAATATCTTATAAGGAAGAAAAAGCAAATCGGAATGTAGAAAAAAAGAATGGCAAAGGAAAGCATGACCGCTAGAAAGTTGTTCTTCAAAAAGGGAATACTGTTGAAAAAAGCCGGGAGACGGTAGGCCGGAGGAATGAGGATATTTTTTGTGGCTATTGAATAGATTAAAGTCGCAAGCATTGAAATGAAAAGCAGCAGGCTTGAAATAAGAAAAATCTGTATGAAACTGTTGCGGTTTTTTAATGTCATATAAAAATCTTAATCGGAAGACAAAAATATGTAAAGAGTTAATTTCAAAAGCCGAAAATAATATAGAAGTCTGATTTACTGAAATTTTCAGTTTTTGATTTTTGGGAGGACGTATGAAAAAGCTACTGATATCTGGAATTCTTCTTGCTGCTGGATTTAGCTTGTTTGCAGGAGATGCTGCCGCTTTTGTTGATTTGGGACTTTCGAGCGACGGCAGAACTTATGCGTTCGGAGAATATGGAAAGACTGACAAAAGTTTTCAGGGCTATGCCGAAATTTATACCGTTGACATTGAAAAAAATGATTTCATAGCCGGTGAGGTTTTTAAGACTCAGGCTTCAGCCGCTACAGGTTCAAAGAGCGGTAAGGCGGTTTTCGACGAGCTTTACAGCAAGGCGAACTGGAAACTCAAGAAATATGACTTTAAGCCGGCTCCAGTTGATAACCTCTTGTATCTTCGTGATGACAAAAAGGCCGGAGAAAGCGAAATTGTTTTCAAGGACTTTGAGGGCTCAACAGTAGAGCAGAGCGTTTTCTACCATATAAAACTTGTAAAGACTTGCGAGGGTAGCGGAGAAAACCTTCGTTCTTCATTCTTCATCACTCTTGAAAAGAAGAACGGCGACGGTGAGGTCATCAGCCGAAATATCGTTGGCTCGCCTGACATCAAGCGCAAAAAGGTTACTGATTACAGGATTGACCGAATCTTCTCTGACAAAAGCGGACGAAACCTCGTTTTCGTAGTTGAAAAGACTCTCTCAGACGTGAACGGAAGTTCCATCCGCTACATGGTTGAGACAATCCGCCTCTAGTTAAAAATATATTTCCAAACAAAAAATTTTCTCTATCTTGACAAAAAGACAAATAATGTCATAATGAAATAATCTTAAAATGAATGGCATTTTTGTGCCCAAAAGGAATTTCCGATGGACTTGTCGAAGTTTGAGAAAAATCTTGGTAGCAACCTTCCTCTTCTTTTTAAAGCAAAAGTGAATAAATGCCCGCACACAACCCTGCAGGCCGTCAAAAATAAGAGCGGAATGTTCGTCCGTTACAGCTATTCACAGGTCTATCAGCATGTAATTGAGCTTGCCTCAGCCCTCAAAAAACTGGGCGTCAAAAAAGGCGATAAAATCGGCCTCATGAGTGACAACCGCCGCGAATGGCTCATCACTGACTTTGCCCTTCTTTCTTTGGGAGCAATTGACGTTCCGCGAGGCTGTGATTCAATGGGCGTTGAGATGCGCTTTATACTCAATTTCGTTGAGGCAGAAATTTCTTTCTTTGAAAACGCCCGCCAGCTTGAAAAAGTCCTCGAAAATATCGAAGAAGTTCCTACCCTTAAAAAAGCCATTCTTTATGACCATGCAGATCAGAAAACCCTCGATGAAGCAAAAGCCAAGGGAATCGAAGTCATTTATTATTCAATTCTTGAGTCAGAGGGAACTGCCATCACCAAGGAAGAGTGGCAGGAAATTGAAGCTGGCATGCAGAATATTTCAAAAGATGATGTCGCAACCATTATCTTCACTTCGGGTACGACCGGCCTTCCAAAGGGCGTTCAGCTTACCCACGACAACTATCTTGCCCAGTGCGAGGTTTGCCGCAGCGTTCTCGGCCTCATGCAGGCAGGCGATTTGTGGCTCACAGTCCTTCCAATCTGGCACAGCTTTGAGCGAGCCTTCATTTACATGGTAATTACCCTTGAAGGTGGCTTTGCTTATTCAAAACCGATTGCTTCCGTAATGATTGCTGACATGCAGCTTGTCCAGCCTCAGTGGATGAATGCCGTTCCGCGTTTGTGGGAGTCCGTTGCCCAGGGAATTTACCGTGAAGTCAAAAAGCAGAGCGCGCTTAACCGTCTCATTTTCAAATATTCAGTTCTTTTTGGAAACTGGTACTACAAGTCAAAGGCCCGCTTTTTGGGCTTGAGGTGCCGCTATCACTGGTATCCCCGCATCATCGACTATGTAACAGGATTTTTCCCCTTCGTCCTTTTGTGGCCGTCACATGTTTTGGGCGAGCAGTTTGTTTTCTCCCGCATTCGCCAGAAGTTCGGCGGAAAATTCCGTGCGGCTATTTCAGGCGGCGGAGCTCTGCAGCCTGAGACAGAGGATTTTTTCAACGCAATCGGCTTCCGTCTGCTTGAAGGTTACGGCATGACTGAAACTGCACCGGTAATTTCAGTCCGCAACTCAAAACGCCCTCGAAACAACAATGTCGGCTGGATTTTTCCAAGCTTCGACCTTAAAATCGTGGCAGAAAAAGACGGTCAGATTGTTGACGGAAAGCCTTTGAAGCCTGGAAAACGCGGTTTGGTTCTCGTAAAGGGCCGCCAGATCATGAAGGGCTACTACAAACGTCAGGATTTGACCGATGCCGTAATCGACAAAGACGGCTGGCTCAACACCGGTGACCTTGGAATGATTTCATGCGACCACGAGCTTAAAATCGTAGGACGAGCAAAGGACACAATCGTTCTTCTTGGCGGTGAAAACATCGAACCTGCCGTTATCGAAAAGGCTATCAATGCAAGTCCTTATGTCGAGCGCACTGTCGTAGTCGGCCAGGACCAGAAATACGTTGGCGCCCTTATCGTTCCTGACCAGAGCAATGTAATTTCTTATGCCGAAGAAAACAACATCGTTTATGACACATACGAAAGTCTTTTGGAGACAAGTGAAATCCAGAACCTCTTCCGCTCGGAAATCGACACTCTGGACAACGCAAAAACAGGATTCCGAACATGCGAGCGAATCTTTAAATTTGCCTTGTTGAAGGAAAGTTTCGAGCTTAACCGCGAAATCAATGCCAAGCAGGAGCTCATGAGGCATAAAATCAACAAATTGTACAAAAAAGAGATAAATATGATTTTTAAGGCTTGACATAATCGCGGGTAATTTGTACAATACCGTCACATTTGCTGCTTTAGCTCAGTTGGTAGAGCACGTGATTTGTAATCTCGGGGTCGTGGGTCCAAGTCCTACAAGCAGCTTTCAAGCCAGTTCCACTTTTGGGATTGGCTTTTTTTGTATATGGAGAGTTTTATGGCACAAATCGCAGAGAATTTAAAAACAATACTGAATAAAATCCGTGAGATTGAAAAAAAAGCGGACAGAGCAGAAAATACCGTAAAGCTCGTTGCCGTGAGCAAGTTCCATCCGGCTGAGGCCGTGATTGAAGCCGCCAGCGCAGGGCAGAATCTTTTTGGTGAGAACCGTGTCCAGGAAGCCGCTGCAAAATTCGACGAAATCCGTGCCAAGGGCATAAATCTAGACCTTCACATAATCGGCTCTCTCCAGCGTAACAAAGTCAAAGAAGCCGTGCGCATCGCAAGCTGCATCGAAAGCGTTGACCGAATCGAATTGCTCGAAGAGATTGAAAAACAGGCCGCAAAAATCAACAAGAGCATCGAGGTCCTTTTTGAAGTCCACACTGGCGAAGACAGCAAGGCGGGCTTTACGAGCGAAGAAGATTTGACTCTTGCAATTGAACGTTGTGCCAAAGGCGACTTCCCGCACATTACTCCAAAAGGCTTTATGACGATGGCTCCCTTTACCGAGGACAAAGAACTGGTTCGAAAATCCTTCGTGACACTCAGAGAATTGCGTGAAAAGTTCCAGAAAACTTTCCCTGCTCTTGATTTGTGCGAGCTTTCGATGGGAATGAGCGGGGACTACGATATTGCGATTGAGGAAGGTTCTACAATCGTTAGGATCGGAACTGCGATTTTTGGCGAGAGAGTCTATTAATAGGCAACTATAGATTCTTCTATTAAAATTTATTATAATTATTCCCAAATATTTTCACTTTACGAGGAATAATTGTGTACAAGTCAGTTGATGCTAAGGTAGATTTTCCAAAGCAGGAAGAAGAAGTTTTAGAGTTCTGGAAGAAGAACGACACTTTCAAAAAATCGGTTTCACAGCGTGAAGGCTGTGAGGAGTTCATTTTCTTTGACGGACCACCTTTTGCTACAGGTCTGCCACACTTCGGTCACTTCATTCCATCAACAATTAAAGACATAATTCCGCGTTACCAGACAATGAAGGGCAAAAAAGTCGAGCGTCGCTTCGGCTGGGACTGCCACGGTTTGCCTGTAGAAAACCTTATCGAAAAAGAGCTTGGAATCAACTCTAAGCACGAGATTGAAGAATACGGTGTTGCAAATTTCAACGACAAATGCCGTGCTTCTGTTCTTAAATACACCGGCGAATGGCGAAAAACCATTACCCGCATGGGCCGCTGGGTCGATTTTGACAATGACTACAAAACCATGAACCCTGACTTCATGGAGACTATCTGGTGGGTTGCCAAGTCTTTGTGGGACAAGGGCATGATTTACGAGGGCAAGTACATTTTGCCTTACTGCCCTCGCTGTGCTACAGTCCTTTCAACTCACGAGCTTGCTCAGGGCTACAAAGAAAAGCAGGATCCTGCAATCACAATCCGTTTCAAGGTTACAAAGGCTCCGTCTGCATTCAAAGACGACGAAATGACCAACGGAAAGACATATTTCCTTGCATGGACAACAACTCCATGGACTTTGCCTTCAAACCTCGGCCTCTGTATGGGTCCTGAGATTGACTATGTAAAGATTTTGGACAAGTCTTCAGGCGACTACTACATTCTCGCTGAAGCCCGCCTTGCTTCTTACTACAAGAACGCAGAGGACTACGAAATCATTTACCGCCACAAGGGTGCTGAATTCCTTGGCGCAGAGTACGAGCCTCTTTTCCCATATTTTGCAAATCTCAAGGATGCTGCCGAGTGTGAAAAACAGAGCGGACAGAAGTGTGAGAAGGGTGCATTCCGCCTCATGAACGCAGATTATGTCTCAACCGAAGACGGTACTGGTATCGTTCATATCGCACCGGCATTTGGTGAGGACGACAGCAAAGTATTCGCTGGTAGCGGAGTTCCTTTTGTTGAGCCAATCGACGCTGAGTGCCGCTTTACAAAAGAAGTTTCTGACTATGCGGGCGTTTTCGTAAAGGATGCCGACAAGGACATCATGGACCGCCTCAAGAAAGAGGGCAAGCTCGTTAAGCGTGAGACTGTAAATCACCAGTACCCTCACTGCTGGCGCTGTGGTTCTCCTCTCATTTACCGCGGAATCGGCTCATGGTTCGTAAAAGTTGCTGACCAGCACGAACGCCTTCTCAAGGCAAACAGTCAGATTAAATGGCAGCCAGCCCACATCAAGGAAGGCCGCTTCGGAAAATGGCTCGCAGGAAGCCGTGACTGGGCAATCAGCCGAAACCGCTACTGGGGTAACCCGATCCCAATCTGGCGTTGTGACGACTGCGGCGAGAAAATCTGTATCGGAAGCCGTGCCGAGCTCAAGGAAAAGAGCGGAGTCGACCTGGACGACCTTCACAAGCAGTTCGTTGACAAAGTAACAATCAAATGTAAGTGCGGCGGAACAATGCACCGAATCCCGGAAGTCTTTGACTGTTGGTTCGAGTCTGGTTCTATGCCTTACGCTCAGCAGCACTATCCGTTTGAAAACAAAGAATATTTTGAAAAGCATTTCCCTGCTGACTTCATCTCAGAGGGCCTGGATCAGACACGAGGCTGGTTCTACACGCTTACAATTCTTGCCGCAGAGCTTTTCGATGCTCCTGCATTCAAGAACTGTATCGTAAACGGTCTTGTACTTGCAGAAGACGGCCGCAAGATGTCTAAGTCACTCCGAAACTACACTGACCCGGTTGAGGCAATCAATCAGTTTGGTGCCGACGCACTCCGCCTCTTCCTCACACACTCAGCTGTAGTTAAGGCAGACGACCTCCGCTACTCAGACAACGGAGTTCGCGAAGTCCTCAAGAATATCCTCATTCCTCTCTGGAGCGGATATTCATTCTTCGTAACTTACGCAAATATCGACAATTACACTGCAAAAGGAAGCGTTTTTGACGGTCTCAAGCCTTCAAATCCTCTTGATGCATGGATTGTCTCAATCACACAGAAAATGATTAAGGATGTCACCGAGGCTTTGGACGACTATGACCTGAGCTCGGCAATCGATCCTCTCATCAACTTCATCGACCAGCTCAATAACTGGTATATCCGCCGCTCTCGACGCCGCTTCTGGAAGAGCGAGAACGACAGCGACAAATCAGAGGCATACGAGTCACTTTACTATGCACTCAAATCATTCTCAATGGTTGCAGCTCCTTTCATTCCTTTCATCACAGAAAGCATGTGGCAGAACCTGCGCACTGAGAAAGACGCTGAGTCAGTTCACCTGGTTGACTTCCCGCTTTACAACGCTGCCCTCCGCGACGAAAAACTTGAGTTCCGCATGGACACTGTTCAGAAAGCCGTTTCAATGGGACGAAGCTTGCGCAATCAGTTCAACCTCAAAAACCGCCAGCCATTGGCTTCTACTCAGCTTGTTACACGCAACGCCGAGGAGCGCAAGGTTCTTGAGAGCATGATTGACACAATCCGCGAAGAACTTAACGTTAAGGATGTAATCTTCCATGAGCGCGAGGATGAACTTGTTGAATACAAGGCAAAGGCTAACTTCAAGGTTCTCGGAAAGGAACTTGGTGCAAAAATGAAGGCTGCCGCAGCAAAAATCGTCGAGCTTAAAAACGAGGCAATTGCTGACATCCTCAACGGCAAAAAAGTTTCAGTCGATGTTGACGGTCAGAGCGTTGACCTTAACACAGATAAAATCATCGTAGAGCGAATCGAAAAGGAAGACCTCAAGGTTGTAAATGACGGTACGCTCACTGTTGGTCTTGATACAAAAGTTACAGACGAGCTCAAAAAAGAGGGCTATGTCCGTGACCTTATCCGCGGAATCCAGAACCTCCGAAAGGAGAGCGGTTTCGAAGTCACTGACCGAATCAAGCTCTTCGTTTCAGGCGACTCTGATTTGAAGGACGCATTTGCAAAATTCAAGGATTTCGTAACAGGCGAAACTCTGGCTGTCGTCGAAGAATGGAAGGAAAAACTTGACAAGTCTTCTTCTGTTGAAGCTGACGACAAAACCTGGAGCATTTCTATTGAAAAGGCTTAATCTTACAAGGCTTGCGGCTGCTTTTTTGCTGGCCGCAGGCCTTTTTACATCTTGTAAATCTACTCCGGACCTTGCTCCCGTAGACCCTTTCGAACTTCTGGACGGAGACGCGGCCCTTTATCTTTCTCTTCCGGTTCAGGCTCATCAGGATTTTGTTCTTTCAGCGATTCAAAAAGTGGCCGGGGCAAATGAGGCCGACGCCCAGAAAATCGCCGAGCGGCTGAACACTGCCTATATTGCCCTTGGCATAAACGGAAATCTTCAGCTTTCATGCAGCGGAAAAATCCCCCAAAATTTTGTTGGAATGGCCCTCAATGAAAAAAAAGGCTGGAAGCCAGGCGTAATCGCCCAGCAGACCGTTTATACTCATCAGGAAAGCCTTTACCAGCTTTGTCTCCCTTCTTCTTCAAACGCCTTTCTTTCAAATAATATAGAGCCAATGGTCTTGCGCTTTAACAAAATCGCATATTCAGACCAGAGCATTTCCGAAAAACTCCTTTCTGAGTCCATGAATGAGGGCCTTTACCGCCTGCTTCATGACAATAACACTTCTGACATTGTAATGTATTCTCCGCTTCCCCAGGCTTTCATGAAGTCAATGCTGGGCTCTGCAGGCATCAATCTTCCGATTGAGTCATTCTTTGCCGTCCTCTCCCAGTACCGGGGGGTAAAAGAGCAGTTCAATGTCAAACTCATAATCAACATGTCCGATCCTAGAACAGTCAAGGCAACTAGTGCATTGCTCAAAACGGCCTTGTTCGGAGTTCCTGCAAAAATTTCGCAGACCGGACAAAAACAAATTACTATAACCGATTTGCCGGTTTCAAAAGCCCGGCTCCTGGGAATAATCCGCTAATATGAAAAAGTTTTATTGCTTTCAATCACTTTTGATTCTTTTTTCTGTCTTCTTTTTTTCCTGTGCTTCAACTGAGCTTAGGGTTCCTGGAGAGACAGAGCTTATTTTCAAAAATATTTCCACTGAGTATTACAATATCGCCGAAGGCTACATGGATATTAAAAAATACGACAAGGCGGCCGAGTATTATAAGCTTGCCATGCGCAACAAGGAACTGAATCTTCCTGCCTATTATAAGCTTGCCCGCTCTTATGCCCTTGCAAAAAACTGGGAAAAAGCCAGCCAGTGCTATGACGAGCTTTTAAAGCTTGACCCAGAAAACAGCATGCTGAAGGTGAGTATTGCCTACATTACGGCTATGAGCGGTAAAACTGATGAGGGAATCCTTCAATACAAGGAATTGCTCAAGGCAAATCCCTATGACCAGAATCTGCTTGAAAGTTACGTCGCCCTTCTCATAAGCGTGGGGCGGGGGGAAGACGCCGAGGAATCCTTCTTCGTGCTCAAAGAAAAATTCCCGGATAATAAGCAGCTTTCTACTTTTGCCCAGCAGCTTGATGAACTTGTAGATAACTTCAATGCTGATAAAAAAGCCGTGCAGCCGCAGTCTTAATTATTTTCCATGTATTCCTTGTATTTTTCTGGATTTGCCCTGAATGCGACGATTGGCGAATCCGGATCCTGACTAGCGTAATCAAGAGCCTGACCTGCTTCAAGAATGATTCTTTCGGCTTTGATGCTTCTTCCGCTGGCAGACGAAATTCCGATTGAAACTTCATTTACTGCATTGTTGTCTTTCAAGAAGTCTGCAATTTTATTGTAAATCACTTCGAAATTGTCTACACTGGTCTGCAAATCAGTCCTAACGATTGCGGCGTAAGAATCTGCCTTGTACTCAAAAAGCTCCGCATTGTCTGTCGCCTTTTTGATGATGGAGACGATATTTTTTGAAAGGGAATTGCCACGGTCCAGCCCTCTGATTTTGACAAGTGAAAGGGTTGTGTCTGCATCAGCGGCAATCGCCTGATCAAGGCTTTCTTCCAGAGATGACTGGAGTGACAGCTGGGTGACTTGAGAAAGAGGCTTGTCTTCGACCGGCAGAGGCTCACTCTTATTTTCCGGCTCAGACTTATCAGCAAAGAAATCTTCGTCTGAAAGGGCCAGGTTTTCCTGCTCCATCTGGTCGATTATATCGAGACCGCCTTCATCTTCCTCGCTATCTTTTTCATCAGCAAAAAGCTCGTCTGTGTTCCATTCCTGTTCATCTTCGTCCGTAAAAAGAGGATCTTCTTTTGGAAACTCAATTGATGCGATTTCTTCTTCTTTTTCTTCCTGCGGCTCTTCAAAAAGATCGTCTTCGGCTCTTTCTTCGATATTCTGCTCTGGATTAAAGAGGGGCTCTTCTTCTGCCTTTGCTTCTTCCTTGCTTTCTGCAGGCTCCTGGGCAGTCTGTTCATTTGATGGAGCCTGAACTTCTTCAGTTCTTTCGGCTATATTTTCCCCGGAAGTTTCTGCTTCTTCGCTTTCCTCATTTGAATTTGAAAGAGATTCCGGCTTTTTGAAGGTATTTTTGTTTTTTGGACGGATTTCGTAATAATCGTTTGTTGATGGTTCGCTTCCGCTTGTGAATACGATGAAAATTCCAACGACAAGGGTGCCGATTAAAATCAGGAGAAAGGCGAATCTTGAATGCTTGTAGATTGAGCCCGGCGTCATCAGGTAAATTGATGCCTTGAGGGTAAAATTTTTGCCTGCGACGTTTTCCGTGTCAGAGTAGGATTTTACAAGTTCTGGCGACGGGAGGGAGAAGCTTGTCGGCGGATATGAATAGACCAGAGAGCCGTTGACTTCAAGTTTGAGGGATGAAAAATCATTGATGTTGCCAATTGCCTGAATGAAGTTGATTGAAAAGGCTGAGCTTCCGTAAGGATTGTTTGCGAAAGTTTCTTTTGTCTGACTTAAAAGTTTTTCATAGCGGGCGTCAGCTCTGACAGTTCCATTCTTTTTGTCGATGTAAACACCTGATGCGAAAAAAACTATGGCTGTCAAAAATATAATGGAACATAATATAGAAATAAATGTAATCGGTCTTTTCATATTCTTTCAGTATATCTCAATATTTTAAGGTATGCAAGGAAAGCAGAGTCTTTTCCTAGTTTTGCCATGAGAGGAAGCAGGGTAGTGAAGGTGAATGAGTCTTCATCGATATCATCCTCTGACCTGAATGTATTGCGTAAGTCTTTACAATACTGTGATTTAAAATTTTTTAAGCTGAATCGTCCGTAAGGTATTTTTTCATTGCTGTCGTCCTCTTTTTTTGTCATGAAATCTGCGAGAGAATTTTTATAGGCCTCAAGAATTTCACTTGTGATTTTATTTTCTGAGATTTTTACGACCGGAGTGCGGTACATGAGGGAAGAATAGGCTTGCTCGGCAGGGCTCATCCTTGTCGCCTTTGAGTAAAACTGACTTTCCAGATAAGTTCCGCCTGCATAGGGTTTGCCGTCAATATAAGCAAAGTCAGCCCCGAAGAATTCAATTTGACTGAAGCCTAGTGATTTTGCAAGGCTGGCTGCCGCTATTGTGACGGTTCCGCTTCCTGAGTTGATATGGACAAAATTTCGTCTGCCCTCGAACATGGATGCGTACTGGGCAAGTGGATGTCCTGTTTCTGCAAAAAGAACCTTTCCTGATTTTTCGATGACTTTTCTTGCTGCAGAAGAATTTGCGCACAAATCAAAGACAAAAAGGGCTTTTTTGCTGATTTTTTCCATATAGTGCTGATGGGAAACCATCTGTCCGTCAATCGATACAACGGCATCGCTTTCGATTTTGTGCTTTGATAGGCTAGAAAAGGCTGTGTCTGTGGCGATTATGAAATACTTTTCGCGATTTTCCCTGAGGAAGCTTATTTTTTCGTTGAGGCTGGGCCCCGCTGCGATTATTGCCGCTGTTTTTTGCTCTGTGAGGGGTAGAATGGATTTTTTTACATCATTGAAGCTGCTTGTTTTTTCTGCCAGCGAGAGGTTTGAAAGTATGTTCTTCTGCCAGATTTTACCGAAGTGGCTCTGAACCGAAAAATCCGATGCAAGAAGTTTTATTGCCTTTGTGATTTTATTTCTGGCATCTTCCGCTTCATTTTGGAAAATATTTTCCCACTGACGGAGTGAAAGAATCGTTAGGTTTCCGTGAAGGGCCGGCTTGTATTTTGCCAGAAGCTTTTCCTCCAGATTTTCAAGGGAAGTAAGGGTAACGCGGGAATCGCCCTGCAAATTTTTGACGCAGGGGATTGCTGAAAGAAAATCGATTGCATTTTGAGAGATTTCAAGGACAAGAATTTTTGCCCTGGGGCATTTTGCGAGGACTTCCTGAATGTGATAGCCGCCTGCCAGTCCAAGAATTACGAAAAAAAGGCAGTCGCTTCCTACATTTGCCGCAAATCCCTGGGCTTCACGAGTCGGATTGTATTTTGAGTGCAAGGAAACTTCCTGACCCGACTGATTTTTGCAAAGCGGAATCAGGCTCTTGTCCTTAGCCTCGATTATCTGCGAATATGAATAATCCCCCATTTCCCCACCTGTCTATATTTTACAGCAATTTTTCACATTCTTTAAGTAGTTTTTCGATTTTTTCTTTGAGTTTTGACTTTAATTCTTCGCACTTTTCTCCGGGAAATTTCCTCTTGATAAGGATTGAATCCATGGGAAAAACTTCGTCTGCAAATTTCTGGCTCTGGGAAAGTTCCCTGAGTTTTGCTAGTATTTTTACCTTTCTTTCGCTTCCACTGACTTTGATTTTTGCGGCTTTGAAAAGAATCGGCTTTTTATTGGGTGCGCTCTTAGACAGAAGAGACTCTTGTGCCATGAATTCTTCCCAGTTGATTTCACTGATTTTTCCCAGGGAAAAGTCGTATTTAAAATTATCAGACAGCCTGAAAACTCTTTTTGAAAAATATTCCGAATTTGAAATGAACCAGTTGCGGTAAATCTCAAGAGAAGTCTGTGAATTGAATCTTGATGCCGTCATTCTTGTCTCAGCACTTTTGAGCCTGAAATCTTTTCTGGCATTGTCATTTTCAAGTGCATTGGGCTGAGTGTGCTGAAAAGAGGGGGCAGGGGCCTGGTCAAGTCCGCAAAGATAAATCCTTCCATCTGTGAGTGAGTGGGCAAAGCAAAGTGCCGTACCAGCCACGGTACCGTTCCGCTCGGAAAGCATGTAGGGGCTGCCTATTGAATCCAAAAATTCCCTTTCAAGACCGTCTTCGTAGCACAGGGGAAGAATCTCACCTTGGGTTAGCAGCTTTTTGGGAGCGGCGCTTTCTGCTTCAAGGGCAAAGACTGTTTCGACATTTTCTGAGCCCGAAAAATTCAGGTGCTTTTTTGCCCAGTAGCCGCCGTCACTTGAAATCACAAGGTCGGGCCGGATTCCCTTTTTTGCCAGAGGCATGAAGGCAGATGAAACTGCAATCAAAAAGAAGGAATTCCGGTATTTTTTGAGGAAGGGCAGGGATGTTTTTAAGCTTGGCCCTGAGGCTGCAATTATTACCGGGAGTGAGCCTTTTTCGAGCAGCAGAGTCTTTTGGATTTTAGATGCAAAAATCAGGGAATTTTTGAGCCATCTTTTTGAAAAATAAGCCCTTGTCGCAAGCACATCCCTTGCTTTTAAAATCGCCTTTTTGATTTCCTGCCATGCAAGCATTGATTCTTCGGGGAAGATGTTTTTTGATGCCGTCCAGTCAAAGGCCAGGCTTGAAATCAGCTTTTCTTCGCCCAAAGAATTGAAAAGGTCTTCACTAAGGGCAATTGGAGAGTCCTTAAGGTAAAAGACCTTGTCCCATTTGTCGTCGGCCTGTGAAAAATCTTTTGAAAAGCGTATTGCGCAAAGGAGCGCCCCCGGAAACTTTTTTTTGAGCGGAGAAGCGCAATAGGATAGGGCAGGTTCGAGTATAAAAACGCAAAGAGGGGAAAAATCTGCCTGAATGTTCTCGGCGAATCTTTCTCCCTCTGTCTGCGGGTTATATTTTGAATGTAAGTATTTTCCTTGAACCGAACAGGTAAGCTCTCCTGTCCGGCTAGGCTCGAAATTTACCGGCATCTGTCAAACTAACATTTGCAAAGGAACTCAATCGTTCCAGTTTTGTTTGCACAAAGACCAGCTGAAAGCAAGAGAATCTGCTTGGTTGCCTTTGTTCCCAAAAGCCCGATTAAGGTGCGGGCGATATGGTATGCAAGCAGCTGCTCGTCCTCTTCATCTTTTGCAAAAAGAACGACTTTAATTTCGCCCTTTGAGCCTGTCTGAGAGCAGTTTGGCGCACGGAAAAGCGGAGAGACGATTGTCTGCGCTGCATCCGTAATTGAGCGGGTTACCAGCTCCCTAAGTTCGTCACCCGGAAGTTCTACTGTTGAAAGTTCTTCTTCGATGCAAACTTTGAGGGAAAGAAGATAAAGCCTGCTCTGTGAAATGCCAAGGCCTGTATCGATGTTTTTGTCGAATTTTGCAAGAATCTTTTTGGTCTGATTCTTGAATTCAACGATATTTTTTAAGGTTACGGCGATTTCCGATGACTGAGGAAGATAAAGGTCGTCATCATCTTCCAGTTCAAGAAGAAGAAAAATCATCGGCCGCTCTTTGTTGCGGAATGGAAGGAAGAAAATCTTGCTGACTTGAGCCAAAACATCGTCGTCAAAGAGCCCGTCAAATTTGTCAAGCTCGTTGAAGTCCCTGGAGAAGCACTGCCATTCAAAAGCCTTTGAAAGAGTGCGCATCCAGAATTCCTGAGTTTCGGTGAGCAAAGCCATTTCTCTTGCCGAAAAACCTACTGCGTCCGTCGTGTAATAGAATTTACCCTCGGAAGTAGAGCAGGGGGAGAGAATTGCGGCTCTTGTGAAGCCAGAACGTTTTGCCCAATTTGCGAATGTCGGCGTAACATCTGCAAGAACAGTCTGTGCCCTTTGCAGAAGTCCGCTTTTTGATTTTTTTCCTATTTCCATTAGTCGAGACCAAGTTCCTTGAACAATTTTTTGTATGTTTCAAACTGTTCTGACTGTGCGAATTCAGCAATTTTCTCTTCTGGGAGATTTTCCAAAAGCTGATCCATATATGAAAGAACTGACTTGATTTCTTTTTGCAAGTCGCCAGGAATTGAAGACTGAACAGGTTCTGCCTTTTCTTCCTCTTCTGCAAGTTTGCGGTTCTGCTCGGCAAGGGCTGCCTCTGATGAAAGAAGGTTATCAAGCTCGCCTTCGGAAATTGAAATTCCGCTGCTTTCTTCCTCTTCTTCTGCCGGGCTGTCACCGAGAATGTCGCTTACAGAAGGAATAGAAGATTCTGCTTCTGCTTCGACTTCGTTTTCTTCTTCAAGAGGGCTTTCCTCGAACTCTTCTCCTGCTGCTTCCTCAACTTCGCTTGAATCGGCTGCAATGTTTGCAAGTTCGTCTGCAGAAAGGGTAGCGTCATTTTCGTCTTCATCAAGCTGGTTACTTGTGGCCTCTGCTTCGTCAAATACGAAAGGTTCGTCTACCAATGTTGAATCGCTTGCTTCGCTTGAAGCTGTATCTTCAATTTCAAATGGAGTGTCTTCCGTGCTCTCTTCGTCTACCAGTGAAATATTATCATCATCAGAGCTGATGTCTACAGAATCTTCTTCCTCTTCTTCGATAAGGTTGTCTGTGCTAGACTCAACGAGAATGTCATCTTCTGATTTTGGAAGGAGGATTTCTTCTGGGAGCTCTTCTTCGTCATCAGCAATGTTTGTGTCGATGTCGTCAAGAACAGGCTCTTCGATGCTTTCGTTAGAGAAATCAAGTGATTCTTCTGTGCCTTCACTGACTGTTTCTTCGGCGAAGTTTTCTGTTGGCTCTTCGCTTGCAAAGTCTTCGGCAGGCTCTTCAATTGATGCTGATGCTGACTCAGGAAGAGTTGGAGCTGCTTCCTCAACGATTTCAACAGTGTTGAGGATGTTGTCCATTTCATCGAGAGAGAGGGCGATTGTGTCGTCTTCATCATCTGCGCCAAAGAATCCGCCTGAAGACTCAGGCTCTGCCGGCTTCTCAGCAACTTCTTCTTCAGCGGCTGGAGCTGGGGCAGGTTCTTTATTTTTGAGCTCTTCAAATTCGCTCTTGAGGTTTGAAATTTCATCGCGGAGTGAAGAAAGCTCTGCTGCAATCTGATTAAGGATATTGTTTGCGGCAGAAGAGATTTCCTCGTCCTGTTTTACAGGTTCTGCAGGGCTTTCATCAAGGCTTTCGCTGACTGCCGGCTCTTCTTCTGCAATTGATTCTTCAAAAACAGGAGCTTCTTCTGTAACTGCTGGCTCTGCTGAGGCTGGCTGACCAAGGGCTTCGTCCAGAGTTTCTGCAATAACAGGTTCTTCTGCAGAAGCTGAGAATGCGTCATCTGGTGGAAGTGTGAATGGATTTTCTGCCTCAGTGATTTCGTCTGCAACATTTTCCGGAAGGTCAACTGCTGTTTCTTCAAATACAGGCTCGTCCATATCAACTACGTCATTTACGACAGGCTCTGTTTCATCGAGAGTTTCGCTGATTGCAGGCTCATCTTCGGTAGCTGCGTCTGAAATGACCGGCTCCTCTGTAAATGAATCTGCTGGTTCCTCGATTGCCGGCTCTTCTGCAAATGGTTCTGATGCAAGAGGCTCGTCAATGAGGGAAGATTTATTGCCGTTTTCGTCCTCAATTGAATCCATGATTGAGTCAAGGTCGAAATCATCGCTGTCCTGAGTTGTGAATTCCTGAGAAACTGCTTCCTCTTTTTCTTCCGGCTCTGTTGAAGCTGAAGTTGAATCAAGGGAAATTTCTCCGATATCATCCTCGTCGTCTGAACCGACTGGAACGTTGTCATTGATTGTAAGTGTGCGCTCGTCAGAATCAAGTGAAGGATTTTCTTCGGCAATGATTGTGCTTGTTGATTCTGATGAAACTTCTTCTGATTTTGGCTCGTCTGAATTGATGTCAAATCCGAATGAATCAAGGGAAACTTCTTCTGTTCCGTCGTCATTTACGACCGGCTGAGAAGGTGCTGCTTCTTCGGCTGGAGCTGATTCTGCTGATGAAGAATCTCCCTCTCCGAAATCAACTCCAAAGTCGCTCAAATCAACTTCTTCAGTGCCGTCGCTTGAAGGGGCAGGGCTTGCTGATGAAGAAGAATCATCGCTGCCAAAATCAACTCCAAAGTCACTTAAGTCAACTTCTTCTGAGCCTGCGACTTCTTTTACAGGTGCTGAAGAGCCGGCCGGGCTTCCCATTGAAGGAGTTGTGTCTGAGTCATCAAATGAAAGGTCGATGTCGATTGGTCCGTCATCAGATAAAGCTGCTACCTCTGAAACGCTTGGTGCGTCTGAAACAGTAATATCGCTTGATTCCAGGAATTCGTCGGCAGAAACTGATTCTTCTGCCTGAGGTGCCTGGCTTGGGGAAGACTCGGAAGCTGCAGGGGCTGAGTTATCGTCGCCCTCAAAAACACCGCCCTCGATAAATTCGTCAAGGGAGATTTCTTCGGTTTCGCCTGATCCTGATGATGAAGCTTCTCCGCCTTCCTGAACAGGTGCTCCTTCTTCCAGTGAGCCTGTGATGTTGGCAAGTTCGTCAGCAGAAAGGGTAGCGTCCTCCGAATCAGGATCTGTTCCGTCGAGAGGGCTGTCTACTACGTCAATGCTGTCAAAACTTGGCAAGTCGTTATCTATAGAGAGTGTGTCTGTGTTTTCTTCTCCAAGTTCAGATGAAACGGTGCGAGGCGGCTTTTTTACCCAAACGCCGTAGTTATCAAGTTCGTTTGTTTTATCTGAATCACTCATATTGTTCCCCTTCAAAAGTGAATTTTGGAATGCTTTAAGGCTTCCTTAAGAAAATCTTTGATATAGTATCGGTAGTTTTTCTTCAAAAAATTACACTTTATCCATTTATTGTATCATATATATTAAGTAAAAGTCCAATTTTTTTTTCAGACTTAAAAATATTTTAGAATTTCAGAACTTCAGCCGATATTCAAAAGGCTATGATAAAAATGTTTAGGATTCTTGTGGCTGCTTTGGCTGGTACTGCAATCTATGTCCTCGTCTCGTTTACATGCGGAAGGGACGGAATTTGGGCAGATGGCCAGCTCCGTGAGCAAAAGAGAATCCTCAGTGCCCGTGCGGACGAAATTCAGAAAATTAATGATTCTCTTTCGCTGGAGTATACTGCTCTTGAAAAAGACCCGGACGTAATTGCGGGTTTTGCGCGAAAAATGGGATATGTCCGTGATGGTGAGAAAGTCGTTAAAATCAACGGTCTCATCAACATCGATGAATATCACTTTGAAACCGGTACTCCAATAAAGTCAATTGAACCTTATTCCCTGCCGGAATGGTTCTGTAAGGTTTCAGGACTTTTGATGTTCTTCGTGACCTATCTTTATTTGATGCTTAAGGATTTCAGGGTCAAAGATGCCGCTGTCAAAAAAAATAAAGTAAAAATAAAGGGGATTCCAGTCTATGATTTGCCGCAAGTGTGATACTGAATCAGCACAAATTGCAATTAATTATCTCAGAAGGGGTAAAGTCGTCGTCCTCCCGACAGATACCGTATACGGATTTTCAGGAATTGTTGACGGAAGACATTATTCTTTCCATACATTTGAAAAAATTTGTTCTATTAAAAACCGCGCTGAAGGAAAAAACTTCATTCAGCTGATTGCAAAACCTGAAGATGTAAAAAAATACACCCGTGATGTAATTCCTGACTACCTTCTTGAAAAATGGCCTGGCCCTCTCTCGATTATCGTGCATACTTTTGCCGAGGACGGAAATTTTGAGACTACGGCTTTCCGCTGCCCTGGTGACGAATGGCTTAGAAAGGTGATCGAAGGCTGCGGCGCGCCGATTTATTCAACAAGCGTAAACCGAAGCGGAAACGCCGTCCTGGACAATATTCAGCAGATAAAAGATGAATTCGGAAAAGAAGTAGAGCTGATTATTGATGACGGAGACAAAAAAGGCGGTCTTCCATCGACAATCGTAGCTATTGAAGAAAATGGTGAAGTAAAAGTAATAAGACAGGGAGCCGTAGAAATCAACTAACGTCTGGTCCAGCTTGAGTTTACTGTGCCTTGTTCCGTACCGTCATTCGTTGGGATGACGGTATTTTTTATGCCCTCGAGGGTATCTGCTGAGGTGAGGGCGAAATTCCATGTGATTGGGGCTGCTTTTGCCGCACATGCAAGGGCCTGCTCGCGTGAAAGCTCAGGGAAGAATGAAGCGTTTGACTTTCCGACCTGGGCAATCTCAAGATTTGTACTCCTGCCGTCGATTACAGCTTTTTTGACTGAAATCTTGATGTTCATTGTTGCTCCGTTCTTAAAGATGACGAAGCCTCTTCCGCCGCGCAGGATGATTATTTTGTCTGCGAAAGGCTCTCCGCTCCATGTTCCTGCCAGGGATTCTATGTCAACGCCGGTTTTGAAATCAGCCGCAATATTGTCTTTGTCGGCGGATGCAAATTGAGGATCCGGCTCTTTTAAATCTGAAAGAACTTTTTCGATTGCGTTTTTGGCGCCAACCAGAATTTTGTAGTAGGACTCGTAATTTTCGGTGGCTGTGTGAGTTATTCCGTCTGAAGAAGTGACGGCGTTAAAGCGGCAGTTCCAGAGAGTCTGACCTGCATCTGTTTTTTCATCGGAAATTTCGGCGTAGAAGTAGATTTTGGCGTTTGTCTTGATAAAAAGGGGAACTTCTGAAGCGGCCTTGCTGATGTCGGGGCGCTTGTCGTCTACGATAATGCCGTCGATTGACTTGAGCTGGGTGTAGAAAACGTCTTGGGCCATTTTGAGCATGTTTGTGTCGGAAGACGCTGAGACCACGCCGTAATAGTCAACCAGAAGGTCTTCGGCGTGCAAAGCTGAAAGAGGAGAAAGAATCAAAATGCTGAGGGCTAAAAGCCAACTTTTAAAATGCAGATTCTTCAAATTTTGTTCCCGACTGAAATCCGAGCTGATTAAGACAAATCTTTTCGGAAATCCCTGGCCATGTCCCTGTCCAGGTCACGCTGCTTGATTGTTTCCCGCTTGTCATAAAGTTTTTTACCCTTACAGACTCCGAGGGTGAGCTTGACCCGGCCGTTTTTTAAATAGAAATCCAGCGGAACGAGGGTGAATCCCTTTTCATCGACCTTCCGCTGAAGCCGCTTGATTTCTTCCTTGTGGAGAAGAAGCCGTTTTTTTCTGTCCGGATCGTGATTGAAGACGGAAGAAAATTTATACTCTGAGATGTGGAAGTTTCGCATCCACACTTCGCCATTTATAATTTCGGCAAAAGAATCGGCAAAGGACACATTGCCTGCCTTTACGGATTTGACCTCTGTGCCTTCCAGCTCAAGGCCGCATTCGTAAGATTCTTCGATAAAATAATTGAAGCGAGCTTTTTTATTCTGTGCAATAATTTTTACATTTTCGCCCATATCTTTACTATTATAATCATAAAAACTTTGATTTGCAACGGTTTCATAAATCTGCTATTCTATCTATATGGAAAAAAATATTTACGCAATTTCATACAAGATGAGGCGGGAGCTTTATCACAAGATTTTTTCTGTTGCCGGAATCGTTCTTCTTTTCTTTGTTCTGGTTTCTCTTTTCATGACTTTTATTATTTTCCCGGTTGCGAATAAATCTGATTCCATGTCGCCTGATATTCCGGCCGGCAGCTATGAATTTGTCAGTCCGCTTTTAAAAAATCCTGAGAGGGGAGACGTAATCCTCCTTCAGAATTACAAAGACGGCAAAATGTCTCCCGTAAAGCGTATTTTGCGTACTATTTCACTTTTCGTCACCGTCCACAAGTGGCAGCCCTTTGAGGAAAATCCTGTTTCAGGCACACGTCCTGTCCTACGCCGTGTCGTCGGTCTTCCGGGTGACACTATTTATATTGACCGCTACGTCGTTTTCATTAAGCCTGCCGGTCAGAATCATTTCCTTACAGAGTTTGAGCTTACAAATTCCCGCTACAATGCGAAAATCCTGGTTCCGCCAGCCCTTTGGGATTCTGATTTGGGCGCTAGGGCTTCAATTTCTCAGATTAAGCTTGCTGATGACGAATATTTCGTTCTTGGCGATGACCGTCTTTCTTCTGCGGACTCACGCATCTGGGGGCCGGTTAAGCACAGTTCAATCCTGGGAAAGGCTCTAGTGCTTTATTTTCCTTTCAATAAATTCTCTTTTCTGTAGAAGTTCTGCTTTCTCCGGAGAGATTATCTTATGAATTCTTCCCTTTACATTCATATTCCCTTTTGCAAAAAAAAGTGCGACTACTGTGATTTTTTCAGCATAGGCGAGAGGGACCGCGTGGGGAAGAGCAACAACCTTTCTGATTCCTACATTTCTGCCCTCATAAAAGAATCAAAAATTTACGCTGATTTCTACGGGATAAAAAAATGGCGTACGGTCTATGTCGGAGGCGGAACTCCAAGCCTTTTGTCTCCACTTCAGATTTCAAAGCTCTTTTCCGGAATAAAGGATTCTGCCGGCCTTGAAAATGATGCCGAAGTCACCCTTGAAATGAATCCTGATGATGTTAGCAGGGAATTTCTTGAGGCCTGCCGGAAATCCGGGGTCAACAGGCTTTCAATGGGAGTCCAGGCCCTTGACGACAGGGCTTTGCAGGCAGTTAACCGTGGATCCAGCCTTGAAATCATTGAAAGGGCCCTTGAAAATTTAAAAAATTACTGGGATGGCAGGCTTTCCGTGGATTTTATCGCAGGACTTCCCCGTCATACTTATAAATCCTTTGAAAAGCAGTTTGAAATCCTCACAAAATATCCAAAAATCGACCATGTTTCCCTTTACACTCTTACCATCGAAGAAAATACGCCATTATGGAAGAAGATCGAAGATGGAAAAATAAAATTCTCATACGAAAAAGCTGACCGGATGTGGCTTAAGGGGCGGAATATCCTTGAAAAACTTGGCTTTTGCCAGTATGAAGTCTCAAATTTTGCCAGAAAGGGCTTTGAGGCAAGACACAATTCCGCCTACTGGAAGCAGGAAAATTACGTTGGCATAGGTTCCGGGGCCAGCGGTACGATTTATGATTTTGATGAAAAATCTGCCATAAGGTGGACTAACAGCCTTTCGATTCCCGCCTATATTAAGGGTGTGGAGGAAGAAACCGCTTCATCAGCAAAAAATCTTTCTTTTTTAAAGCGCAATATCGAAAATCTTGACCAGGAGACCCTTGAATTTGAATTCATGATGCTGGGTTTCCGTCAGCTTGGCGGGCTTTTGTCTTCGGACTATAAAAAACGGTTCGGAAAGTCCCTTGCTGAGCGGCTGGGTGCCGATGATGGGACCGGCATTTTTGCACGCTGGAAGAAGAATCGCCTTGCTGCTGAAAAGTCCCTTCCGGGCGGCGATAAATGCTATTTCCTGAACCGCCGGGGAATTCTTTTGTTAAACCGTTTTCTTGAAGAACTTTTAGACTAATAAAAAAAAATAGTTTTCCGATAATTATAACGATAGAGAATAGGTGCGAAGTGCACTGAAAAAAATACTTTAAATATTCTGCTGTTTGTTGTAAAATAAATAATATTTAAAGTGTTTTTCTTACGGGGTGGGGGAATGATTCCTGTAACAAAACTAGATGGAACAACTTACTGGATTAATCCGCACATGATTGAGAGCATGGAGCAGAATCCTGACCTTACGGTTACATTCTTTTCTGGCAAAAAAATCGTGATAAAGGACAAACCTCAGGAAGTTATTGACCGGATTGTCTCATACCGCAGGCAAATCGGCGTCAATGCCCTTGAAATATAAAAAGCATATAAATAGAAAATTGTAGGAGCAAGAATATGGATATAGCTACAATAATTGGTCTTATCGGTGGTACGGTTGCTATCGGCCTCGGTGTCGTTACATCAGGTGGTTCAATCGGTGGTATCATTGATATTCCGTCAGTCTTCGTAACGGTCGGTGGTTCGTACATGGCTTTGTTCATCGTCGCCCCGCTCAAACAGGCTCTTGGTTTGTTCAAAATCATGGGACGAGCGCTTAAAACCCATGATTATGGTGAAAAAACGCTGATTCAGAACATGGTCGCGCTTTCCGAGAAGGCCCGCCGCGAAGGTATTCTTGCTCTTGAAGAAGGTCTTGATGATTTGGACAGTGCCTTTATGAAGGAAGGCCTGCGAATGGTAGTCGATGGTACGGACGGCAACGTTATCCGTACGATTATGGAAAACGAAATGAGTGCCGCCGAAGCCCGGCACATGAGCTGGATCGGAGTCATCAACGCATGGGCTGGTTACGGTCCGGGTTTTGGTATGTTGGGTACGGTTATTGGTTTGATTGGTATGTTGAACAACTTGGAAGATAAAAGCTCCCTCGGTCCTAACATGGCTGTCGCTTTGATTACAACACTTTACGGTTCTATGCTTGCAAACTGGCTCGTTGCTCCTTTTGCCAACAAGCTTGCCGCACAGAACTCAGACGAAATGTCAACAATGGAAATGATTATTGAGGGCGTCCTTTCAATTCAGGCTGGTGACAACCCTCGAATCCTTGCTTTGAAGCTCCTCACATATCTTGATCCGAAAACTCGTAAGATTATTGAGCCGGATGTTCTCAAGGATTAGTATTTGCAATTAAGGACTGAATAATGGCAAAGAAAGAAAAAAAGGAACCTGCCAAACCGTCAACCGCCTGGCAAGGTACTTATGGTGATATGATTACTCTCATGCTCTGCTTCTTCGTCATGTTGTATGACCCTTCAGAGGTCGATACGGCTGCTCTGGCGCAGATTCAGGAGTCATTGCAAATCACTACCGAGTCTATCGAGGCACCGGTCACTTCTGGTGGTCAGTCCCTCGCTGCCGGTAAGCTGGCTGACCTGGGCAACAATATTTCAGCCCTTCCTTCAGCAGAAAAAGGCAAGTCACTTTCAATCGCAAAGAAAAAGGCAGTCAGCCTCTTTGCTCCGGAAGTAAAATCAGCAAAAATCACGATTTCAAGTGATGAGCGCGGTGTCGTCATCTCGCTGGCTTCTGATGTTTTCTTTGAGCAGGGCAGTGCGGTCTTAAATATCGATGAAACCCGCGATATTCTTCTAAAATTATCGAAATTTTTTCAAGATTCGGAGCTAAAAAACCGAAGATTTAGAATAGAGGGACATACGGATTCAACGCCTGTCGATAATGAGCTTTATCCTTCAAACTGGGAGCTTTCTTCGGCACGTTCCGCAAATGTTCTTCATTATCTGTCAGATTTCGGAGTTGATGAACAGAAGTTTTCAATTGCCGGATATGCAGATACAAGGCCTATGTTCTCCAACGAGACAAAAGAGGGCCAGGCGTACAACCGCCGCGTGGACATCATCATTCTTGATGAAGGCCATTTTTAATGCTACCATTTTTTGATGGGAATAGGATAAGGAGTTTTTTATGGCAGACGAAGATGAAGGATTAGGATTAGACGAAGGCGGAGACGGCGGAGCTGCTCCTGCAAAAGGCGGAAAGGGCCTCCTTATTCCAGGTCTTTTAAAATGGGTTGCTATCGGTCTTGCTGCAATTATTCTTATCGTTACAGTCGTTGTCATCACAATGAAGATTGTCGGCGGCAACAACACTGGAACAACTGCCGCTATTCCAATGACAGAAGAATATACTGCATCTAAGGAAATCCTTGACTGGTACACATCTCTTGGATTGATTCAGACACGCACAATGGAAGCAAATCCTGCTTCTGTACGCGTTGATGTAGTTCTTGGCTACAAAAAGGAAGACAAGGCAACTTCTACTGAAATTACTCAGAGAACTGTTGAACTTAAAGACTTTTTACGCCGATACTTTACACAGAAGACAGCAGAGGAACTCCGGCCTCAAAATGAGGAAAACCTCAAGATTGAAATCCGCAATGCTATCAATGACAGCATTTTGAGTTCTTCAAAGATTAAGGATGTTCGCTTCATGCAGATGGACGTAATTCAGCAATAGTTGAATCCAAAAGCATAGGTGATTTAATAATAAAAAGGTGGAAGGATAGACATGAACGAGGTTCTGTCACAGGATGAAATTGACCAATTGCTTCAAGCCATCAGCTCTGGTGATTCCGGGGCAGATGATTTCAAGCCGGTCAGTGACACGCGCAAAATCAAGATTTACGACTTCAAGCGTCCGGATAAATTCTCAAAGGAACAAATCCGTACAGTGCAGATTATGCACGAAACTTTTGCGCGACTTACAACAACAAGTCTCTCAGCGCAGCTGCGTTCATTGGTTCATGTCCATGTAGCTTCGGTCGATCAGCTTACTTACGAAGAGTTCGTCCGATCTATACCTACGCCAACAACGCTTGCTGTAATCAACATGGATCCTCTCAAAGGAAACGCTGTCCTTGAGATTGATCCGGCAATTACATTCAGCGTAATCGACCGTCTGTTCGGTGGTACAGGTCAGGGTGCAAAAGTAAGCCGTGATTTGACTGATATCGAGCAGTCTGTAATGGAAGGAATCATTGTTCGAATCCTTGCAAACATGCGCGAGGCCTGGACACAGGTAATCGACTTGCGTCCTCGACTTGGTCAGATTGAAACCAACCCACAGTTCGCTTCAATCGTTCCTCCTTCAGAAATGGTCGTCCTTGTAACTTTGGAAACAAAAATCGGTGAGGAAGAGGGTATGATGAACTTCTGTATTCCTTACCTCACGATTGAGCCTATTGTTTCAAAACTTTCTTCACAGTTCTGGTTCAGTTCTGTACGAAGAAGTTCTACAACGCAGTATCTCGGCACCCTCAAGGAAAAACTTTCCGATGTCAACATGGATGTCGTTGCAGAAATCGGTACAATCAATCTTCCAATCCGCGAAGTTCTTGCTTTGCGTGCGGGCGATGTTGTGCGGCTTTCTACAGTAAGGGTAGGCGATCCGCTCACTCTCAGCGTTGGAAACGAAAAGAAATTTTACTGTCAGCCAGGTGTCGTCGGCAAAAAGATGGCTGTTCAGGTTATTGGAAAAATAGATCAGAGTGAATCTGATGAATTCGAAGAATTGTCAGTAGAAGGAGATGAATCTTATGAGTGATGGAACAATATCACAGAGCGAAATTGACGCATTGTTGTCTGGCGTTGATGTTGGAGGTCTCTCATCAGGTCCATCTTCCAATGTTAATGTAGATACCGCAACGCTCGGAAAATTTGCAGACGGCCTCAAAGACAAGGTTGCCTCAAATTTAAACGGCATGACGGGAGGCACTTTTGAAATCGGAGAGCCGACTGTCGAGGCAATGGACCGGGATCAGCTTCTTGCTAAGCTTCCTGAAATGGTCGTTGCCGTTATGGCTGACTTCAATGCAGGACTTAAAGGCGATCACCTCGTTTTGCTCGCTCCTGAGTTCGCACAGAAGGTAACAAGCCTTGTAAACAAAGAAGAAAATGCAGAGCTTGACGATATGGCTCTTTCTGTAATCGGTGAGTTCATTTCAACACACACAGGTTCAGAAATTACTGATTTGAGTTCAATCGCAGGACTTGCTTCAAATCCTCCAGAGGCAGTACATGTGCCAAAAGCAATGGTTCGAATCCCACAGGGAACATTCGCCTTGTTCAGCTATCCGTTGACACTTGAAGGTCAAACATATACATTGTGGGAAGCTGTATCAAGTGATGTTGCCGAGGGAATTGCTAAAGCTCTTGGCGGCGGTACTCCTGATCCAGCTCCAGCTACTGGTGGTGCCCTCAACGCAGCCGATATGGCTTCAATGGCAAACCTTGCCGGTGGTGCTCCTCAGATGGGTGGTATGGGAGCTGCCATGGGTGGAATGCAGATGGGTGGATTCCAGCAGCAGCCTATGATGGGAGGTATGCCGATGGGTGGTATGCAAATGCCTATGGGCGGTGGAATGCAGATGGGCGGAATGCCAATGGGTATGTCAATGCCAAATGTTCAGGCCGTTCAGTATCCGAATCTTGCAGGCGGCCCGACTTCACAGGAGCAGGGCAATATCGGTCTTATCATGGACGTAAACATGGAAATGACCGTAGAGCTCGGACGTACTAAAAAACAGATCAAGGACATCCTTGGTATGGGTGAAGGTACAATCATCGAGCTTGATAAACTCGCCGGTGAGCCTGTTGACATCCTTGTAAACCACAAGCCAATCGCAAAGGGTGAGGTTGTAGTCATCGATGAAAACTTCGGTGTCCGTGTTACCGAAATCCTCTCACCAATGGAACGCGTAAGCGATTTGAGATAGTATTTTTTTGCTAAAATACAAAAAAATCTTAAAAATAATGGCATCTGTTGAAAAAAAATGTTCGACAGATGCCTTTTTTTATGGTATAATTAAAGGAAAATAAAATAGTTTTGTCAAAAAGTGGGTGGGGTTATGACAAAAAATTCTCATGGAAGCATTGCGCCAAAGGCGTTTAAAGCAATTTGCTGTGCTTTAATGCTTTCTATTTCTCAAATTCCTGTTTTCGCAGATGAATCTTCAAATAAATCAGCACAGGCTCCTTCTTCAGAAAAACAGTCTGAACAGCAGCAGGTTTTGCAATCTTTGCCACAGTCAAAGACTGAGCCACAGGCTGCTCAAAACTGGAACTGGAACAGCGGTGATTACGAGCAATCCCAGCAATCTTCCTCTACATTCGGTCTTTTTGTAAAAATGGTGCTTTCTCTTGGAGTTGTGCTTGGCCTCGCTTATCTTGCTATGCGAGTCTTAAGGCGTGGAACAAAAATCCGAACATCCGACGATCCGTTTTTGCGTCATGTTTCGCACCTTCCTCTGAGCTCAAACCGTTCTGTTGATGTGGTTACCATTTTAAATCATGCCTACATCCTCGGAGTTTCTGACAATGCGGTCAATTTAATCGGTCAGATTGAGGACGAGGAACTGGTCAATTCCATGAATCTTTATGCTGACAAAAACGACAATACCAAGCGCCCGCGTTCTTTTGATGACATCCTTTCTATTTTCATGCCGGGTGGTGCTGGCAAAAATCAGAATATTTACGGTTCAAGCGCACAGAATGCCGCAGAAAGCCTGCAGCGCCAGAGAAGCCGTTTGAATGAGGAAGAGTAAAATGAAGAACATGATTTCAGCATCTTTCCATAAATGGCTTCCGCGTATCGTTATCGCGACTTTTATTTCAATTTTCTGCCTTTTTCCGGTCGCTTCTCAGTCACGCCAGAACCGCAACTTTCCTCAGGGCTCAACTCAGGGGCGTACTGAAATGGGCGGCAATGTCCGTGGAATCGATTTTCCTAACATTGACGTAAATATTTCCCGTCCACAGGGCGGCGAGCAGGTTGCTTTTTCTGTTCAGCTTCTGCTTTTGCTCACAGTCCTTACGATTGCTCCGAGTCTTTTGATTCTTACGACATGCTTTCTCCGCTTTTCAATCGTTCTTGACTTCATTAAGCGAGCCCTTTCCCTGCAGCAGGTTCCGCCGACCTCTGTTCTTAACGGAATCGCGCTTTTTATGACGATTTTCATCATGTTCCCAACTTTGCAGAACGTTTACAATAATGCGCTAAAGCCCCTTTCCAACGGAGAGCTTACTATTGAGCAGGCTTACCGCGAGGCTGAGGCTCCGCTCCGCACCTTTATGCTCAACCAGACTGTTACGGTTCAGAGCGACGGCTCACTTGGTTCAAGATACATTTCTTCATTCCTGGGAATGGCAAACCTTCCGTCTCCAAAAGGGCCTGAGGATATTCCGACTTACGTTATTATCCCGGCCTACATCCTTCATGAACTTACGGTGGCTTTTAAAATCGGTGTCTTCCTTTATATTCCTTTCATCGTAATCGACATGGTTGTAGCCTCAATCCTCATGAGTATGGGTATGATGATGCTTCCTCCGGTTCAGATTTCTATGCCATTTAAGCTCATGCTTTTCGTCATGGTAGACGGATGGGGGCTTTTGACCCAGCAGCTTTTCCAGAGCATCATTAAATAGGAGTGAATTATGTCAGTAGGAATGATTGTTAATTTAATGCGTGGCGCTGTTTTTCAGGTTTTTATCCTCTGCGCTCCGGTTCTTGGCGCGGCTTTGATTGTCGGCCTTATTGTTGCGATTTTTCAGGCGACTACTTCGATTCAGGAGCAGACACTTACTTTTCTGCCTAAGATGCTTGTAATCCTCGTGGTTCTGGCTCTTTTAGGCGGCTGGATGTTCAGCATGATGGGTAATTACACCGTCAACCTGTTCTCGCAGATTAAAAATCTCGCAAGGTAAATTGCAGGCGGGGCAGGGCGATGCTAGACCGGATTCTTTTTAATGCACCAGTTTTTCTCTTGATTGCGGTCCGATGCTTCGCCCTTATCATGACCCTTCCTCTTTTTTCAATCCGTAACGTTTCAAGGATTGCAAAAGTTGCCTTTACCGGCTATCTTGCCTATCTCGTTTTCCCTCATGTAAATTTTTCTTTCTATACGCCCTATATCGGTTCTGACGGAAACTTTTCCATTGAATACATAATGCTTTTGATTGGTGAGGGTGTAATTGGAATCATCACTGGATTTTACGTTACTCTGATTTTTGCAGCCTTCAGTTCGGCAGGTCAGTTTTTCGCATTCCAGATGGGCTTTTCTGCTTCCGAAGTTTACGATGCTCTGAGTCAGGTTGAAAACCCCCTCATGGGTCAGTTCTTTAACCTTGTTGCGATGCTTATTTTCCTGCAGAGTGACTGGGCTTTGTACCTCTTTACCAAGGCCCTTCTTTCAAGCTTTGATTCCCTCAACGCCCTTTCCCTTGTCTTACAGCGGGAGAATATGATTCATTTCCTTTTGGGCGGGCTTACCAAGCTTTTTGCCGATGCCTTCGTGATTTCTCTTCCGATTATGGGAACCCTGCTTTTGATTTCCGTTACCATGGGCATTCTTTCAAAGGCAGCTCCGCAGATGAACCTTATGAGCGAAGGTTTCCCGATTATGATTCTGGTTTCCTTCTTTATTATTACTCTGATTTTTCCGCAAATCTGTGAATTCTTCACTCATTCCTTCGTCCGGGGATTTTCTTCTCTTGAACGGCTTTTTACTATCGTAGGAGGCGGCTCATGAGCTTTGAAGAAATAGACTTGCAGTGGTTTTCTGCTGAGGAAGAAGGGCGGACCGAGGATCCTTCCGAGTACAAACTCCGTAAGGCCCGTGAAGAAGGCCGTGTTGCCAAAAGTCAGGAATTGAACAGTGCAATCGTAATGCTTGTGACTGTGATTGTCCTGATTATTGCGGCTCCCTATTTCTGGTCTTTGTGCGAGGAAACTCTTGTCTTCTATTTTACGCATGTGACTGAAACGGAAATGCTTCAGAAGAGGTTTTTCTTCCATTTCGTGATTTCACTTGCGAAGACCGTGCTTCCTCTGGCTCTTTTTGGTGCGGCGGCAGGAGTTCTTGCCAACCTTATCCAGAACCGGGGCTTTATTTTTTCGCTCAAGCCGATTGAGCCCCAGTTTTCGAAAATTACTCCGCGAATCGGTCAGTACCTTAAAAAGACTCTTTTTTCTTTTGAGGGCGGATTCAATGTCGCGAAGTCTTTTATAAAAGTTGGTGTCGTCGGATTTGTTTCCTTTTTGCTGATCCGTTTGAATCTTCCTGTGATTCTGGAATTTATCAATGCTTCAAGACTGAATGCGGCGATCGGCAAAATTGCATGGACGGCGGCCCAGATTCTTGCGACTTGTGCGGTTGTTTTTCTTGCGATTGCGATTCCTGACTATCTGGTTCAGAAAAAGCAGTTCATTGAAAGCATGAAGATGACCAAGCAGGAAGTTAAGCAGGAATACAAGGAAATGGAAGGTGATCCTGAGGTTAAGGCTCATCTTCAGGCGGCCCAGCGCGAGCTTTTGCAGAGGAATATGCCTCAGCAGGTCGCTAAATCAGACGTCGTAATCACGAACCCGACCCATTTTGCGGTCGCGCTCATGTACGATCAGGCTGTATCGGACGCACCACAGGTCATGGCTAAGGGCAGTGACAATCTGGCGCTTAGAATCCGTACAATTGCTAAAGAGCATGACGTTCCAATCGTAGAAAACAGACCTTTGGCACGTTCTCTCTATGCAGAAACGGAAATTGGTGATATAATTCCAAGTGACTATTTTGCCGCAATAGCGACTATTTATAGTCATCTTGAAAAATTTAATAAAAAGTGAGCTATTTCGGGTGGGGATTTGAATGGCGAACCGGTTTAATTTAAAAAATGTTTTGGGGAACATTGAGAATCATGCTGTAGCGGCAGCGGCAATTGCTGTCATTCTCATGCTTTTGATTCCTGTGCCTGGAGTCCTTTTGGACTTCCTCATGATTGTAAACATCTCAATTTCAGTAATTGTTCTTCTCGTTGTACTTTACACTCCAAAATCTTCTGATTTTACCTCATTCCCCCGCGTTCTGCTTTTTTCCACACTTTACGGGCTTGCACTGAACGTTTGTTCCACCCGCTTGATTCTTACAAAGGCCAGCGTTACAGGTTACCGGAACTTCCCGGGCAACATGCTCAAGGCTTTTTCTTCTATTGTAACAGGTGATAATCCGCTGAATCCATCGACCACAGGTCTGGTCATCGGTATGGTTATCTTTATCATCCTCATCATCATTCAGGTTATCGTAATCACAAAAGGTGCCACCCGAGTTTCTGAGGTTGCAGCCCGATTCAGCTTGGACGCAATGAACCAGAAATTCTTCGCGGTTGATTCTGAGCTCAATTCCGGCTATATCACGGACGAGCAGGCCCGCGACAAAAAGGCCGCCATCCAGCGCGACATCGACTTCTACTCAAGCATGGACGGTGCCTCAAAGTTCGTCAGCGGTAACGTAAAGGCCGGTATCTTCATCACGGCCATCGACTTGATTGCAGGTATCATTGCCGGTGTCGCAATCGGCAAAATGCAGTTCGGTGACGCTGCAAGCACATATTCACGACTCACTATTGGTGACGGTCTTTTGGGACAGCTTCCTTCTCTTTTGCTTTCATTTGCTACAGGTCTTATTGTAACCGGCAATTCAAGCGAGGAAGTTCTTGGCGACCAGCTCAAAAAACAGTTTACGACAAGCGGCTATGTCTATATCATCACAGGAATTACCCTGGCTCTCATGAGCCTTATCCCCAATTTCCCCTGGTATCTTCTGCTTCCTGTCGGAGCCCTGTTCGTATTTACAGGCTACAACCTTCTTCGAAAGCAAAAGGCTTCATTTGCCAAAAAACTTGAGGAAGAGCAGAACGCCCAGAATAAAAAGGCTGCCGGCGAGAACGGTGAAGTCAGTCCTGTCGTTCCTCTTGATCCCCTCTGTCTCGAACTCGGCTATGCCCTTATTCCACTCGTTGACAAGGAAAAGGGTGCGGAACTGCTTGAGCGCGTAACGAGAATCCGCCGTGAGGCTGGCCTTGACCTTGGCCTTGTGGTTCCAAAAATCCGCATCATCGACAACATGACCCTTGCTCCTGATGAATACTGCTTCAAAATCAAGGGAATCGAAGCCGGACGCAGCAAAATCAAGCTGGGCTACTACATGTGCATGAACACAGGCGCTGCCACTGAGGAAATCAAGGGCGAAAAGACAGTTGACCCTGCTTTCGGCGTGCCTGCCGTCTGGGTAAGCGAAGACATGCGTGAGGATGCGGAGAGAGCCGGCTATGCCGTAGTTGATCCGCCAACAATTATCGCAACCCACATTACTGAGATTATCCGTTCTCATGCGGCTGAAATCCTCGGCCGTCTTGAGACCAAGGCCATCATCGACAAAATCAAGGAAACTAACTCCGTTGTCGTCGATGAAGTCCTCAATACATACAAATACACTTACGGTGAGATTGAGCGGGTTCTTCAGGGCTTGCTTCGTGAGCAGGTTTCAATCCGCAATATCGTCGCCATCCTTGAGACCCTTGCAAACTACGGCAACATGCCTCACAACAACTGGCTGCTTGTCGAAAAAGTCCGCGAGGCTTTGGGCCTGCAGATTTGTCTGCAATATGTAGACCCTCACGATCCGAGCCGAAAACTGAGCGTCCTGCAGGTTTCGCAGTCCGTCTCAGAAAAAATAATTCAGCATTGCGTGATTCCGAACGACGGCGGACAGCCTTTCCTCGCCTTCGATCCTGTGGATAACCGCAAGTGGATTAGTGAAGTCAGTTCATCAATTGCTGCAACCCGAGAGCGAAATTACTTCCCGATTTTGCTTTGTTCGACCCCGGAAGTAAGACAGCTGGTTCATAATTCAATCAGCAATGAATTGCCGGAGAAAATCCCTGTGCTTTCTGTAAACGAAGTTGTTGCAGCTGGGAAAAATGTTAACTTGGAGATTATTGGAGAAATAAATGTATAACGAAGGTTTTGGTCTGTCTGCTGATAAAAATCCGCGTTCTTCTACTGCTTATCCTGTCGCAAATCCAGTTGCTTCAGGTTACGGAAGGGCAGAGGATGAAATCCAGACTATCATTGGAAAAGATTTTGAGGACTGCAAGCAGAAACTCTTCAAGACTTACGGACATAACTACGATATCCGTGGTCAGCGTCCTGTTCTCAAACCGGGTTTTTTTGGCTTTGGTCAAAAGGAACTTTACGAAGTTCGATTTACCATCGGTCAGAAAAAAGCAGTCACTCCTCAGGAAGCATTTCAGAAGAGCCGTGATGAAATTCTGAACAAAAACTCTGCTACTGTCACTCAGACTATTCAGATTGCGAGCCTCGACAAAAAACTTGAGGAATACCAGAAAACTCTGGCAAAAAAACTTGAGGAAATTGCCACTGCTACAAACGCAGGTGACAAGCCCCTCTCAATTCAAAAAATCGAAGACCTTCTCCAGGAAAACGAATTTACTTTCTCCTATATCAATAAAATTACCACACGCCTCCGTTCTGAGCTTTCAGTTGAGGAACTTGAAGATTTTGACCTCGTTCAGAGCAAGGTAGTGGACTGGATTGGCGAGTCAATTAAGATTGCTCCAAAGGTAATGCACAAATATCCCCATGTAATCATTCTCGTAGGTCCGACAGGAGTTGGAAAAACTACGACAATCGCAAAAATTGCCGGAACAATGATTCTTGAGGCAAGAAATGCCGAGGAAATTGAGCCGAAAATCCGCATGATTACGATTGACCACACCCGAGTCGGTGCGGAAGAGCAGCTTCGCCGTTACGGAGACCTACTTGGCACAAACGTTGACAAGGCTGAGTCTGCCGAGGACGTAAAAAAGATTTTGGATTCATACAAGGATTCAATCGACGTGCTCTTTATCGACACTCCTGGCTACAGCCCGAATGATTCTGAAAATATCGGAAAAATGCGTAAAATTCTCGAAGTCAAGGGCATGCATCCTGATGTTTACCTCACCTTTACGGCATCTGCAAAGGCCCGTGACATGATTTCGATTATTCAGAACTATGAGCCCTTTAATTTCTCTTCTGTCATCATCACAAAATGGGACGAGACTTCTGCAATCGGCAACGTAATCAGCGTCTTGTCAGAAAAGGGAAAGGCTGTCTCATACATTACGGACGGTCAGCAGGTACCGAGACGAATTGAGCGGGCTTCAACTTTAAAATTCTTGCTGAATTTAAATGACTTTTCAATAAATCGCGAACATATCGACGAAAAATTTGCGGAGGAAAACTAATATGGAAGATCAGGCACAGGAACTCAAAAAAATGATGTCAAATAATAAAAAGACCCGGATTATCGCAATCACAAGCGGTAAGGGCGGTGTCGGAAAGTCGAATCTTTCAGTCAATATGGCAATCGCTTATGCACAGCAGGGCAAAAAAGTCACTTTGATTGACGGTGACTTGGGCATGGCAAACGTAAACGTTCTTATGAATGTCGTTCCTCAGTACAACCTCATGCATGTAATCAACAAACAGAAGACCATGCAGGAAATCATCAATGAGACGGAATTCGGAATCAAATTTATCGCTGGTGCAAACGGATTTTCAAAAATCGCCAATCTGACCGTTGATGAGCTTGATTACTTCGCAAAACAGTTCGCCATGCTGGGAAATTCTGACATCATCATCATTGATACAGGTGCGGGAATTGCAAATAACGTCCTTCAGTTCGTTGCTGCGGCTGATGAAGTTTATGTCGTTACAACTCCTGAGCCAACCGCAATCACTGATGCATACGGCATCATCAAAATCATTACGACTGAGCTCGTTGACCGCGAAATGAACATAAAACTGCTTGTAAACCGTGTTCACTCAGCGGACGAGGGCAAGAGAATTTCTGACCGCATCATCAACATTGCCGGCCAGTTCCTCAACAAGAAAGTTGACTACATCGGCTTCGTCTATGATGACCCTGTAGTTCAGGCTTCGGTTATCCGCCAGAAGCCATTCATCATCGTAAATCCTACTTCAAAGCCAGCCCAGTGCATCAAGCACATCGTAGGCCGGATTGAAAAGAGTGATATTGGTTCTTCGGAAGGAGTTTCTAGCTTCCTCAAAAAATTCTTGCGCAAAAATTAAACTTGACCGAATGAATTTTCTGATTTAAACTTATATTTAGGGAGGAGATTATGATAAACCCGAAAAATATATGCATCTCGGCTTGTATCGGGTTTTTTATATCCTTTTTAATAGGATTGTTTTCTGACGTTCATTTCTCTGTTGTTATATTGCGGGCCTTCCTTTGCGCTTTAGGCTTCGCTCTTCTTTGCGTCGGAATTACTTTCCTCTATCAGAAATTCCTTTCTATAGATACCGGTGGTTTTGCCGCAGAGTCTGACCCTGTGGCCGCAAAAGCTCAATCCGGCGGAGTCGTTAACATCGTTGTCGGCGATTCCAGTCTCCCTGATGAAGAGCTTGCCCCAAAATTTACCGTGCTGAACAATCATTCAGATTTAAATAAAAATAGTGAAAGTCTGTCTGCCGCTTCAAATACTTTTTCCGAGGAAGAGCCTTCTTCTGCTTCTCCTGGTCAGCCTGAACCTCTTGCTGCTGGTCCGGCCCCTCATGCGGAAAGAGCTCAAGATAATCCGGCCCCTCATGCGGAAAGAGCTCAAGATAATCCGGCCCCTTCTGTGGCTGCTGATAATTCCTTCAAGCCTGTCAGTCTGGGTCAGGTCAGCCATAATCCCGAGCCTGATGCGCCTTCGGCAAGGGCTGCTGCAGCTTCTTCTGACGGAAATTCCACGGAGCAGCTCGATGAACTTCCTGATATTTCAGATATGCAGACTGATTCCTCGGATGTTGCTTCTGAATTGGATTCACCGGGCACTGATGAAATCGTTAGTGATACGGAATTTGCAACGGGCGGGTCAAAAATGAAGGAACAGCCGATCAGCGGTGACACGACAGTCATGGCCAAGGCTATCCAGACTTTATTGGCAAAAGATAATTAAAAGGTGTGAATATGGATAATACAAAAACGCAATTTATTAATGATGAAGAAGAAGACGCACTCTGGGAAGAATTCAAAAAGACTAAATCCGACTCCTTGCGCGACAAGATTATTCGTAAATACATGCCTTTGGTAAAATATGTTGCGGGCAAAGTTTCTGTCGGACTTCCTGCCAGCATGGAATTCGACGATCTGGTCGGTTTCGGTCAGTTCGGTCTTCTTGACGCAATCAGTAAATATGATTTGGACAAAAAAGTAAAATTCAAAACATACGCTGTAACCCGAATCCGCGGTGCTATTTTTGACGAAATGCGCCAGCTTGACTGGGTTCCGCGCTCTGTACGCCAGAAATCCCGTGAAATCGAAGACGTAATCTCAGGCCTTGAATCAAAGCTTTCACGTCCTGCCACAGACGAAGAAATCGCAAAGGAAATGAACCTCTCTGTCGAAGAATACCAGCACACTGTCATGAAAATCAGCGGCACTTCGGTTCTTTCCCTCAATGACGTCTGGTATTCCGGAGACGACAGCGATCATCTTTCAATCGGTGACTCAATCGAATCTCCGCAGAGCCTCAATCCTGACGTTCAGGTTGAGCGTGAGGAAATCCGAAAGGTTATCATTCAGGCAATCAATGAGCTTCCCGAAAAAGAAAAGATGGTAATCGTTTTGTACTATCATGAAGATTTGACTTTCAAGGAAATCGGTCAGGTTCTTGACGTATCTGAATCCCGAATTTCCCAGCTTCATTCAAACGCTAACTTGCACTTGCGGGCAAAACTCACCAACTTCAGAAAAGGAATTTTCTAAAACATGGTAACACTTGAAACAATTCGTAAGGACATGGCCGGACTTCTCAGCAAAGACAAGGACATTCACTTTATAGAAGTGCGTGCCGACACTCTTGATGAGGCTCTTGCTGATGCGGCCGTTCAGTTTGACACGCGGGTCGTGAATCTTGAATATGAGGTTGTTGAGCGTGGTTTTGACGGTTTTATGGGAATCGCCAAAAAGCCCTGGTTTTTAAAAGTTTATCAAAATCCCGATACAATCAAAAAGACAGTCATTGGAAAGAATGGCGAAACTGTCGATGCCGAAGACGAAGAATTCGAAGAAAAGATTGTTTCCAAAAACGGCGAATACTTCCTGCATCATTTTGGCCTCGACATCATGCTCAAGGTTACAATGCCGATCGGCGACGGTCTGCCAGTTGATCCTGATGTAGTTCTCGAAGATTTGAACCGCCCTGATACTAAAACTTTTGATGCTGATTTGGTCCGCTCAATCGTAAAGAATGGTTCTGACGGCGAATACAAGACAATCGGTGAATACAATCACGAGCCTTCCGCTGATGCAATTTTCGTTATTGATATTTCCAGTGATGAAATGAAGGCCACCGCAACAATAAATCCTCCTTCAATCGGTGGTGCTGACGTAACTGTCGAGCAGATTAAAAAAGCCCTTACCCAGCAGGGAGTTGTTGCAGGCATTTCCGATGAAAAAATTCAGGCCCTTGTTGATAAGCCAAATTATAATGAGCCGGTAGTTGTAGCCGAAGCTGTCCTTCCAGTTGACGGAAAAGACGCCTATATCACCTACAACTTTGAAACTGACCGCTCTAAAATCCGGGCAAAACAAGCCGCTAACGGTCAGGTTGACTTTAAGGAGCTCAACCTCATTCAGAACGTCGTTGAAGGCCAGCCGCTTGCTCAGAAAATCCTTGCGGAGCAGGGCAAGGCCGGCAAAACCCTTTACGGACGATATCTTGAAGCTAAAAATGGCCGTGACATCCAGCTTCCTCTGGGCAAAAACGTTCGTGTTGATAAGGACGGACGCACCATTCTTGCAGATGCAAACGGTCAGGTTCTCCTTATTAATGACAAAATCTGTGTTGAGCCTATCATGGAAGTCGAGGGAGTCAACATTAAAACCGGAAACATTACCTTCCTTGGAACGGTCATCGTCAAGGGAGCTGTCGAGGACGGATTCAACGTCAAGGCTTCTGGCAATATCGAAGTTTCCGGCACTGTCGGCAAATGTTCTCTTGAATCAGACGGCGACATCATCGTTTCTTCCGGAATCATCGGCCGTGACGAAGGAAAAATCGTCTGCGGCGGCTCACTTTGGGCAAAATTCATTCAGAATACAACGGTTCAGGTCGAAGAAAATATCATCGTAACCGACTCAATCATGAACAGCGAAGTTTCCGCTCAAAAGAAAATCATCCTCAACGGCAAGCGTGCCCAGATTACAGGTGGAAATGTATTCGCAACCGAGTGCGTTCTTGCCAAGAATATCGGTTCAGAGGGCGGCGGTACCGAAACAGTTATTTCCGTCGGCTTCGATCCACGCGCCAAAAAGCGACTGGAAGAGCTTCTTGACATGCAGAACAGCAACATCAAGACTCTCGATGAACTTGAACTCAACATTTCAACCCTTGAGAACATGAAAAAGGTTCGAAAAAGCCTTCCGAAAGAAAAGGAAGAAAACCTTGTCAGTCTCCTGGAACAGAAAAACGAAATCATCGAAGAAAACATCCAGTACAACGAAGAAATCGAAAAGATTCAGGGCCGCCTGCGTGAGCTCAAGAATATCGGAAAAGTCTATGTTTCCGGCACGGTTTATTCCGGCGTCAAAATCTTCGTTCGTGACGAAAAGGATGAGGTTAGGGCAGACGCAAAATCCGTCACATTCTACTACGAGGGTGGCTTCGTAAGGCGCGGCAAGTTTGAGCAGCCAAACATGGATGACATTAAGGGACCGGAGGGCTATAGTTAATGGGTGTTTCTCCTCTTGATTTGCAGACAATGTATGCGAACATGAATAACGTTGCTCGTACTGTTTCTCACCAGCAGCAGGGAGCTGTTCTCGCACAGCAGCTTCAGGAGTCCAAGATTATTCAGCAGAACGCCGAAAAGGCTTCGCAGGTTCGTAAGGCAGCAGACAATGAGGCGAAATCAACCGGAATTAACGACGAAGGTCATCAGAATTCTTCGGCTTACGGTCAGGGCGGCAGAAGAAAAGGTCAAAAACAGGAAGATACTGAGAAAAAAATAGAGTCTGAAATCCGCGAGACTTATCTTGGTATTCATATAAATATAGAAAGGTAGATTTAATGATAGTTGTTTTTATCGCGGCTTTTTTCTGTGTATTAAATATTGCACTTTGGATTACTTTCTTCATCAAATTTAAGAAAATCTTCTCAACTGACGACATAATTGCTTCTACCCGCGAAGAAATGGACAGAATGATTGCCGACATAAATCACAATGCCGGCCGTAATATCGAGCTTATCGAAGACAGAATCAAGCAGCTCAAGAGCATCGTTGCTGAGGCTGACCGCCACGTTGAGCATTCCCGCAAGGAACTTGCAGCCCAGAAGGCTTCCATTTCCTATCAGCAGAAAATTGATTCAGCCCTTCAAGCCCGCAAGCAGCCTGTCCAGCCATTTGCCTCAGGCAACAGCGGCAGGGCAGCCCAGCAGTATCTGAGAAATCAGAACATGAATATTTCAGCAGGCCTCCAGTCAGGCAACCGCTACGAGCTCACCGACGAAGGAAACCGTCACGCTCATGTCCAGCAAGGGGATTTGTTTGATCAGGCTGAGGCAGAAGATTCTGGAATGCTTTCAAGCCAGATTGTTTCCGCTGCGGGAACAACTTTCACGGTTGAAAGCGACGGCTCTTCTTATGCTTCTGTTCCTGTGATTGGCGGCAACGTGAGCTATGCTGACGAGCCTATCCAGCCCCAGCAGAGCATTCAATCTTTGGTCCGCAATCTGTATGCGGCAGGTCACTCTGTCGAAGAAATCGCCCGTGAGGTTAACCGCTCCACGACTGAAGTTCAGATGGTTCTCGACATGAACATGGGCTTTTAATTTATTGCCCCTGATACCATTTTTCGATAATTTCCCACTCTTTTAAAAGCCGGGCAGTCTTTTCCTTTGCGACTTTTTGTAAAAATGGATTGTCGTTCCTGCGGTCCGGATGATAGTACATTAATTTTTCCCGGTAGATTTTTTTTGCGGCCTCGAAATCTGCTTCTTCAGGAATCTGAATGAAAGCCAGTGCTGATTTTACATGAGCCGGGATTTTGGGCAGAGGGCGTTTTTTGACTTCTTCCTTTGGGACATTCGGGATTGAATTAGCCCCCTTTTGCATGAAGAAAAAATCTGAGAAAGTTTGCTGGATTGTTTCGCTTTTTTGTGAAGAAGGGGAAGACTCTTCGGAACTTGCGGCCTTTGGAATCTCCCCCTTTTCAAGTGCTTCGCTGAGCAGGTCGCCCAGCTTGTCAAACATTGATGGCAATTAGATTACTGTTCCGTCTGGAATTACTGAGCCTTTTCGGATTACGATGATTCCGTCTGAGCTGTAGAAGTATGCTCCGTTTGGAAGCTTGTTCTCTCCGTCAGGATATTTGTTGCCGTCTACATTGATGCGGCAGTTTTCGCCGATTGCAGCGTTTTTGTCGATGATGGTTTTGGCAATCTTGCTGTTTTTACCGATTCCGATATTCGGGCGTTTTGAAGTTTTGTTTTCTGCCTTACGCTCTTCGTTTTCGTAGTAATCGGCACCCATTGAGATTACACCGTTAAGCTCAACGCCGTCATTGATGATTGTTCGTACACCTATAACAGATTTTTTGATTGATTTTCCGTTAATGATACAACCCTCGGAAAGGAGGCTGTTTTCGATATGCGGTGTTCCGTTGATTTTTGGTGGCGGAAGGTTACGCATGTGGGTGTAGATTGGTGCGTCTGCATCGTAGAAGTTGAATGCAGGAATGTCTGCAGTGAGGTCAAGGGTAGCGTTGTAGAAGCTTGAGATTGTACCGATGTCTTCCCAGTAGCCGTTGAATACGTAAGAATTTACCTTTTTGTTTTTGATTGCGCGCGGAATGATTTCCTTACCGAAGTCGGTCAGGTCGTTGTCCAGGGTTTCTTCCATTGTATTGGCATTGAAGATGTAGATACCCATTGAAGCCAGGTATTTTTTGTCTTTTGGAAGGTCTCCGCGTGCGTTTGCAGGGATTTCCCATTTGCCGCTTTTGAGGACGTCTACTGAAGGCTTTTCGATGAATTCTGTGATGGCCTGCTTGCTGTCAATCTTCATGATGCCGAAGCCTGTTGCGTCGTGCTCGTTTACGGCTGTAGTTGCGATTGTGATGTCGGCACCGCTCTTGATGTGGCTGTCCATGAAAGCCTTGAGGTCCATGCGGTAGAGCTGGTCGCCGGAAAGGATGATATAGTGGGTCGGATTCTGGGTCTTGAAGTGGATGAAGTTCTTGCGGACGGCGTCTGCAGTGCCTTCAAACCAGCCTGAGTGCTCCAGAGTCTGCTCTGCTGCCAGGATTTCAACAAAGCCCTTTGAGAAGCGGTCGAAGCTGTATGAGTTTGTAATATGATGATGCAATGAAGCAGAGTTGAACTGTGTCAAAAGATAGATTTTGCGATAGCCTGAGTTGATACAGTTTGAAATTGGAATATCGACGATTCGGTATTTGCCACCGAATGGAACTGCTGGTTTAGATCTTTCTTTTGTGAGCGGGTAAAGACGAGTTCCCTTACCACCACCCAAAATAATTGCCAGTACACGTGGTTCTGTTGAATTAGTCATAGATTTTTTGCTCCTAGTGTGTTTATTTTTAGCTTATTTAAACATCATAAACCTAAAAAAATCAGATTGCAAATTTTTTCTATAAATTCTATGAAATTCTAGTTTTTAGGACTGACTTGTGCTATTCTAATTGTAGCAGGCTCGGTTACTGTGTTATTTAAAAAAGTTGGTTCCACTGTATTATCATATTTCTCGGCCCTCCCGTACCTTCTTGGCTATATCGGGCGTATTTTTGAGTCTTCGATAATTTTCTTCCATCGTGATAAAAGTGCCCACAAGGTCCTTATCATGCAGCTGCTTTTTACTTTTATCGAAGCCCTTCCCATTATTGCGATTCTTTCAGTTTCCCTGGGCTCTGCCGTCTACATAATCGGTCATTCTTTTTTGGTTTCAATCGGTCAGGGCAATTTGATTTACGGCCTTCTCGCGATTTTTATTGTAAGGGAGCTGGGGCCTCTTTTGGTCGCTTTCGTTGTAACGGCCCGTTCTGCCACGGCTATTGCGACTGAACTTGGCGGAATGGTCACTTCCCATCAGATTGAAAGTCTCGTCGCCTGCGGAATAGATCCAATCGATTATCTGGTTGTTCCCCGCTTTATTGGTGTCACTCTGTCAGTTTTCTTCCTTAATCTTTATTTTTCCCTCTGCGGACTTTTGAGCCCGGCCCTTATAGCCTGGTTCGTCAATCCTGCCGCAAGTTACGGCTATCTTTCAAATCTCCTGAAGGCAATTCCAGTCTTCATGATAGTCACTTCGCTGATAAAGAGCCTTGTTTTTGGAATGCTGATTTCAATTACGGCTACTTACTATGGATTTAATGTCGAGCGGGCTTCCACGGAAATTCCTATTGCGGGAATTCAGGCTGTAACCAAGTCTTTTTTTGGAATCATCATCGCTGATGTCGTCATAATCGTTTTGTCGTCTTTATAGGAAGGTTGGAATGGCTTTGTTTACGCTAGAAGATGTAAAATTCTCTTCCCGGGGCAAGGAAATTATCAAGGGAATCAGCTTGAAAATCGAGCCCAAAACCGTGACCTGCCTTGCCGGAAAGTCTGGCTGCGGAAAGTCCACCCTGCTCAAGCTTATTTCAGGCATTCTTGTTCCCAGCGGGGGCAGGGTCCTTTACAAAAAAAACGACATACAGATGATGAGCAATGCAAGAAACCGGGTTTTCAGAAGGGAGTGCGGCTTTGTTTTTCAGGATTCGGCCCTCTGGTCAAACCAGGACATTATGCAGAACCTTAACCTGCCCCTGCAGACTGCAAATCCTTCCATGTCCTTGGAAAAGCGCATGAAGAGGATTCATGATGTCTGTGCCCTTGTAAAATATGAGAGGGCCATGAATTTGAGGCCGGTTGACCTTTCAATGGGTGAGCAGAAAAAAATCGCTTTTGCCCGCGCCCTCATAAATAAGCCTTCCGTGCTTTTTCTGGACGAGTGCACTGAGTCCCTGGACAGAAAGAGCGGTGCGATAATCGTTGATTTGATTCAGGATTTTATCGCAAAGGGAAACACTGTAATTTATGTAAGTCACAGCTCAAATTTCGTCAATGCCATGGGGGGAAGCTCTCTGGTTATTGAAGAAGGTTTGCTAAGTGAATAAAATAGAATAAAAGTAAAAAAAAGTATGAAATTTAAAATTCGTTACGCTGATCAAATTGTCGGTGTCTTCTCTTTGTTTGCCCTGGCAGCCTTGTTTGCCTTGATTTTTGCAATCGGTGCGAGCCAGAACTGGTTTGTCAAAAAAAATCATTACTATTCTTACTTTAACTCAGGTTCAGGTCTGACTGTCGGAATGGACGTCACCTACAAGGGCTTTGCAATTGGTAAAATCAAAAACGTTAAGCTCGAAGGTTCCATGGCCCGCGTTGAATTCTATATCCTTGGTGAATACGCGGACTATGCAAAGGAATATTCTTTCGTTGAGCTTATAACAAGCCCGATTGGCCTTGGCTCTTCATTTGTCTTTTATCCCGGTGTAGGCTCGGAACTTCTTGCTCCCGGCTCTGAAATCTACCGTATTGATTCGGTCATTGCAAAGGAAATAATCGCTTCCCGCCAGATAAGGCTTGAGGGCCAGGAAGACTCAATCGGCGTCCTCATGAAGAAAATTTCTTCGATTATGGACAATGTGAATTCCCTGCTGGCAAATATAAATTCCGCTCTTTCTGATAATGATGAGGCTTCAACTCCTATCAAGCAGATTGTAAAAAATGTGGATGAAATCACGAAGAATCTTTCACTTTTTACGAACTCGATAAATTCCGAGGACGGGGCGGTTCCTTCGCTTTTGGGCGGAGAGCTCAGTTCAGATGTTTCCGACGTCTTGAAAAATATTTCGGTTGTTTCCGAGGAACTTTCTTCAATCGCCGGAAGTGCCGACACGATTATTGATACAGCCTTGCCGGAAGTCGACCAAATCCTTATCAAACTGAATTCAACTCTGGTTGAGGCTCAGGATGTCCTTACAGGCGTAAAGAACAATCCACTTATCCGTGGCGGTGTCCCGGACAGGTCAAAGGGAAAATCTTCGACCAGCCAGCTCAGGAGCGATGATTTCTGATGACTTGCAGGAAAATTTATTTCAAAAAAACAGCTATTCTCTTCTTTTTGATTGCATTCGTCTTTTTGTCATGTTCTTCTGCTCCAAAAAGGGCCATGATTGTGACCGATGTTTCAAATCTTGCCTGCGCCCAGCTTGAGGAAGCCAACAGCCGCATTGCCGAAGAAAACTATATCCGTGCCTTTAATTTGATTTCCAGCGCCTACAAACTCGCCCTTTCAATCGACAACACTGAGCTTTTGTGCAAAATCCTTCTTTCGGGCCTCATATTGAAGATTGACTGCCCGGAGTTTCAGGACGAGCTTTTTGCGGCTGAAGTCAGTGATTCTGCTTCTGCCAAAAGCTTTCTCGTAATCAGCAAGGAAGAAATTCTTGAGCTGGCAAAAAATACTGTCCGCTTTTCCAATGAAAAGGAGAAAAAGCTTCTTTACAGCCTCTGCACGATCTATGAAGTCAAAATGCTGCTTGAGGACGAAAAATCAGCTTCGGGAGAGGAGGGGCTTTTAAAAAATGCTCCTGCTTTGCTTGCAAAACTGGATTCAGCAAAGCCCTATATCTCAAAAGAGCCTTATTACCATGGATATTTCTGGCGCACGCGGGGCGAAATCTGCATGGCTTCAAAAAATTACGATGAAGCTCGAAAATGCTTTGTCTCTGCCGAAAAGATTCACAATTCCGAGCGCTATCTGATTGAGACTGCCCTTGACTGGTACTGCATTGCCCGTGCCTGTTCTATGGCCGGCAGAAAAGCCGAGGCCGTGGACGCCATTCTGACTGCCCTCAAATACGACAAGGACGCAGAAAATACCAACGGAATCGCTTCGGATTACAAGGCCTACTCAAGAATCCTCTTGAAGGGAAATCCAAGTGAGGAAGAGAAAAAACTTGCCGGGGATATTGCTGAATGGGCTCAGATGATTCTAAAGGCAAAAAGCTAGCAATAGAAAAGGTGAACCTTGCACGAATCAGATTTTAAGGTTAGAATTAAAGAAGTGAATTCTGAATATACAATCGTGCTTGCCGACGGCGACTTGCTTTCGCGTGTTTGCGGCACCAATGACAGCAATTTAAAACTCATCGAAAAGCATATTGGCGTGCCTGTTTTTACAAGAGGGAACGAAATTTCCATCGACGAAGAAGATCCTCACATTCAGCAGGAATTCAAATTCATCATTGACCGCATCGTTGATGAAATTTCAGACACAGGTGATTCGTCTTCCGATTTGATTCATTCGATTTTAAATACGGGCTTTGTTCACGGAGTTGCGGATACTGATTTTGATGCGGGCCGCTACGCCATTTCAATTCCCGGCAGCACCCGTAAAATTTATCCCAAGACAAAAAATCAGGCTGAGCTGGTAAAAGCCTTCCGCAAAAATGATCTTGTCTTTGCAGAAGGTCCGGCTGGCAGCGGAAAGACTTTTCTGGCTGTTGCAGAAGCCCTCAATCTTGTTCTTTCCAAAAAGGTTTCTTCAATTGTCCTTACCCGCCCGATTGTAGAGGCTGGTGAAAGCCTGGGCTTTTTGCCGGGTGACCTGGAAGATAAAATCAATCCTTATCTGCGGCCCCTTTATGATTCAATGAATGCCTGCCTGCCGCGCGAAATAGTGCATAAGCTCACAGAAAATGGTATAATAGAAGTTGCGCCACTTGCCTATATGAGGGGGCGCACTCTAAATAACTGTGCCGTAATCCTTGATGAGGCTCAGAATACAACGACGGAACAGATGAAAATGTTCCTTACACGCATGGGAGAGAATGCGAAAGTTTTTATTACAGGAGACACAAGTCAAATTGACCTTCCGAAGCGCTTTACTTCCGGTTTGGTTCATGCAATGCGGATTCTTTCAGACATCCCGGAAATCAGCATGATTCATCTTTCAGGTTCGGATGTAGTCCGTTCTTCACTGGTCAAGAAAATTGTTCAGGCGTTTGCAGAGAACGATTCGCTTACGGGGCAAAAACCGCGCGAATATTAGCGGCTCTGCTGGAATCTTAGTTTCCGGCGCGTAACAAGAGGTTTAAAATGAATAAAAAAGAAAAAAGTGATAAAAACGGAATTTCGATTTTCTTCGATTCTATTGGTCATTTCATTTCAAAAAACTGGGGCTTTATCCTTGCCTTTTTCCTTACCTTTGTCGTCAGCATGGCAATTGTCTGGTATGACGCAAATACAACCGAAACCCTTGCTTCATTTGCAATTGAGGAATACGAAATCGGACAGGTTGCCGATAAAACGATTTATGCCACAAAATCCCTGCCGGAGGACATGCGTTATCCTGTGGCAATAGAGAAGGGTGAAAAGGTTATCCGAAAGGGCTTCCCAATCACAGAAGAAGAATTCTTTAAGCTGCAGAAGATGGCTGATTCGCCTCTTTATGTGGATTACCGGGCTTTCTGTGACAAAATCCTCTATTTACTATTGCTTTCGGTTCTTTGGATTGTTCTTTTCAATCCGGTTCTGCTGCGTAAAAAAGTCGAGTTAAAGGAAGTCATACTTGAGTGCGTGCTTTTCGTAATTGTCTTCTTCCTCACTTCTTTCGGCATGAAGAATGCAATTTTCCAGAATCCATACACCCTGCCGGTCATGATTCCTTCAGTCTTCTCAGGCTTTTTGGTTGCAATCCTTTTTGGTCAGACTTCAGCCTTATTTTTCGGGGCCCTGCTTGCACTTGGAGTCCTTGGAGCTTCGTCATTCCAGATTGTCCCGACTTTGTATACACTGGCAGTTTGTGTTTCTTCGGCAAGAATCGTAATGAAGATTGAGCGCCGCATTGATATGGTTTTTGCCTCAATCATGCAGGCCATTTTGAGCGTTGTCTTCATCGTCTTCTTTAAAGTCATGTTCAATTCTGATTTTAACGATGCCGTCTTTATTTTCCCGGGTCTTGCCTTCAACTCCTTCATTTCAGGAATTCTTGTTTTGGGCTTCCTTACCCCTCTTGAGTCAATCATGAATACGGCTTCGGTTTTCCGCCTCATGGATTTGAGCGACCAGAACACTCCTGTCTTGCGTAAACTTTTGCTTACAGCCAGCGGAACCCACCAGCACTGTATGATGGTTGCCCAGCTTGCGGAAAATGCCTGCAAGGAAATCGGAGCAAATGCCCTTCTGGCCCGGGTTGGAGCCTACTATCACGACATAGGCAAAATGGAGCACCCGGAATACTTCACCGAAAACAATATCGATTCAGCAAACAAGCACACTGACTTGAATCCTTCGCTTTCGGTTTCTGTAATTAAGAGCCACATCAAGCTTGGCGTTGAAAAAGCTCACCAGCTGCGCCTGCCAAAGCAGATTATCGACATCATTGCCGAGCATCACGGCAATTCCGTAATCACTTATTTCTATAATAAGGCAAAAGATAAAGACACCAACGTAATCCCAGAGGATTATTCTTACCCTGGAAATCCGCCGACCACCAAGGAAAGCGCCGTCGTGATGCTTGCTGACGTTTGTGAGGCTGCCTGTAAGTCTCTTGAAAAGCCGACGGCCCAGCGCCTCGAAAAATTCATTCAGGAACTCATCAACAAAAAAATCGAAAGCAACCAGCTTGATAATTCTGCCCTTACTTTCGGTGAACTCACAAAAATCCGTGATACCTTCGTTCGAATTCTTGCGGCCTACTATCACGGAAGAATCAAATACCAGAATCAAAAGGATCCTGATGCTACAGGCGATTCTGAGTCTAGCGAAAAGGACAAGTCATTCACAAGTGATGAAGATAAGTCTTTTTCATCAGAAGCAAAGTCTGATTCAATTTCAAAAGACGGGGACAAGTAATGGCAAATAGAATTTTTATTTCCCTTATGGAAGATTTTACTCCGCCGGAATGGTTTAATGAGCAAAAAGTTGAATCTTACTGTCTTTCTGTACTCGAAAAATTAGGATATGATGGAGAGGAAATTTCTGTTTTGTTCTGCAATGATGAATACATTCAGGAGCTTAACAAAAATTACCGCGACATCGATTCTCCTACTGATATTCTTTCATTTGAAAACGGTGAAGAATACAGCGATGATGAAGGCAAGTGGCTTCAGGCCGGGGATATTGCGATTTCTCTGGAAACCCTGCCCAAAAACGCGGAATATTTTTCTGTAAGCCAGAACGAGGAATTCAAGCGCCTTTTGATTCACGGCATTCTGCATCTGAACGGCTACGACCACGGCGAAGAGCACATTGAAAGCGGTGTCGCTCCCACGGACGAAATGCTTGTCCTGCAGGAAAAAACGCTCAAGGAATTTGGGGATATAAATTTGATATAAACCACAGATTAAATGGATTAAAAGCAATAAAAAAAATCCGTGTCCATCTGTGGTAAAAAATAAAGGAAAATATATGGGACTATTTAAATTCAGAAAAAAGAAAGACGAGGACTATCACTCCAGTAACGCCGCCAGGTCGGAGAAAAATTCTGACTTGGATCGGGCACAAGAAGAAATTCTCATTGAAGAGAAAAAAGACATGATTAAGGGCATAGAGGATTTGTCTGAGACTACCGTAAAGGAAGTCATGATTCCTCGAATTGACGTCGATTTTATTTCAATCGACACCCCCGAAGAAGAACTTTTGGAAAAAATCACCGCAAGCGGGCACTCACGTTTTCCTGTTTACAGCGAATCAATCGACAATGTCACAGGAATCCTTTACGTTAAGGACATAATCAAGGCTATAGCCCGCAAAGAAAACGTCGATTTACAGAAAATCACCAAAAAAGCATATTTTGTTCCTGAATCAAAGAAGATTGACGGACTTTTGCGCGAATTCAAGCGCCGCCACCAGCACATTGCGATTGCTATTGACGAGTACGGCGGAATTTCCGGCATCGTCTGTATGGAAGACATCATCGAGGAAATCGTCGGCGACATTCAGGACGAGTTCGACAACGAAAAGGAAGACATCGTTTCACTGGGCGAAAATGTCTGGCTCTGTGACGCCCGCGTTGACCTTGACGACCTCAACGAAATCCTTGAATCAGACTTTCCTACGGAAAATTTCGACACCCTGGGCGGCTATGTTCTTGATTTGTTCGGAAGAATCCCTGCAAAATACGAAAAGGCTGAGGCTCAAAATTTTGATTTCATCGTTCAGGACATGGAAGGCCACCGCGTAAATTTGATTAAGGTGGTTAAAAAACAGAGCGAAAATTCCGATAATTGAAAAGATATGAAATCGATTCGAAAATGTTTATCAGTTCTTGTTTTTTCTCTTTCAGTCTTTGCTTATTCTGAGAGTTTGAGTGCGCTTAAGTTGTTTGAGCGTGGCGTGCAGAAGCAGAATCTTGAAGATTATTACGGTGCTTCCGAAGATTTTCAGCAGGCTTTACAGGCAAACAAGTCTTATGGCGAGGCATGGTTCCATCTTTCACAGGTGACTTATGCCATCGGTGACTACACGCTTGCCCTCACATATCTGGAGGAAGCTGACAAATACGCCAAAAACAGAACCGACATTCAGAACTTAAAGGGAATGATTCTGATTGCCCTGGGACGGCTCGATGACGCCCGTAAGGTATTCAATGAAATCCTCAAAAAATATCCCAATGATATTGATTCCCGCTTCGGACTTGCGGAACTTGATTTGTTCACAGGAAGTTTTATCGGGGCAAAAAATCAGTACGAGGATGCCCTTAAAAGACAGGGCAACAACCGCAAGGCTCTCCTTTCACTTGCCTTAATCAGCTCGGAGCTTGGAAATCAGGATACTGCGCGAAAGTACATCGAGCAGGCCCTGCGCTATCATTCAGGTGAGAGTGAGGTTCATTATCTTGCGGCCTATCTTGAGGCAAAGCGGGGCAATTTTGCTGAGGCTGAAAAGAGAACCCGTGCTGCCGTTCAGATAAATCCTGAATATACAAAGGCTTACGTCCTTCTTTCATCGATTCTCTATGCCCAGAAAAAGTACGATGACGTAATCGACATGTGCGACTACCTCATCTCAAAAAAACGAAGCACAAATGAGGCCTGGTATTTGAAAGGTCTGGCTCAGAACCGCAAGGGAGACTGGAAGGCTTGCGTTGAAACCTGGAACATGGCCCTTGCAATCAATCCTTACGATGAAGTTATGAGAAGCGGACTTGAGCTTATCATAATGAAAAAACTTCCTGTTGAGGATGACCGTCGTGCGGCCTGGGCAGATTTCCATGTTCAGAAGGCCCGCGAATACACCAAGTCATATTTTGGCGAAAAAGCCCGCTATGAATATCAGCGTGCCCTCAAAATCAATCCTTTTGATGATGCAGCCCGCTCGGAATTTGCCCAGCTTCTGGGAAATACCGGCCTTAACGAAAACTATCTCAACCAGCTTAAATTCATCAAGCAGAATCAGGAAAGGGCTTTTGATGAAAGCGATGAAAAGGCTAAGCTCACTCCTGAGCAGAAAAAGGTCAATGATACGATTGAGGCTTACGAGTCACTCATGAAGTATTCTCTGGCGGCAAAGTGGAATGTAGATCCCTTCTACCTTGATAAAACCCGCTGGCATATCGGCCTTTACTATACTAAGTCTCCTGTCCAGCTCTTGCATTGTGATGCCGAGGAAATTGCAGCCGGAATGTGCGCTGATATTTTCTCAGGAATTGCGTCAACTTCCGTTGCCCTTGAAAATCGTGCTGTCTCTGGCTACGGCGAGGCTTACCGCCTGGCCCGCAAGAACAACCTTGATTATTTCGTGATTCTCAATATCGATGAAACTGAGCGCGAAATCACTCTGGGAGCAACAGTTTACTCTGCAAGAACCGGCACTGAGACAACAAAATTCTCTTCATTCAGAACTGGAAACGATAAATTCTCTTCAGTTTTGCGTGCTTTCCGCCGTGACTTACTGGCAATGCTTCCTGTCCGGGGTAAAATCCTTCAGCGGAGTGTCAACGACATTCTCGTGGACTTGGGAACTGTCGAGGGCATGAAAAAGGACGTCGTTCTCGATGTAATCAAAGCCGGAAAAATCACGACTAGTGACAAGGGACTTGGCGTAACCTACGAAGAGAAAAATCATCTTGGCACGATTAAAATCAACCGAAGCGGAGAGGAAATTTCTCAGGGAACTTTGGAGCAGAACGGCTTCTATGACCGGGTAAATGTCGGTGATGAAGTTCTTGTTAAATTCCGTCCGGACGAAAAGAGTGAGGAAGATGCACAGATTGCTGACAGCTCACCTGCAGCCGGTGAAAACGGAAAGAGAATCCTGCCTGAAGATGAAAAGCAGAAGAAACTTGATGCCCGTGAGATGGGACTGGTTAAAACACCTGCGATTATTGAACTTATCCGCGGCTTGAAGAACTGATAATCTTTTCTTCCTGGGGAATCTGATAAAAATCAAGCGTGGAATCAATCCACTTTTTGGAAAGCTCTGGCAGCTCGTCCTCTACGAAAAGGAAGAGTTCCAGGGCTTTTCTGTAATTACGGCAGTAATACTGGGACTGGGCCAGATAGAAAACAGCCCTTGTGGTGACGTATGGATCCCGGGTGATGCCGAGAAAACTTCTTAAATCATTGACCGAGCCCTTGTAGTCTTTTTTGATGAAATATTTTTTGAGTGACTCAAAGAGAAAAAAATCATCGCCTTCCGGGGAAAGAACCATGTCTTCCTCAAAAACATAGGGATTAAGCTGTTTGGGCTTTTTGACAGCGTATTTTCCTGCAAGCTCGCGGCCTGCCTTTTTAGCCTTTGCCGTCATGGGCGTGGCCTTTATGTCCAGGTCAGAGATTAAATCGAGATAGGGAAGAGGAAGTTCCCGTAAAAAGCCCGGAACATACTGTTCATCGGCCTCTGTGGAAGCGATTTCGTAATAATCATCCGGCGGAAGAAGGGAAACCGGCTTTACGGTGGCGTTTACCGTGGGCAAAAGCATATTGAAAAGGTTGCCGTTTCTGTCGCGGGCTATGAGGGCATAAAAATAATCGCCGAAGTGCTTGAGGTTGTCCGTGTAGCTTGTTGTGTGGGCCGGAACTTCTGCAACCGGCTTTTCGGCTGAAATAAAGGACTTTTGCTGAATCTGGCTGGTTGAGCGGAAAATTGCTATGCTTGCGGCGTTGAAATCAGAAGGAAGGTTCCATGAAAGCTGGATTTTATTGACTCCGGCCTTTTGAGCTGTGATTGCCGTGCAGACCGGATGGTTGGTGATTCTCTGGGCCCGGGCAAAAGTGCCGCAAATCATGAGGAAAGTGAGAAAAAATAGCCTGACCTGCCTGATTGAGAATAATCTCATATCATTATTTTGCAACAAAAAGGGCGGTTTGACAAGATAAAGGCGATGTTTTATTCTATATAAATGTTTGTATCCGTAGTTCTAGATCCGGGTGGAATTGACAGTGCCAAGGCAATTGCAGAGATTCTTGCCCGATTCAGTTTTAAAAAAATTCAAAAAGCCTGCTGGGAGAGTATGCAGATTAACGAAGCTCAGCTTGCAAGTCTCAAAAGAGAGATTGATTCCGTTACCGATTATTATGATACCCTGAGGATTTATCAGTTCCCGGTTAATTCCAATTTTGCGGTCACGGAACTTCGTCACAAGCAGTGGAAGCGAAGCATTTACGGAGCAAAACAAAGCTAAATTTTAGGAGCAAAGAATGTTAGAAGAACTCAAAGAACCGATCTCAACCCTCGAAGAAGATATTAAAAATGTCTGGGGGCGTCTTTGACGCGCCTGCAATCGATAAAAAAATAAAGGAAACCGAAGCACTTACTGCCGCAGAAGATTTCTGGAATGATGCCGACAAGGCTCAGAAGGTCATGAACGACCTAAAGCTTTTGAAAGGCCGGGTTGAGCCCTGGCGCGAACTCATGCAGCAGATTGATGACATAAAAACCCTCTACGAACTTGGAAGCGAGGGCGGTGATGATTCTGTTGAAGAAGAAATCCGTGAAGAACTTGCTGCCTGCCAGAAAAAATTTGAGGAACAGAGCATTTTGAACCTGCTTTCAGGCGAAGTCGATAAAAACGGCTGCTTCCTTACGATTCATGCAGGTGCCGGTGGAACTGAGGCTTGTGACTGGGCCTACATGCTTTCCCGCATGTACATCCGCTGGGCAGAGCGCCACGGCTACAAGCTTGAGACAGTTGACCTTCAGGAAGACGAGGGCGGAATCAAGTCCACCACGATTCAGATTACCGGCGACTATGTTTACGGCCACCTCAAGGGAGAGGCCGGCGTTCACCGACTGGTCCGAATCAGTCCTTTTGACGCGAATGCCCGACGCCACACATCTTTCAGCTCGGTCTTCATTTTCCCGATTCTTGACGACACAATCAAAGTCGACATTCGTCCGGAAGACCTGCGCGTAGACACTTACCGTTCAGGCGGAAAGGGTGGTCAGCACGTAAACAAGACTGACTCAGCAGTCCGCTTTACCCATATTCCGACAGGCATCGTCGTTCAGTGTGACAGCGAGCGAAGCCAGATTATGAACCGTGCCACCTGTATGAACCTTTTGAGGGCAAAACTTTACGCCCACTACGAGGAAGAGCGTGCTAAGGAGACTGCAAAATTCGGTGCAGAAAAAAAGGACATTTCCTGGGGCAACCAGATCCGTTCCTATGTTTTCCAGCCATACACAATGGTAAAAGACCACCGAACAAAGTTCTCCGTTGGTGACATTCAGGCCGTAATGGACGGTGACATCGACCAGTTCATCGATTCCTTCCTTCAGGCTCAGTGGAAAGGCCTGCCTGTTGGCGGTGACGACGAAGACGACGACCTGTAATGAAAAAACGTCTCTGGATTCTTATTTTTCTGATTTTTTCTCTTTCAGCCTTTGCCGACAACTGGACTCTCGGCGTGATGGAATTTTCCTTCAAGCAAAAGCAGAAGCTGGGTGAAAGTTCGGCTAAGGCGGCTCAGGTCCTGCCCCAGCTGATTGTCGAGCAGTTTTCGAGCGAAAACATCCGAACAATCCCCCAGAAGGAAAGGCTGGACCGTAAGCTCAAGGAACTTCAAACCCAGCGCATTTCGCTTTTCCTTCAGCTTTCAAAAGAATATAAAAGCCGTGATTCCCTGGTGCTTTCAACCTACAGTCCCAAAAAGCTGGAAAAAGAAATAAAAAAGCAGATGGAAAAAATCAGGGACATAGAAATCAAAATTAATGAAAATCTTGATGAAGTTAAAAAAGAGATAGACAAGGCGGCACCAAAAATCAGCCATGATGAAAATGCCCATTCGGATTTAAAAAATAAAGATGATAAAAAAAATCTTCCTGTCTTTCCGATTAAACTTCCATTTTCTTTTTTTCAGCATGATGAAAAAGATGAGGTAATTACAGAAAATGTAGTTCTTTACCGCAGCGACTCAACGGCTCTCTTTGCCCCTTCAGAAAAATCTCTTGAGGCTGGCTTTACTTCCTGGGATTTTGAACAGGAGGTCACTTCTGCCAAAATCAACGGACTTATTACCGGCGAGATTACCTGCTATGGCGATTATTGCTCGGTAACGACCCATTTGCGTATTTATCCGGGCGGAGAGATTTTCGGAAGCGTTCAGGAAGTCGGTCTTCTTACTGATTTAATGCCCCTTGCAGACTCAATAGCGCGAAATCTCGATTCAAAAATTGCAAATGCCCTTCCAGTCATGCTTGATTTTGACATTAATCCCAAGGAAATTGCTAAAGATACAAAAATCATGATTGACGGAATTGTCTTTTCGCTTACAAAAACAGACGGCTCCTTTGATAATAAAATCATCAAGGATGCGGGAATCCATCACATAAACATTGAGGCACCCGGTTATGAGAATCTTGCTTTTACATATTCCTTTACCGATGACAATATGTTTTTCGTTCATGCAAATTTAGTGCCCAAGGTTCACGGCCAGGCCCACATTAAGCTTAAAAAATACCGGGACGGCGTTTTCCACACCTATGGCCTGAATCAGGCTCCGGTCAGTCAGGAAGAGCCTTCTGCAAAACTTGACGTAAACGGAAAATCAGTTCTGGGTGTCTTTTCCGTTCCCAAAAAGAGCCAAGAGGACTCTGATTCCAGCAATATTGCTTTCTTCCGCATTCCTGAAAATCAGGCCTTTGACGGAGCCTATCTTCTGGTCAATGCCAAGCCTTTCGACCGCCAGGCTAACATCGACAAACGCAGGCGATGGATGTATACTGCTTATACAGCCTTGATTTGTTCCCTGCCTTTTACCTTCTATTATAAAGGTGAATTTACTGCCGAAAATTTTGCCAATTCCCAGGGGCGGGGTGATTATGACCGCCTTCGTGACTTGCAGAACCGCTCCAACATTTGCGCGGGAATTTCGGCTGCCTGTGGTGCCTGGACTGTCATTGAGCTTGTCCGCTATTTGTGGGCTGCTGACAGGGTTCTTCCTGCTAAAACCAAAATCGATAAAAAGTCGATGAAAGAGGCGGCCCAGCTTTCAAAGCCCCAGATTGAAGTCATTGAGGATGAGGCGGCTGAAAGTCAGGAAAGTCCAGAGCCTGAAAGCAAAGAATCAGTCATTCAAAATAATGAAATTATGGTAAATTAAACAATTGGAGAAAATATGAAAATTTCATTCGCACAGAAATTCAAAAATCTTTTCAGTTCAAAAAAAATCGACGAAGAATTTTTTGAAGATTTAACAGATGCCCTTGTTGAAGGTGACATGGGGGCAAAACTTGCTTATGAAATAACAGAAGAACTTGAGTCAATCTGCCGTGAGAAAAAAATATCCGATGAAGCTGACATAAAAAATGAATTGAAGAATATGCTTTTGTCTTACGTTAAGTCTTATGATTTAGTTCCGGAGCAGGGTAAAGTCAATCTTTTTATGATGCTGGGTGTAAACGGCGTCGGAAAGACTACAAGTGCTGCCAAAATCGCAAAACTTTTCAAGGATAGGGGCGAAAAGGTAATCATGGCGGCGAGCGATACCTTCCGTGCTGCTGCAGAAGAACAACTTGAAATGCACGGCGAGCGACTTGGAATCCGCGTGATTGCCCATCAGCATGGAAGTGACCCGAGCGCAGTTGTTTTTGACGCTGCAGAAAGCTCAAGGGCAAACGGCGGCGGAGTAATCATCGCTGATACAGCGGGCCGCCTCCACAACAAGGAAAATCTGGTGCGCGAGCTTCAGAAAATCGACAGGATTGCGTCTCAAAAGGCTGATGCAGGCTGCTATAAAAAACTCCTTGTGATTGACGGAACGACCGGTCAGAATGCCCTCAGACAGGCGGAAGTCTTTTCTGAGAGCGTGGGCGTGGATGCAATCGTCATCACAAAATACGATTCGACTGCCCGGGGCGGTTGTGCCTTTACAATCGGAAAGCAGCTGGGGCTTCCAGTTGCCTTTGTCTGCACCGGTGAAAAATACGAGAATATTCAGGCCTTTGATCCTGAAAAATACGTCGAGGAATTCTTGGGCTAGTAAAGTTAAAAATTAGGAATTTGAATGTTCAGGCTTCGTAAAGTTTTTTTACCCCTCATTTTGATTTTTTCTCTTACCCTGAGCCGGGCTTTCAGCCAGGAAATTCCTGATGACGACAAAAAAACACTTTATTCCATCCGTGAGTTTTTCTTTGAGATTACCCGCTACAAGACTACGGGGCTTCTCCTTTATCCTGAGTGTCAGGCCCTGGCTTCGATTTCTGAAATTCCTGCCAGATTAATGACCCAGAGAAAATGCATTTCTTCGCCTTTGGATTCAGTTTATCTTTGCGAGTATTATAATCTCCAGAAAAGGGGAATAATCGACAGTTCCTTCTGCCCGGAAGATTTGTTCAGCGTGGCAGAAAGTTATGAAGTCGTAAGTGAAGGTTCTGAAGTTGAGGCCGGAAAGCCTGAAAGTGAAGCCGAAAGTGCTGAGAGTGAAGCAGAAAATCTTGAAGGTGAGGCTGAAAGTGCTGAGAGTGAAGCAGAAAATCTTGAAGGTGAGGCTGAAAGTGCTGAAAATGTGTCTGAGACTGAATCAGAAAGTACTGAGGACAAGGTTGAAGAGACTGAAACTAAGCCTGAAAATGCTGGCCCTGCGCCTGACTGGATTGACTATATCCTTCAGAGCTTTGAGTCTTATTCTCCTTCAAAGTCCGGGACTTTTGACGTAACCGACGGTTCCAGAATCCTTGAAATGCTTGAGGGCGGTGATGACCGGGGAATTGACGGCCTTGAGGAGTCAAAAATCGAATCGGCTCTGCCCCAGGAATTTACCTACACAAAAAAGAACGGAAATTTACGGCGTTTTTCATATGACGGCGAGCAGTTTACGGCCTGGAAAGAGGGCGAAAACACGGTTCTGGTCAATTTTTATGGCGAAAAACTGATACGCAAGAAATTTGATCCCCTTTACAGGCTGGTAAAAAGCGAGAGATTTAAAATTACGACAGCCGCAAAGAATATAAGTCTTGAATCTTCACTTGATTATACTTACTTGGGTGAAAATACCCTGCCTTCCCAGTCGGTTGAGGAGCAGTTTGACAGCAAAAAAAGGCTGGTAAATAAATTTGATGAGAGCGGAAGGAGCATTTCCCTTCTTGAAAGCCATTATGAAGAAAGGGAAGTGAAGTCAAAGGGCAAGAAAAAATCCGAAAAGGCTGAGACTGAGACCGTCCTTCTCGACGACAAGAAAACTACCAACAGCTATGACGAAAAAGGAAGGACTCTGCTGCAGGAAGTCGTTACATGGACTTACAAAAAGACTTTTTCGGGCAAATTCAACCGCAATGAGCGTTCTGTCAAAAGCGAGTTTGATTATTCTTCGGTCACTGATGAAAATAATCTTCCTCCCAACCTCAAATTTTACGAGAACGGAGAGCTGCATCTTGAGAGGAACTACAAAAATCAGAATTCATATTCAGAAAAATTATATTTTGAGGACGGATTTTCTGTTGAGGTCGTCTATGAGGGCGGCGTGAAAAAGACTGAAATCATTTACATCAATGGAAAAGAGCAGAGGAGGCGGGAATTTGAGCATTAAAAAAGGGCTTTCCTGGATTTTCTTTGTCTCACGCAGGTTTGCAAAGGTTGACCGAAAGGGCTCTTCCGCAGTTACGACGACCCTGGCCACTTTAGGAATCTGCTTCGGCGTAATGACTTTGATTACCGTAATCAGCGTGATGAACGGATTTCAGCACAGTTTTATCGATGTAATCATGGAAATAAGTTCCTATCACATCCGGGTGGAATCTTCTGCTGACGGTCTTGAAAATGGCCGCAAGAACGAAAAATTTGAATCTTTCTGTGCCGCAGAAAAATCCCTGCGCTCAGTGACGCCTTTTTATGAGGCCCAGGCTCTTGTCCTCGGAACTTCCGGCAAGGAAGCGGCTGCCATGATAAAGGCCCTGCCGTCTTCGATTTACAGCGATGATCCTGCTTTTAAAAAGCATGTTCAGATTTATGCCGGAACTTTTGACATTTCTGAAGCAGACGACATTGTGATCGGCTCGGAACTTGCCCGCCGCACTGGAAGCAGGCCCGGCAGCAAAATCAATCTTTATGCCCTTTCAGGCGGAAACGACGTTGACCTCTTTTCAAGCGACCGACTTTTTACGGTCCGGGGAATTTTTCACACAGGCTATGCTGACATCAACGCTTCCTTTGCCTTTATCAATCTGGAAGCCGGGCAAAAATATTTCGGAAAGGATGCGAAGCTCATTTACGGAGTAAAGCTTTTTGATGAAAACGAAGACTCAAAAATGATTGGCAAAATCGCCTCGAAATTTCCAGATCTAAAAAGTGAATCATGGAAAAGCTACAACCGCTCTTTCTTCGGGGCTCTTCGGGTCGAAAAGAATATGCTCATGATGCTGGTCTTTTTGATTTTCGTGGTAGTCGCAATCAACATCTTCAACGGAATGAGGCGAATGGTCTACGAAAGGCGGGAAGAAATCAGTGTCCTCACTGCATTCGGAGGCAGGCCTTCTTCCATTCAGTCAATTTTTGTAATGCAGGGATTTTTGACAGGCCTTACCGGTTCTGTCCTCGGCGTGATTCTGGGACTTTTCCTATCAATCAATATGGAAACTGTTTTTATTCTTCTTTCAAAGATTTCATATTATGCCACTCTTTTTGCAGTGATGATTGTAAATCCTGCCAACGGAGATTTCGTGCGTGAAAACCCAATGTTCATGCTCTATGCCAGCATACCGCCGAAAATCTTTATGAATGAAGTTTTTATGATTGCCTTGTTTGGAATATATTCTTCTCTGCTTGCTTCTTTTTGGGCCAGCAGGGCAGTTCTTAAAATGACTGTTGTTGAGGTGATGAGGGATGAGTGAGATTATTGTAAGCGTAAAGGAACTTGAAAAGACATATAAAACCGAGAGCGAAAACCTTACGATTTTAAAAGACCTGAACCTTGAAATCGAAAGGGGCAAGAAAATCACGATTGTAGGCGAGAGCGGAAGCGGAAAAAGCACTTTCCTCAACATAATCGGCGGCCTCGATAATCCGACAAGGGGGTCTGTCCGCTGCGGCTCCTACGACCTTATCAATCTTGATGAAAAAAAACTTTCTGATTACAGAACTCATTTTCTGGGCCTGATTTTTCAGTTCCACTATCTGCTCAAGGATTTTACGGCCTTGGAGAACACCTTTTTGCCTTCGATAATGGCTGGTCTTCCCAAAAAAGAGGCGGCGGAAAAGGCAAGGCAGCTTCTTTGTGACGTTGGGCTTGAAAAGCGCGTTGACCATCTTCCAAGCCAGCTTTCAGGCGGTGAGAGGCAGAGGGTCGCCGTTGCCAGATCCCTCATGAACAATCCTGAGCTTGTGCTTGCTGACGAGCCGACCGGAAACCTTGACCCTGAAAATGCGAAAATGATCGGCGAGCTGCTTTTTTCAGTCGTTGATAAATACAAAAAAACTCTCCTCCTGGTCACTCATGACATGAATCTTGCCCGGCGCGGAGACTTGTGCTATTCAATCAAAAAGGGAAAGCTGGAGCTGGTATGACTTTTTCTTCTTCCCTTCTTTTTGCTTCAAGGCTTCTCTTTCCCCGAACAGGCAAAAAATCCAATGCCCGCCGCAGCCTTTTCTGGGCCTTGCTCTGCATAGGAATGAGTCTTGTTCCCCTTATCATGGTTCTGACTGTTTCAAACGGCATGATTAAGGGAATCACCGACCGCATGATAGGCCTTTCAAGCTCTCACCTGCAGCTGGTTCTCTACACGAATTCTGAATATGCAAAAAGTGCCCAAAGCCTCAGCCAGCTTTCTGATGCAATCAGGATGTATGAACCTTCAGTAAAAAATATTTATCCTGAGCTTCAGGGAATAGCCCTTGCTTCTTCGTCAAAGGGGCGTTTCGGTGCTTCTGTCCGGGCTATGGAAAAAGACGTCTTTGAAAAAAATGCCGCCTTTAAAAAACTCTTTGAGATTGTCGAGGGAAATACTGACCTGTCGAAAGAAAATTCCTGCGTCCTCGGAAAAAAACTCGCCACTGATTTGAACCTGCACGCCGGGGATTCCTTGAGGATTATTACCACAAAGGAAAATTCTTCGGGCAAGACCATGCCTAAAATCACCCTGCTTAAGGTGAGCGGAATCGTCTCTTCAGGCTATCAGGAACTGGATTCCCTCTGGCTTTTTATTTCACTGGAAAATGGATTTAAAATCCTTTCATCTAACTCTTCGATTGCCCAGCTGGGAATTGAAACTGAGGACGCTTTTTCAATGAATCTTGAGAAAAGTTTCCGTTCCCTCAGTCCCTTCCTTGCCTCAGCCGGAAAAGTCTACCGCTGGAATGATTTGAATTCCGCCCAGTACGAAAATTTTGCCTCAACCCAGATTATGCTGATTTTCATCATGATGCTGATTGTGCTTGTCGCTTCGGTCAATATTTCAAGCGCCCTCGTAATGCTGGTAATGGAGCGCAAAAAGGAAATCGCGATTTTGAAAAGTCTGGGCGGAACAAAAAATGGAATTGCTCTCTCATTCATTATCACGGGTGGTGTGATCGGATTCTTCGGTGTTCTTTTGGGGCTTCCGCTTGGACTTATTGCCTCTGTTCATTTCAGTCAGATTATGGATGCAATTGAAAAGGTCGTGAATCTTTTTGCAAATGACGTGCATATCCTCGACCCTCAGTTTTATTTACAGAACATCCCCCTTGTAATTCCGGTTCCACAGGTCATTTTGATTGGAGTTGGAACTATTGTGCTTTCGCTTTTAGTGAGCGTAATTCCCGCACTCAGGGCCGGCAAAGAAAAACCGATTGAAACATTGAGAAAAATTTAACTGAGTTCTTCAAAAGCCCGCCCGATGCTTTTTAATATTGCATTTTCAAGTTGAGCTTTTATGGTTTTTGTATCTGTACGCGAGGAATCCTTGATTGGTGGTTCTTCTTTGTTAAAAAGCTGCATTGGGTCGATTTGCAAGATGTGTGCGATTTGCTCAATTGTTTCTGGGGAAGGAAAATATTTGCTGTTCTCGATGCTGTTGATGTAGTTCGGATTTTTATCAAGTTCAATAGCTAAATCAATTTGCCGTAATCTTTTTTGCTTTCTATAGTATTTTAAATTCCGAATAAAAACATCTCTCAAATTCATAATATCCATAGTATGACAATGTTTGAAAATCATATGTAACCAAATTAGTTGTATAAAATATTGAAATTTCTTGAAAAGTAACTTATTTAGTTTTATAATGTGTAATGAAAATGACTGTATTCAGCCTTGATTTCTATAATTTGTGGGGTATTACTATGAAAAATACGGTTAAATTGGTTATTTTTCTATTTCTTATTTTTGCTGGTTTTAATTCGTGCAAAGACAATTCCGATAGTGATGAAAGTAGTCTCGCAAATATAGAAAATACTACTAAAAAAACATCAGATGAAAAAAATGATACAGATAAGCAGAACGACTCTAAAAATGATAATAATAATACTGAAGATGCTAAAGGTGTAGAAAATGAAACTTATGATTCAAAGTCAAAAGACCCCTCAAAAACTAATATAGATGATGAAAGTCAGAATAATGAAAACTCTAATGAATCAGAGAGTGTTGTAAATGATTCGAATGATAAAAATAAATCGGAAGTTGGTCTAGATGAAAAAAAGGAGTCTGAGAATAAAACTGCCGAAAGTGATAATAAAAATACCGGAGATTCCAAGGATGTAGAAAATCCAACAGATGATTCAAAGCTAAAAAATACATCTGAAACGACTATAGATGATAAAACTAAGAATAATGAAAAAACTGATGAATTAGAAAGTGTTGAGAATGACTCAAATGATAAAAACAAATCTGAAGTTGATGTAGATGAAAAAAAGGAATCTGATACTAAAGCTGACGAAAGTGATAATAAAAATAGCGAAGATTCCAAAGTAGTAGAAAATCCAACAGATGATTCAAAGTCAAAAGAAACATCTAAAACTGATATGGATGATGAAAGTAAGAATAATGAGTCATCTGAAGAAATAAATCAAAAGGAAACAGACACCAACAATATTAAATTGGAAGCCAATCAACGCCTTATTGAATTTGAGACAGCTGGAGGCACAGAAATTCCTTTTCAAATAGTTGCTGTCGGGGCTATGGCCTTTAAGCCTCTAAATCCCACTAAAACTGGTTATACATTTATGGGCTGGTTTATAGATAAAGGTTTTACGACACCTTTTGATTTCGATAAACCTGTTTCAGTAAATATGACAATTTATGCTAAGTGGGAAATCAATATTTATACGGTTACTTTTAAATATAAGAAATATTTCGATTCTGATAGTGAGGTAACAATTACAAAAGATGTTGAATACAATTCTACTGTAGAACAACCGGATGAACCAGAACGAGAAGGTTATACATTTACCGGTTGGTATTCAGAAGATTCCAAACTTTTTGATTTTAAGACCCAAATTGTAAATAATATAATCTTAACTGCAGGTTGGAAAATCAATAGCTATACCGTGAAATTTGATACACGAGGTGGTTCGGAATTTGAGCCTCAAACTGTCGATTATGGTTCAAGGCCAGATTATTCGACAATTCCTGCGAAGGAGTTTTCAAAATTTATAGGTTGGGAAGATGAAAACGGAAAAAGATATTATCCGATTTCAAGCAGTGATTCCGATCAGTCTAAAATTCATTCTGATATTACGCTTTATGCAATTTGGAAGCCTGTTAGTAAAAACTTAATTTCGATTACAGTTTCTCCTCAATCCGATATAGAAGTATCAAGACGGGATAATGACAATAAAATTACCTTCTCAGTTGATGATAGTTACACGATACTTGGATGGTATTTTGAAAATCAACGTGTGAAAACAGAACACGAATATTCTCTTGATATATCAAGCTTGAAAAAAGGCTCGTATATTCTTGAATTGGAAGCTCAAAAAAATGGAAAGTATTTTTCGTATACAGCACAGATTACAATAGAGTAAGGTGTAGAAATTATGAAATTCAATAAGATAGCTTCTGTATTTTTTTCGATTTGTGCTTTTTTGTTGTTTTCTTGCAACAATTTAACAGAAAAGGAAAACCTATCTGACGATGGGGAACGCCTGGCGACTCTAAAAATATCTCTGGCTGATTCTAGCCGAACCGTTTTACCACAATTAGGAAATTTGGAAGATTTAAGTAATTTTTATCTTCGTGGAATAATCAGCGAAAATGATTATTATAAAAATTGGGAATATAATTCAAATTCTTATTATCGATACGAAAATTATGAAAATACTTTAGGATATTACACTTCTTTTTCTGATTTGCAAAAGGCCAAAATTAATCTGAATGTCGGAGAATGGACTTTTACGCTAACAGCCCAAAAAGGCGGTTCGACATACAAAGCCACAAAAACTCAGAGCATTGTTCAGGGTGAAAATACAATATCATTTGAGCTGGAACTTTTTGATTCTGGTACATCCAAAGGCTCTTTTTCTCTTTCTTTGGATTTTTCTGAGGCAGAGAATGCGGACAAAGTAACATCTGCAAAGGCTGTTTTGCAAAATATAAATGGAAATTCTGTAGACGGATTTGAAACAAGAAATCTTTCTATTAGTGATGGAAAAGTATGTTATTCAGAAAATGCACTTCCAGTAGGCTCTTATCGAGCATTGATTACTCTTTATTCTGATGATTTAGAGCTTTTGACTTGGCGGGAAATTGTCGTTATTGCGAGTGATTTGGTGAGTGAGGCTGAGCGCATTATAGATAGTCTGAATGAGGTTTATCATATTACCTATGTATTGAATGATAATGAAGATAATAAGGCAAGTTTTTCGGATATACCAGTTGAATCATTCAATCATTTAACCCAATATTTTGACCTTCAAGAGCCAAATCGAGAGTATTATTATGGATTTGATGGTTGGTATGAAGATGAAGATTTTTCCGGCGAACCAATAACAAAAATCGATACTTCAAGGACGGAAAATATAACACTTTATGCAAAATGGAAAGAGCTTTCTCATGCTGCAACATTGGCGGAATTATCGATATCAGACCAATATAGTTACTCTATATATGATAATGCCCAGGACAGAAATAGAATTACATTTTCACCAGACATCCATGAATATTATATAGAGTATTATTGTAGAACGGTGAGAAAATATTCTGGTGGTAAAAGAATAGAAACTGTTCATGGTTTTTCGCTTGACGGTCGGCTTATAGATTCTAACGCTACAGTTACTGCATCAAGCAATACTGAAATATCAAGTAATAATGATGAATTTTGCTTAAAAGAATATTCTCTTGATAGTACAATACAAGATGTTCTTCTTACAATAACGGCACAAGATGGAATAACTCGAAATACATATATCTTTCATACAAAACGGATGTTCCATTGCAATGAAAATCTTTTATCTAATACAGTTGTTGCAACTGACGATTATATTGATTTTAGTTTTAATGAATATGGAAATAGAATTTATCATTGTGAACTAGCAGAAAAATTGAAAGATTTAACAGGCATAACACTGGAGTTACGAAATGTTAAGAAGTCTGCTGATAATAAATGTATAGTTAATAAGTGGGCATTTAAAGATTGTGTTGCGCTTGTAGGTATCGCGCTTCCTGTGTATGTCACGACTATCTATGATTCTGCATTTGAAAACTGTATAAATTTAAAGAGTGTTATAATGCCACGAAACCTAACCAGCATACAACCTCATGCTTTTACGGGAGCAAGTAGTTTGGAATGTATATATTTATATGATAAGTTAGAGTCTTTGTGTGGAGAAGCTTTTTCTGATACTCCAAAATTAATTTCGATTTATTACACTGGAACAAAAGAACAATGGGAAAAAATACAAAGTGTTTCTGCCCTGAATTGGTTAGGAAACTCTCATAATCCTGTAACGGTCTATTGTTCAGATGGTGAAATCGTTTATTAATAAAAAATTAAATTCTTTAGGAAAGTTTAACATGAGAAGAAACAAATTATTTTACTTTAGTATTTGGGTATCAAGCTTGACGATTTTTGTTTTCATTCTTGCACTATTCATATATGCAATGTTAAATAATTGTAAATATGTGCTTGATATTCTAGGTTTTCTCTTTGGTGGACTTCTAAGCAGTTTTATAATCACTCTATTATTTTATTTGATAGCTGAAAATAAATACTTTAGATTTTTGAATAAAACAGACCTTGCTTATAAAATCGCAGAATCAATTGGTTCTTGTATTGGAAGTGATAGCGACAGATTAAGAGATGATTTAGAAAAGAAAAGAATTCGAAGAGATTTGTTGATAGAATTATTTCCGAATACTGCAGAGTTCGTTGATAATTATTTTGCCAAGTATGGTGAGTTGATGAAAAAAATCCCAGAATTAAATTCTTTTTCAGCATTTTGTAAACGAGACAGCGAAATTGGTCATCATTTATCAGATGAGCAAAAAGCTCGTGCGCTAAAATTACGAAATGAGTTTTTTGAAGAATTAGAAGATTTATTTAAGAAAGATTTGTAAACAATATATATTTCCGGGGCGTTGCGGGGCGAGATGTTAGTTGAACTGCCCCGCAGAGGGGGTAGCGGAAAACGCCGTAGGCGGTTGGAGCGAGGGGGAGACTTCCCCCTTTTGTATGTAAAGAATATTAGGCTTTTGAACTTTTTCTTGTCGGATGGCATAAAATTCACTATATTTAACTTGTAAAGCATATCGCACTGAAAATATTTCCAACGAAATCACATCTCTTTTTGTAAGTGCGATTTATTGTGTTGCCTTTTTAGTTTTTTATTTTCTTTACCATAATTCGGGCTTGAGGTTGGACTGGCGCTGAAAATCTAATGATTTTTGAAAATAATAGACTATGGACAATTTTTTTGAGCCTGTACAGCATGATGGTGAATATGTTTTAACCAAAAAAGGAAGCAGGGATTTTGGAGAGATAACTCCTGAAATTGCAAAATCCATCAAACGGCAGGCTGGGAAAATACGGCTGAGAATCGGCATTGAGGAAAAAGACAATAAAGGTAACTTCGGTGAAAAACACATAGAACGACCTGCACGACTTGAACAAATGCGGGCTGCTGGTTTTGAGTGTGCACGTGATTTGGTTGAAGCTGTTTGCGGAGATTTTGATGAAATATATGAGAATGGTATGGACTTGTTGTTGTATAAATACGGCAAGAATGATGTCATGGCGTATGTGGAACTAACTCCAATGCCTGACGGTGAATTTTATGATGTAAAAACGGCTTTACCGACGAGACGAACCTTTATTAAGAATAAAAATCCTGTTTGGAAAAAAATCCCTGTAAAAAATAACGCCGCCTTGACATAAGCCAAAGGCGGCATTTGATGTTGGAATTAGGCAAGGCGCCGACAAGCCAATCCTTTCGGAACTCCCTAGCGCGGTCTCGGGTCTCCAACTTGTTAAATAATAGCACATTCTGTTAAAAAGTCAATTGTTACTATTGCGATAATTGGACAAAACATTTTTCCTAAAAAATGACGACAAACCCCTGCCTTTATGGTATAATTAATTTATGCTCTGCGATTTATGTGGTGAAAACGAGGCTGTTCTTTTTATAGAGCAGTCCAATGAAAATACAAAACGAAAACTCAATCTCTGCTTTGAATGTGCCCGCGAACACGGCATTTCTCCGGATTCAAAGACAATCGGCCGTTCCCTTGCAGTTCTTTTTGATTCAATCCTTGGACGTGCAAAAAATCGCCAGAAGGAAGCCGATAACCGTCTCTGTCCTGTCTGCGGAATCTCAATCAATGAAATCACCATGACGAAAACCGCCGGCTGCCCGGAATGCTATTCAATCTTCAAGAAGGAAATCAACGATGTCTTTACAAAAATCGGCGTCCTTCCTCCTTACAAGGGAACCCTTCCAAAGCGCCTCAAAAATTTCCGTTCAGTCCTCACAGACCGCATCGTAATTCAGGCAAAGCTCGAAGAGTCATTGAAGCGTGAAGATTATGAAAAGGCAGCCGTTTACCGCGACTATCTCAAGGCACTCGAAAAATCCCCGGTTGCAGGCGGAGAATCTTAATGTCTGTATCAGAAACAAATATCTCAAGCGACGCATGGTACGCCTTTAACGGCCCGGAAAACGACGTCGTCCTTTCTACGCGAGTCCGTTTTGCCAGAAACCTTGCAAATTTTCCCTTTCCCGGCAAATTCAAGGAAGACGATGCTTTCCGCGTCCAGACCCTTGTTTTCGATTCATTTTCTCACTGTAAGGAGCCGGACAGGTATCAGGGCGTGATTGCAAGCGAGCTTGACGATCTGGGAGCTACAATTCTTGAAGAAAGGGGAGTGCTCGATTCTTCTTCTGCAAAGGAAAACGGCAGGGGCATAATAGTCCGCACAGACGGAAAGGTCGCATGCGAGGTCAACAACAAGGATCACTTGAGGCTTGCTTCATTCGTGCCCGGTCTTGACGGAAAAGGCGCCTTTGACCAGCTTGCCTGCCTTGACGACGAGCTTCAGAACACCCTTCAGTTTGCCGCCGACTACGAAATCGGCTACCTTACTTCAAACATTTCTGACTGCGGAAGCGGAATGAAGGTCTCTTGCCGGGTTCACCTTCCTTCACTTTCATTCTCTGGGAAAATCCTCGACCTTTTCAGTTCATTTAACTCAAAGGAAATACTCATAAGCGACTGCTTCGGTGCGGGAAATCTTCCTTCATCTTCACTTGGTTTTTACTATCAAATTTCAACAAAGACTGCCGGAAACGGAACAGAGCTCGATCAGATTGCATCCCTCGTGTCAGCAGTAAAATATCTTGCCGAAAACGAGAGGCGAGAAAGAAACGTAGTGCTCAGGACAAGGCAGACGGAGCTTCGAAACAGGATTTACCGCTCATATTCAAAAGAAAAGTTCGCCTCACTGATTGATGCCCGCGAGGCAATCGAAATAATCTCCGACATAAAGTGGGGCAAGAATCTTGGCTTTTTCAGCGGAATAAGCGACTCAGAACTCTGCGCCCTTCTTTACAGAGTCCAGGACGGTCACCTTCAGTTCGTTCTCAAAAGCAAGAAATTCAATTTCCCGGCAGACATAGCCGAAAACAAAAGCCTCAAAACCAACTACCTTCGCGCATTAATTTTGCAGGAAGCCTTCGACGGAATCAAGGTTAATTAGGGCCGCCTTACCAGCCTGATTCCTGCCGTTGTCTGCGGAGTGCTGGTGTTTTTGGCGCTCTGGTACTGATAGGAAAAATAGCGGTTGTCATTTGCAACGTATGCCGCTGTGGAAGAGTAATTTCCGCCCCGGACGACCCTTGAAGCGTACTGGGATTTATCGACGACAGGATCCGTAAAAGTTCCCGCGTGCTCAACCGGATTTATGTAGCTGTAAGTGTCACCCTTTGGAATTGTAGATTCATAGCCGGGCTGCTTGCACTTCCAGTAGTCCTGGCACCATTCTCCTGCGTTTCCTGCCATGTCGTAAAGGCCGAGCGCATTAGGCTGCTTTAAGCCGACTTCGTGAGTCCTTAGCAGGACGTCATCATCGCTGTAGCCGGAAGAATTCATGATTGACCAGGCGACTTTCTTGTGGTTGTCAGAGCCCGGATACTTGTAGTTCCAGTCCGTGCTTGTTTTGCCTGCTCCCCTTGCGGCAAATTCCCATTCAGCTTCTGTCGGCAGTCGGAATCCGTTTTTGGAAAAATCACAGGTGACGTTTGCTGACTGGATGTAGGAGTTCTTGTTTTTGCGGCTGATTTTGGTCATGGTGTAAACGCATTCGTATCCGCAGAGGCTGCTGAGCTTGTTGCAGAATTCTACGGCGTCAAACCAGCTCATTCCGGTGACAGGCCTGTATTTCTGAACTTCATTTTTGTAGCGGCTGTCGCTGTCGTCGTGGGGCAGGCTTCCCATTACGTATTCATAGAGATCCTGAGTCACTTCGAATCTTGAAATTTCATAGCTGTTTATTGTAACGGTTCTGTCCCAGATGAAGACGTTGCCTGTGCGGGGATATTTTTCTGAAGGAATAGTTACGGAAGAACCCTTTTCAATCACGGTGGCGAATGAGGTCTTAAGAAAAGTCTTTCCGTCGATTGTGATGTTCTTTCCTAAGTTACCGCTTGGAATGAAGGGAACCTCTGAAGCTTCATCAGATGAGCTGCCACAGCCAGAAAATACTAAAAATACAGAGCAAAGAATGATTGTAATAGAAGGAAACTTTACTGTCGGCAAGGCGGGCCTCCGGAAAATGATATCGGAATATTTTAGCATTTAAGGAAAAGAAACGCCATAAAAAAGAAAGCAGGGCAGGAGTGAAAATTGCACTCCCGCCCGCATAATTTTATTCTTCTACAGTAACAGGAATTCTGCTGAAACCTGTAATCGGGGTCTTCAGTTCCGTTTTACCGCGGATTGAAGTCCTTACGGCAATGAAATAGCTTTTCCCGGTCGGAATCGTTCGCGGAAGATAGAATTCAAGGCATGTGCCTGTATTCTTAGTCACGAAGTCATCCGGGACTTTTATCCATGATGTTTCGTCCTGATTAGCACTACCATCTTCTTCAAGCGGAATAAAATAGATTCCGCCAGATTCTCCACCAACCTTAAGCTTCTTTCCCCTGAGCCTTGCGCTGAAGGTTGCCCTAAGCTTTCCGTCAGAAGAGCCGTCCACAGGATTTTCAATCTGTGAAATCTGCGGAGCTGAGTCAACGACAGCCGTTACCGAAGCTGTGACAGTCTTGAGCTTTTCCTTGAGACCGTCATTTGCGGCAAATCTAGCCTCAAATCCAGTAACGCTTTCCGCTTCCGGCGTGAGCGACTTCACTGAAGAAATCGGCGCGATGTAGAGCTTGCAGATTTCCATGATGTCTACCGCAAAGCCCAGTTCCGCCTGCTCAAGAATTTCCTTTTTGAGCAGCTCCATCGCGTGCCCGACCTGATAGCGGTCGATTCCCTGGTTGTGTGTCGCCACAAGGTCAAGAATCTGGTCTGTAGTGACCGTCTTTCTAGGCACATGAGCGATGTAAGTGTTCTTCTTGAAATTGCACGGTGTTAGTGTCACCGCGAAGTTTGTCTCGCGTTTTGTTGCAATATTTACCATAAAATGTCCTTCCGTCATTTTTAAGGGTGACGGTTCCCTGGGTGGGATTTATTTCAGGGCAACGCCCCGATGTCACTAAAGATAACAGAAAAAAATCCTGTCAAATGTAGAAGTTTGTCTACAAATCTCCCTGCTGACATAAATCAAGATAGCAGAAAAAAACGCTCCCAAAACTAGTAGTTTAGTGAGTCTGTTGGTGGAAATTCTTGCAAAATGGGGCTTGTTAGAGTCAGTTATGGGAGCTTATTGGTTTTGGACGGGGAGACTTGCTGGTTTTTGGGGGAAAACTTTACAGGTTTTATGTGTGAAACTTTACTGGTTTCATGGGGAAAACTATGCAAGTTTCGCGAGTGAAACTAAGCAAGTTTTGAGAGTGAAATTTTGTGAAAGTCGTGGTATAATAGAGTGTAAGGAATTGAAAATTGGCAAAAAATAAAAAACAGGTCAGCTTTGAAGACGCTCTTTGGGGAGCTTGTGATAAATTACGCGGTACTGTAGAACCTGCAGAATATAAACACGTTGTATTAAGTCTTATCTTCTTAAAATTCGTTAATGATAAATTTGATACCCGCCGTCAGGAACTAAAGGATGAAGGCAAAAAAAAATATATCGATGTTCAGTCATTCTACACAATGAAGAATGTTTTCTTTGTGCCGGAAGAAAGCCGCTGGTCGTTCATCATGCAAAATGCAAAACAGAATGATATTGCCCTTAAAATTGACACGGCATTAAACACAATAGAAAAACAGAATCCGTCTCTAAAAGGCGCGCTTCCTGACAACTATTATTCCAGACTTGGAATTGATGTTTCAAAACTTGCGGCTCTGCTTGATGAAATCAACAATATTCAGACAAATGCAGACAAAGAAAACGACATTATGGGGCGTGTGTACGAATATTTCCTTACAAAATTTGCTCTTCAGGAAGGTAAAGGAAAGGGAGAATTCTATACACCAAAATCTGTAGTAAATCTGATTGCAGAAATGATTGAACCTTACAAGGGAAAAATCTATGACCCATGTTGCGGCTCTGGTGGTATGTTTGTTCAGTCGCTTAAGTTTGTAGAAAATCATGCAGGAAACTCAAAAGACATTTCTGTATATGGTCAGGAAGGAACAACTACAACCTATAAGCTTGCAAAGATGAATCTTGCAATCCGTGGTATTCCTTGTGACCTTGGTGAGAAAGCTGCAAACACTTTTACAAACGATCTTCATAAAGATTTACGAGCTGATTACATTATGGCAAATCCACCATTTAATCAGAAAGACTGGCGTGCAGAAAATGAGTTTGTAAACGATGCCCGCTGGAACGGCTATACAGTTCCTCCAACAAGCAATGCAAATTACGGCTGGATTTTGCACATGGTTTCAAAACTCAGCACTAACGGAACCGCAGGCTTCCTTCTTGCAAACGGAGCATTAAGCGGTGAAGGACAGGAATTAGAAATCCGTAAGCAGCTCATAGAAAACAATCTTGTAGAAGCAATTGTAATTCTTCCTAGAAACCTTTTTTATACAACTGATATTTCCGTAACGCTTTGGATTTTGAACAAAAACAAAAAGAGCCGAACTGTTGAACAGAATGGAAAAATCAAAACTTACCGCAACCGTGAAGATGAAGTTCTCTTTATGGATCTTCGCCAGATGGGAAGTCCTTTTGAAAAGAAGTATATCGAACTTACTCAGGAAGACCGCGACAAAGTAACATCAACTTTCCACGCATGGCAGCAGGCCGGAGCAAGCGAAACTTACATAGACATTCCTGAATTCTGCTACAGCGCAAATAAAAAGGAAATTGTAGAAAAAGGCTACAATCTTGTTCCAAGCCGCTACATTGAATTTGTAAACCGCGATGAAACACAGGACTATGATTCAGCAATGAAGGCTCTTCAATCAGAATTGACAGACCTTCTCAAACAGGAAGAAGAAGGCAAAAAAGAACTGCTTGGTGTTTTCAAAGATTTGGGCTACGAGATTAAACTGTAGGAGCAAATAGTGAAAAAAGAAAATCCTTTTGAAATAGATTTTGAATCCTACATTCGCGAAGGCGAGCCTGATAAAAAAGAAAAAAGCATCGCATGGTCAATTGCGACTGGCTTGCAGCAGGTTGATGGACTTACGCCGTCTCCTTATTTGTATGAAACTGCAAAGCGGAACATTGAAGGCGAGATTTCTATTGAAGAAGCAAAAAAAATTATAGACTCTTATTACGAATCAAAAACATCCCGCACTGAAGATGATGATGACACAGAAGAAGCGGATAAAGTCTCAACTAGAATTACAGAACTGCTTTCTGAAAAATCTTTTAGTTTTACTCCTAATCAATTATTATCGATTCACGAGCGTTTATTCAAAGGTGTATTTTATAAAGTAAAAGCCGGAAAATTTCGTGACTACAACATCACAAAAAAAGAATGGGTTTTGAATGGTGACACAGTTTTGTATGCCAATGCCGATCTTATTAACGAAACTCTGAAATATGATTTTGAAACAGAAAAAAACTTTGACTATTCCAAATTGTCAAAGGAAGATGCTGTAAAGCATATTACACGATTTGTTGCGAACATGTGGCAGATTCATCCATTTGGAGAGGGGAACACACGAACAACAGCCGTTTTTACAATCAAATATCTTCGTTCGCTAGGTTTTAATGTGAACAATGAACCTTTTGAAAAACACAGCTGGTACTTCCGAAATGCCTTGGTACGCGCGAATTATACAAACATGCAGAAAGGCATTTATATGAATACGGAATATCTGGAAAAGTTTTTCAGAAATATCCTGCTTGGCGAAAACAACGAACTCAAAAAACGCTTTACCCATATTGATTATGATGAATACATCGAAAAGTTCGGAGATAATCAAAAAAGTTCGGTGCAAAATCTGCCTGTAAATGATAAAAACCTGCCTGTAAATCTGCCTGTAAATAAAGTACAAGCTAAGTTGATAAGTTTTCTAAAAGAAAACCCATCTTATACCTATGATGATTTAGCAGAAAAGATAAACCGGACACGAGAAACAGTCAGAGTAAATCTTAGAAAACTTGAAAAAATGAATTTACTCAAACGAGTAGGCGCAGATAAAAACGGCCACTGGGAAGTGATTGAATGACAGAAAACACACAGATAAAACTATTTGAAGACAAAAAAGTCCGCACCCTTTGGGATAAAGAAAGCGAAGAATGGTATTTTTCGGTTGTGGATGTAGTTGCCGTTTTGACGGAAAGTCCGAATCCACGAAAATACTGGAGTGTATTAAAAACTCGTCTTAAAGCAGAAGGAAGTGAGTTGACTACAAATTGTAGTCAACTGAAAATGCCATCTTCCGACGGAAAAATGTACAAGACCGACTGCATGAATACCGAGCAGCTTTTCCGCCTGATTCAATCAATTCCTTCTCCAAAGGCCGAGCCATTTAAACTCTGGATGGCCCAGGTTGCAAAAGAACGACTTGATGAAATGCAGGACCCAGAGCAGGGAATTCAGCGGGCTTTGACAGAATACAGGGCCTTGGGATACTCGGAAAATTGGATAAACCAGCGGCTCAAATCTATAGAAATCCGCAAAGACCTTACTGACGAATGGAAAAAGCACGGCTTAAAAGAAGGCGTTCAGTTTGCGACACTTACGGACATAATCTATAAAACATGGGCAGGCAAAACTGCAAAAGAGTACAAGGAATACAAAGGTCTTAAAAAAGAGAACTTGCGCGATAACATGACAAACAAGGAACTTGTTTTGAATATGCTGGCAGAGCTTTCCACAAAAGAAATCTCTGAATCCAACGACCCTAAAAATTTTAGTGACCATGTAAATAATGCTGTAGACGGTGCAAGCATCGCCAAAAATGCTCGCATTGAACTTGAGTTGAAAACAGGAAAGAAAGTCGTTACGCCACTCAATGCAAGAGACGGCATCGGGCTTACAGAAGATACAAAAGCTTCTGTCTTTTTGGAAGATGAGGAAGAAAAGTAGATGAGTGCGAATTATAAAAAGCTTGGAGAAATTGTAGAACTCATTGATGAACGAAATAAAGATGGTAAAGTTCAGAATTTGATTGGAGTTAGTATTGATAAATGTTTTATCAAATCTGTAGCTAATACAATCGGAACAGATCTTACAAAGTATCAAGTAATCAGAAAAAATGATTTTGCATGTTCTCTTATGCAGGTGAGTCGTGATGGCAAAATCCCAATTGCTTGTCTTAAGGATTATGATGAAGCAATAATGTCACCTGCTTATTATATTTTTAGAATAAAAAATACAAACGAAGTTTTACCAGATTATCTTGCAATGTGGTTTATGCGAACTGAGTTTGATAGAGAAGCCTCATATATTGCAGTAGGTGGTGTTCGCGGAAGTATGCCATGGGAAGATTTTTGTGATATGAAACTTCCAGTTCCCGACCTAAAAGAACAAGAAAAAATCGTAAACACCTACAACGCCATCACAAAACGCATCCAGCTTAAGCAGAAGATAAATGAAAATCTGGAAAAGACGGCACAATGTTTATTTGAGAAATCGTGTAATAATGAAAATACAGAGATTACATTAGGTGAAATAGCAAAATTTATAGATGGTGACAGAGGTTCAAATTATCCGACTCTTTCAGATTTTTATGATGACGAGTATTGTCTTTTTCTTAATGCATCAAATGTAACTGAAAAAGGTTTCAATTTCGATAAATGTCAATTTATAACGGAAGAAAAGGATAAATCTTTAAGGAAAGGTCATTTGTCATATAATGATATTGTTTTAACTTCACGAGGTACGGTTGGTAATGTTGCACTTTATACAGAGATGATACAATATAAAAATGTTAGAATAAATTCAGGAATGTTAATTATTCGTCCAAATGAAAATAAAATTTCAGTTTTTGTTCTTTATGCTTTATTACGTAGCATATTTATGAAAAAAGAAATTGAGCGATTTAGAAGTGGCTCTGCACAACCACAATTACCAGTTCGTGATTTGGAGAAAATGATATTTAGGATTCCAAATAAAGAAAACTGTTCAATGCTGAATCAACAATTTAAAATAATATATGAATCTATTACGACAAATTTTAATGAAATTGCTAAACTGCAAGAATTAAAGCAGTTGGTAATTTCTCGTATAACTGGAATGTAGAAAAATTAACAAGAAATTATTATATTTTAAACGAGGTATAAAATGATTACAGAACTTGAATCAAGTAAAGTCGGATATGTTGTAGGAATTCGTTACAGGAAAACTTTTACAATAGCAGATAATTTAGGAGCAATTGTAGATAATATTTTGCAATCGAAAAATTCAAAATTTAAGGCAAAAGTTTTTCCATATATTCAGCATACAAATAGAGAGGAGGATGTTCTTTGGAGTTTTGATAATAAAAATGGAGCTCAAAACAAATTAACAATCAATACCTCTAATTTTGTATTAGATATTCAAAATTTAGAGACTCTACCATTTAAGGATGGTGTTGATGCTTTTAATAATACTATTTTAAAAACAATAATGCGTGATTATTCAATAGGACATATTGATAGATTAGGATTTGTAAATAGGTATATATTAAAAGATAAAGACATAATTGAAAAATTTGTTTCTGGAACGGTAGGGCGAGGATTTTCAGAAGTTAATGATATTAATTTACAGTTTTCAAAACGAATTCCAATAATTACATCATTAGTAAAAGAAAATGTAAATGATTATGACAATGTTATTGTCAATATAATAAAAAAGAATAATATTGATGAATTGTTTTTATCTATAGACTATCAGCATTATTATTCTCCTATGTTAGAGAAAGCTAGTCAGATAGAATATAATAGTTTTATCGATAATGCTGAAAAATATATTAATAACCATATTATTGGATTTTTGAATAATACATATGGAGATATAAAAAGTGTCTGATAGAAATTCACATTCAGGAAAATCTAAACCACAAAGAGATTTTTATCAAAGATCGGTAGCTCGTTCAGAATATGAAGAGACAACTAATGAAAGTTTAGATTTTGATAAATCTGATTCAACAAGAATTCTTGATAATCCAAATGATGATACTGTTCAAAAAGCTCCATTTACTAGCAAAGTTGGAGATTTTTGTAAGGAGCATGTTGCTGGAATCGTTGCAACTATAATAAGTGCAATTGTTATTGGCATTTTTTCATTGCTTACTATAAATCTAAATAGAGAAAGTGGAGAACATTCACGAGATATATCAAATATAAAAGAAACAGTTTCCGAACTTAAAGAGGATTTATCTTCTACTTCTGCGACAGTTAATAATATGCAAGTTCAAAATGCAGAACAGGCAAAAGATATAGAGTTCATACAAAAATCAATAGAAAAGATGGATAAAGAAATAGATAAAATACAGGATTCAATAATAAAGAAGTAGATTTATTTTTCTTAAAATAAATATTTTGATGTTAGATTTTTATTGATGTCGGTGGGGGCGTTGCGGGGTATCCCCGCTAGAAGGGGTAGCGTAAGATCGCTGTGCGGGCTGGAGCGAGGGGAAGGCTTTCCCCTCTTGTAAGAAGGAGGTTCAACCGATGAGCAAGATTTCTATTCGCTTTTTTAATGACAGGGAAGTTCGCGCTGTTTGGGATGAGGAGAATTCTAAATGGTGGTTTTCTGCGATTGATATTATAAGGGCAATAAACAATGAAGAAGATTATGTAAAGGCTGGAAACTACTGGCGATGGCTAAAAAAGAAATTTAGCTCAGAAGGAGTTCAACTCGTGAGTATCACTCACGACTTCAAATTTACAGCTCCAGACGGTAAAAAGCGTGCGGCAGATGCCCTTGATTATGACTGTGTTCAGATTCTTGCAAAGCATTTTCCTAATAACAATGCCGTCAAATTTCTTGATTGGTTCAATTACAGCGACAACACGATTGACGGACAAAGCAAGAAAAAAGCCTATACATTTTTAAATAGTGATTTGGTTTCGGATGAAGATGTTGGAACTACAAAGGCTTTACAACAGATTCATGCGTATATTTTTGGCGGTCTTTATGATTTTGCAGGAAAAATAAGAACAAAAACTATAAGCAAAGGGGATTTTACTTTTTGCGTTGCTCAGTATCTGAATGAGGCATTGGCGAATATAGACAATATGAGCGAAAACTCTTTTGATGAAATTGTAGATAAATATGTAGAAATGAATGTGGCTCATCCTTTTATGGAAGGAAATGGTCGCAGCACTCGAATATGGCTTGATTTGATTTTGAAAAAACGCCTTAAAAAGTGCGTAGACTGGAGTAAAATTGGCAAGAATGAATATTTACAGGCTATGATGGAAAGTCATTCTGACAGTACAAAGATTCGTGACCTTTTAAAAACCGCTTTGACCGATAAAATTGATGACCGCGAAATGTTTATGAAAGGCATTGATTATTCATATTATTATGAGGAAGTGGAGGAGTAAAATCATGCAATTCACCGAACACAGTCTTGAACTTTCAGTAATGGAGCTCTTTGAAAACGAAGGATATACTCACCAGACCGGGCAGGATATTCACCGTGAAAAGACTGATGTTCTTCTGCCTGAATTGCTTGCGACATTTTTGCGCCATAGATATGCTGCAGATTTTCTGTCTGAAAGTGAAATCTCTTCCATTATTATTCAGCTCAAAAACATAAGCGGCTCTGATTATGATGCAAACAAGCGGATGCTGGATTTAATCTGCAACGGCTTTACCTTCCGCCGGGAAGACAAAAGCCAAAAAGACCTTTTTATTCAGCTGATTGATTTTGAAGAACCAGAACGAAATTTTTTTGAAATTGTAAATCAGGTTGAGATTCAGGGGCGGGAACAGCTTCGTATTCCAGACGGAATTATTTATGTAAACGGCCTTCCTCTTGTTGTCCTTGAGTTTAAGTCGGCAATCAAAGAAAACACAACAATTGAAGATGCTTATAAACAGCTTACAATCCGCTATCGCCGCGATATTCCTGAGCTTTTCAAATACAATGCTTTTGTTGTAATCAGCGACGGGGTAAATAATAAGATTGGTTCGCTCTTTAGCCCTTACGAATATTTTTATGCATGGCGTAAGATTAAAAGTACAGACAAAAAAGTTGATGGAATCTCTTCTCTTATTACAATGGTAAAAGGTCTTTTCCGTAAAGACAGGCTTGTAAAAGTTATAAAAGACTTTGTTTACTTTCCTGATTCCAGCGATAAAGAAACAAAGATTGTTTGTCGTTATCCTCAGTTTTTTGCAGCTGAATCTTTGTATAAAAGTATTGGTTCTGCAATCCGTCCAAACGGAAATGGTAAAGGCGGTATTTACTTTGGTGCTACTGGCTGCGGTAAAAGCTATACAATGGTTTTCTTGAGCAGGCTTTTGATGAAGTCCCGCGAATTGAACAGCCCGACAATTGTTGTAATTACCGACCGAACAGACCTGGATGCTCAGCTAAGCAAAATCTTTATTGAAAGTAAAAACTATATTGGCGATGAAAATGTTGAATGTATAGAAAGCCGCGCACTTTTGAAAGAAAAACTTGAAGACAGAAAAAGTGGAGGCGTCTTCCTTACTACAATTCAGAAATTCTGTGAGGATATAAAACTGCTTTCTGAGCGTTCAAATATTATTTGTATAAGTGATGAGGCTCATCGCAGTCAGCATAACCTTGAAGAAAAAACTGTAATTACTGATAACGGCGTTGAACATAAATATGGTTTTGCAAAGTATCTGCATGACTCGCTCCCTAACGCAACTTATGTTGGCTTTACAGGAACTCCTATAGACGAGATGGCACAAGTATTCGGTAATGTTGTAGAAGCTTACACAATGAAAGAATCTGTAGCCGATGGAATTACTGTAAATCTTGTTTATGAAGGTCGTGCCGCAAAGGTAATTCTTGACCAGAAGAAAGTCCGCGAGATTGAAGAGTATTATGCTCAGTGCGAGGATGAAGGTGCAAACGAAGCTCAGATTGCTGCAAGCAAAAAGGCCGTCGCAAACCTTGATGCAATTATTGGTGATGATGATGTAGTAGCTAGCGTTGCACAGGACTTTATTGATCATTATGAAACTCGTGTACGTGAAGGCGCAACAGTTGAAGGTAAAGCAATGTTTGTCTGCTCAAATCGCGAGATTGCTTACAAACTCTGGCAAAAGATTGTAGAACTCCGCCCTGAATGGAATGAGAAAAAAGACTTCGGCGATAAAGATTATAAACCAATTGAAAAAATTAAAATGGTAATGACTGAGAACAAAGCAAAAGATACAAAAGGGCTTTTTGAACTTCTTGGTAATCATGAATACAGAAGAGAACTGGATCGACAGTTTAAGAATGTCAAATCAAACTTTAAGATTGCGATTGTCGTTGATATGTGGATTACAGGCTTTGATGTTCCGTCTCTTGATACAATCTACATCTACAAGCCACTGCAGAAACATACTTTGATTCAGACAATTAGCCGTGTAAACAGAACTTACAAAGGAAAAGACCGCGGTTTGATTGTAGACTACATTGGTATTAAGCGAGCAATGAATGAAGCCTTGAAGAAATATACCGGTGACGAAAACGAAGAGTTTGAAGATACAGACAAAGCTGTCGTAATTGTAAAAGACCAGATAAGTGTTCTTGATGCAATGTTTAATGATTTTGATACTTCTGATTATTACAATGGAAGTCCCCTTAAACAGCTTGAATGTTTGAACCGCGCAGTTGAGTTTGTACAGACTACAGAAGAACTTGAAAAAAGATTTATGGAAGCTGTTAGAAGGATGAAGAAAGCATTTAATCTTTGTTCTTCTAGTGAGAAAATCTCTAAGAGCGAAAAGGATAAAATCAATTTCTACGTTGCAATACGTTCTATACTCTTTAAGCTTACAAAAGGTGATGCGCCAGATATTACAACAATGAATCATCACGTTGCTCAGATGATTAGCGAAGCCATTAAATCTGATGGTGTTGAAGAATTGTTCCAGGTTGGAAAGAATATCAACTTTGATATCTTTACTTCTGAATATCTTGAAAAGATTAACGCCATCAAATTGCCTAATACAAAAATCAAAATCCTTCAGCAGCTTTTACAGCAAGTCATTGCCGACTATAAAAAGACAAACAAGATTAAAGCAATGGAATTTTCTGAGCGAATGAAGAAACTTGTTGAAGCATATAACAACCGTCATCTTGATGACTTTACAGCACAGGTTCTTGATGAAGTTACAAAGCAGTTGAATGATTTGCTTAACGATATAAAAGTTGATAAAGAGAAATTTAAAGAGCTTGGAATCAGTTTTGAGGAAAAAGCTTTCTACGATATTCTTGTAAGTTGTGCAAAGAAGTTCAATTTTGAAAATCAATATTCTGATTCAAAGATGAAAGATTTAGCAAAGAAAGTTAAAGCGCTTGTTGATGATAAAACCCGTTACACCGACTGGGACCAGCGAATTGACGTAAAGGCAGAAATGGAAGCAGACTTAATGATTCTTCTTGATGAAAACGGCTATCCACCGGTTCCAAGAAATGAAGTCTACAATGAAGTCTTTGAGCAGGCTGAAAATTTTAAGAAATATACAGAGTAATGTAGCGAAACCTCATCTGGGGTACAATTCGTACCCCTACATAAAATCCCATCCCCGCTTGTACCCTTGCTCTTTCCTCGAAAAAATCTTATCCTTATACTGTATGAAAGGTCTCTCAACAAAGGCTCAAAAATTGCTTACACAGGATGCCCAGGTCGAAGGGCGTAATTCCGGGCTTACTGAGCTTCTTCCGGAGCATGTGATTCTTGCCATGCTCAAAACTGCTGACAGTATGGGCTTCAATGCCCTTAAAACCCTCAATATAAATGTGCTTTCTTTCCAGCTTATGCTTGAACAGAGTCTGTCTGCTCAGCCTCGCGTTCAGAATCCTCCTTCTTTTTCAGCACTTCCTCCTTCACGCCGCCTCAGGACTATGCTTGATGTTGCCGTGATTGAGTCCCGCTCTCTTAGAAGTGAATATGTCGGCTCGGAGCACATTCTTCTTGCCGCTGTCCGTGAGGAAAATTCTGCTAGCTACAGGTTTTTCCAGAGGTGCGGTATTGCCCTTGAAACAGTGCGAAACGTTATCCGCGACCTTATGAATGAAAACGGTGGTGAGGATCAGAATCCTGAAAATTCCCAGAATTCCCGCGAAATTGAATATGCCAACGCACGAAACAACGATCAGCCTGGTCAGAAGAAAAAGTCTTTCCTTGCTGAGTTCAGCCGTGATTTGACCGACCTTGCAAAAAAGGGCGAACTTGATCCTGTAATCGGCCGTTCAACTGAAATCGAGCGCGTCGTTCAGATTTTGAGCCGCCGCACTAAGAACAATCCTATCCTTGTCGGTGAGCCTGGTGTCGGTAAGACTTCCGTTGCAGAGGGCTTAGCCCAGCGTGTTGCAAGCGGGGAAGTTCCCTACAATCTTTTGCAGAAGCGGGTCCTTCTTCTTGACATCACGGCAATGGTCGCCGGTACGAAATACCGCGGTGACTTTGAGGAACGCATGAAGCGCATGATGAAGGAAGTCAAGGAATCAGGAGACATCATCCTTTTCATCGACGAGCTTCACATGATTATCGGGGCGGGAAGTCCTGACGGCACGATGGATGCAAGCAATATCTTAAAGCCGGCTCTTTCACGCGGTGAACTTCAGCTTTTGGGAGCCACGACTTACAAGGAATACCGCAAGCATATTGAAAAGGATTCGGCTCTTGCCCGAAGATTCCAGCTTGTTAAGATTGACGAGCCTTCAAACGACGAGACAATTCAGATTCTCAACGGTCTCAAGCCAAAATACGAAGAATTCCACAATGTCATTTATGATGACGGTGCGATTGAGTCCATCGTCAAGCTTTCTTCACGCTATATCCCTGAAAAATTTCAGCCGGACAAGGCGATTGACCTTCTTGACGAGGCGGGAAGTGCAAAGAAAATTGCCTCTGAGTCACGTCCTGCAGAGCTTGCCGAGCTTGAAAAGTCCATCGAAGACTTGAGTCACGAAAAGGATGCCCTGGTTGCAAATCAGGATTACGAGCGGGCTGCCCAGATTCGAGACAAAGTCCGCGATTTAAAGCAGAAGCTTGATGACTTCAATAATTACTGGAAGAACAATGCGGTCACCGTACGAAAGCATGTCACTGTGGCTGACGTTGCAAAAATCATCTCCGACATGACTGGAATTCCTGCCCAGCAGCTTGATGCAAACGAGGCAGGCCGGCTTCTGGACATGGAAAAGGAAATCCACAGGGATGTAATCGGTCAGGACGAGGCTGTAAAATATCTTTCAAGCGCAATCCGTCGAAGCCGGGCTGGCGTTTCAAGTCCAAACCGTCCGATGGGCTCGTTCATCTTCCTTGGTCCTACTGGTGTTGGTAAGACTCAGCTTGCAAAGGCGATGGCAAAATTCCTTTTTGGAACGGAAGATGCCTTGATCCGAATCGACATGTCTGACTTCATGGAAAAGCACACTTCAAGCCGTCTGGTAGGCTCGGCTCCGGGCTATGTCGGCTACGAAGAGGGCGGCATGCTCACAAACAAGGTCCTGCAGAAGCCATATTCTGTCGTTCTTTTTGACGAAATCGAAAAGGCCCACAACGAAGTTTTCAATCTTCTTCTTCAGATTCTTGAGGAAGGCGAGCTTTCCGACAACCTGGGGCACACGGTCAATTTCAGGAATACTGTAATCATCATGACGAGTAACGCTGGAGCTCGCAGCATCACCGCCGATAAAAAACTCGGCTTTGCCCAGCTCGACGACGGTTTCCTTCCGCCTGCAGAAATCAAGGCAAACGCAATGGAAGAACTCAAGCGGATTATGGCTCCTGAGCTTATCAACCGAATCGATGACATTGTTGTCTTCGATCCGCTCAAGCGTGATGAAATCTCAAAAATCCTCGACATCCAGATTGCCGAGCTTGAAAAACGCCTTTCAGAAAAGAACATTCACCTTGCAATCAAGCCAAAGGCACGCGACTATCTTCTCGACCACGGATATGAGCCGAGCATGGGTGCGCGCCCGATGAGAAGGCTGATTCAGAACGAAATCGAAGACCAGCTTGCAAACCTTATTCTTGCCGGAAAAATCGGTGAGAGCGGGGAAGTTGACGTCACTTTCGAAAAGGATAAGCTTGTAGTCAAGGCGGCAAAGGTAAAGAAAGAGAAAACTGCTCTGATTGAACAGAACTCGAATCTAGGGTAAAATATCTTGCTATCTAAAAAATAAAGGCATTTAAGGAAATTAAAATGAATAAGGCACTTGAAATACTTAAAGAGCGCGGTTTTTACGCACAGTGTACTGACGAGCAGGGGCTTTCAGATCTTATGGACAAAGGTCCTGTCACTTTCTATGTAGGTTGTGACCCGACAGGCCCTTCCCTCCACATCGGACACATGGTTCCATTCTTCGCTCTCCGCCATTTGAGAAAGGCTGGTCACATCGGTATCGCATTGATTGGCGGCGGCACTGCACGAATCGGCGATCCTTCTGGCAAAACTGAAATGCGCAAGATGATTACATACGAGCAGATTGACCAGAACGTAGAGACAATCAAGGCTCAGCTCGACAAATTCATCGGCTTTGACGGCAAGACTGCCTACTCAGAGAACAACAAGGACTGGCTGGCTGACCTCAATTACATCGACTTCCTGCGTGACATCGGCTCATGCTTCTCTGTAAACAAAATGCTTTCTTACGAGGCATACAAGCAGCGACTTGAGCGCGGTCTTTCATTCATCGAATTCAACTACCAGCTTTTGCAGAGCTACGACTTCCTTCGCCTGCACGAAAAGCACAATGTTCAGCTTCAGATTGGTGGCGACGACCAGTGGGGCAACATCACTGCGGGCGTTGACCTTATCCGCCGAAAGCTCGGAGGAACTGAGGAACTCAACGCACAGCACAACGTATTCGGCCTCACATTCCCGCTCATCACACGAAGCGACGGCAAAAAAATGGGTAAAACTGAGAAGGGCGCAATCTTCCTCAACGAGGAAATGACAAGCGTTTACGACTTCTTCCAGTACTGGCGAAATGTCGCTGACCCGGATGTAGAAAAATTCTTCAAGCTCTTCACATTCCTTGAAATCGATGAAATCAAGCAGATTTGTGCAGGAAACATCAACGAGGCAAAAGAGCGCCTCGCATACGAAGTTACAAAAGAAATCCACGGCAAGGAAAAGGCTGATTCAGCTCTCGCCGGAGCAAAGGCAGCTTTCAGCGGTGAGGGTGATAAAACCCAGATGCCGACTGTAGAGGTCGCAAAGGCAGAGCTTGACGCAGGATTGGGCGTTCTCGCTCTCTTCGTAAAGGCTGGCCTCTGTGCTTCAAACGGTGACGCACGCCGCCTCATTCAGGGTAACGGTGCAAGCCTCAACGGCGAGTCTCTTTCTGACCCAACTCTAAAAGTCACGGCCGCAAACCTCGACAAAGACGGTGAAATGGTTCTCCGCGCAGGAAAGAAAAAGTTCTGCCGAGTTGTGTTTAAATAGAAAAATCATCGCAGAAAAATCTATTTCACGTTAATTTCAATCTCCGTGCTTTCATTTCCGCATTGCACGGAGATTTTTTTTCTTCCCCGAGTCAAGGGCACCTGCTGAACGAATGGTCTTGCTGTCTTTCCAAGCAGCTTTCCGTCAACAAAAAATTCTGCCTCGTCTTCGCTTCCGCCTGTGACTTCGACAACGAGTTTCTGGCGGAAAGGCGGAACTGAGTCGTCGTAGTAGAATACACTTCCGTTACGGGGCGAGACGATTTTTAGCGGCGTGCCTTTTTCGCTTACCTGACCGCTCCTGTTTTTGAGGCGGAACCAGGTCGCGTACTGGGCGGGGTAGTTCGTTCCATTTTGCGTGTGCCAGCTGCATTTTTCAATCTTTTCTGAGACCGGGACAAATTCCTTTACAGTGTCAGGGCAGTTTTCGCCTGCCTTTAGTCCTGAAAGCGCGCAGACTCTTTCTTTTTTGAACTGAGCTGGCTTCTTGAAGTCTTTTCCGCTGTTTCCCTGGAGACCGACCAGAATCTCGCGAGCGATTTTTGCCGGAATCGAGCTTCCTGTCTTTCCGATGACCGTTTCGCCAGAGAAATTTCCCATCCAGACACCGACCGTGTAGTGGGGAGTCGAGCACAAGGCGGTGATGTTCTGATACTGGTTTGCCGTTCCTGTCTTGAACATAGCCGGGAAAGGAGTCTGAAAAGTCTGACTGTAGCCGAAACCGAGGGCGCGGGCATCCTTGTCCGAAAGAATGTCCGAAATGATTCGCGCCGTGTTCACGTCAAAGACCTGCTTTCCTTCCGCCACATCCTGCTCAGTCCAGCATCTATCATCATCAATCGCCCAAAGTGGAATAAAAATGCCGTCACGAGCGAAAACCGAAAATGCCTGAGTCATCTCGAAGATTGAAACTTCCGCGCTGCCAAGTGCCACCGAAAGTCCCGGATCGGCATCTTCGAGCGACTTAAAGCCCAGTGAGGAAAGTTTTTTGAGGTATGAATCAAGCCCGATTTCGTTCAGAAGGTAAACCGCCGGAATGTTTAGGCTTGAGGCGAGTGCAACCCGGAATCTCACAGGACCGTTGAAGCGGTTGTTGAAATTCTGGGGAACGTAAAGATTTTCAAAGCCGAATTCCATGGGAATGTCAGGAAGAACCGAAGTGGGCAGAAATCCTGATTCTAGGGCAAGGGCGTAAAGGAATGGCTTCATGCTTGAACCCGGCTGGCGGAAAGAAAGGACACCGTCAACCTGACCATTGTGAGCCTCGTCAAAAAAGTCCGCGCTTCCGACCCATGCAAGGATGGCTCCAGTCTGCGTGTCACAGACAAGAATCGCGCCGTTAGAAAGCCTGTTTTCGCCGTACTGGGCGACTGCACTCGAAAGAAGGTCTTCTGCGTGATGCTGGATGGAAAGGTCAGCCGTGGTGCGCACTTCGGAAAGCCTTCCAATCGGAGAATCGGGAATATTTGAAAGATAGCGGACAAAATGCGGCATCTCAAAAGGATATGAAAAAGCCCTTGCAGTCTCAGAAACTTCAAATGGATTATAAAGGGCAGGGCGGCGGACGCTAACCGAAAGGCAGCGGGCCTCATCCTCGGTCAGCTCTGAAAGATTCTTGCTGAAAAAAGTTCGGGCTGCACTGGCGACTCCCTCGGCATTAAATCCAAAGGGCACGTTGTTCAGGTAAGCTTCCAGAATCTCCTTTTTGGAAAGGCGGGCTTCAAGCCTGAGCGCATCAAAGGCCTCACGCATTTTAACTAAAATCGTGCGATTCTTGTTCGGACGGATCATTCTCGCAAGCTGCATGGTGATTGTGGAAGCCCCGCTTACGGTTCGAAGCTCCTTTGTATTCTGAAAAGCAGCCCTGACGATGGCGGCAAAGTCAATTCCGTGGTGAGAATAAAAATGCCTGTCCTCGCCCTCGGTAAAAGCCTGGGCGACAAAAACCGGAATCTCATCAAGCGGCACGAATTCCCGCCTGACACCGTTTTCAAGCGCATGAATCTGAATCAAATTTCCCCGGCAGTCAAAAATCCGCGTAGAAACAGGATGCTTTCGGAATTCCTTCAAAGCCGGATAAGGCGAAAAGCGCAAAATGAGAAGAAAAACCGCGGAGAGGATAAAAAGTGCGGAAAGAATTTTTAAGGCAAGCTGGAGGTGTTTTTTCATTGAAGAAATTATAGCACGAAGCGGAAAAATAATCCCCAAAAATGCGGGGAAAGCGATTCTTCCCCTCGTTCCAACCGCTTTGCGTTTTGCGCTACCCCTTCTACGGGGGAAAATCTCCCGTAACGCCCCCTAAAAATACAAGAACATGCTATAATATCTCCATGAACACATTAAAAATCCACGGAATCTACAAGCACTTTAAAGGAAATCTCTACATCGTCGAGGATGTAGCCCTTCACTCAGAAACTCAAGAAGAATATGTCGTTTACCGCCGTCTTTACGGAGACTGTTCGCTCTGGATCCGCCCGAAAGACATGTTCCTGTCCTTATCCTAATAAATTTATTATCCTCATATTTTTCAATATCTGCTTATAGTATAAACAAATAAGAATGAAAATATGAGGATAAAATTATTATGGTCTTAAACCACACATCTCTATAATATCATTTTCTGTTAAGTTATCAAATTCATCTTTATTGGTAGAATCGTATTCTGAAAACGGATTTGCTCGATCCATAATTTCTTTTAACATAGCCATAGATGGTTGTGCGTATATTCTTGTTGTTACAGTAGAGGAATGGCCCATATATCTCGAAATCAGCTCTAAATCAACTCCATCCTGATATAAATTAGTTGCTCTGGTTCTTCGAAACATATGTGGATAAACACTTTCAGGTAATTCTGGATGTAGCTCTTTTAGTAACTCTGCATATTTATTTACAATGCGCTCAACATTTCCTAAAGACATTTGATATTTAACTCCTTTTATTTTTGTGAAAAATAAATAATCATCAGGATTCATGTTTTTATGGTCTGTTTTAAGGAATGCCTTTAAGTGTAAAGCTGCTACTTCATCATAAGTTACAATTCTTTCCTTATCCCCTTTCCCATGAAAAAGAATAATTCTTTCTGACAGTATAATATCTTTTATTTTAATTGCAGTTATCTCACTTGCTCTTCCAGCAGTCTGATACAGCAGCATAAGCATTAATTGATCTCTTTTACTTTTTGATGTATGAGAAAAAACACCCGAAAGAAAATCGGTCATAATTTCAGGTGAGATTATAGGTCTTATCAATTTGGGTTCCTTTAATAAAGGAATTCTTGAAGCCATAATTGCTATTGGTTGCAATTCTACATCTTCGTCAGAACAATACCATAAATAAGCACGTATGCCTGCCAATTTGTTGTTGATTGTGCTTACTGCGGCTCTGCCATTTCTTAAATATTCAATAAACTTAAGCAATACATCACGCTTGCAATCTGAAAATTTAAATGTCTTGATTGAAATATTTTCAACCTCACCAATAAATCTTCTGAATATTGTTAATGTGTCTTTATATGACTTAACCGTATGAACACTCTTATTACATTGTTTAACTAAATACACAGTTAAAAAATTTTTTGTCTTAGAAAAAAATAATTCACTATTCTTCTTCATATTTAATACCTTCCATAATTTTTTTTCCTGTAACATCCTTTGTAGACATTATTTTTAAGGAATCCTTAATGAGGTGATAGTAATAATAAGTTTCATTTGGACTTGCATGCCCCAGATGTTTCGATAGATAAAGAATCATTGAATTAATAGAGATTCCCTCGGAAGCCCATAAATTGATTCTTTTAATTACAAAATAATGTCTTAGAGAATGAACAGTTGGATTTTTCCCTGTATTCGTATAAAATTTAGTTTGCATCCATCTTTTTCTAAAAGTTTTACTCACAACTCCATAAGTATGTGGTTTATTTATATCATTTCCATAGAATATGAATGGTGACCTTCTCTTCCTGCTGTTCAAATAAGTTCTTAGCAACTGATTCATATCATCTGCCAGATAAATAATTCTATCCTTGTTTCCTTTTGCATGTATGACAGTCAAACTTTTATTAATTTCGTCATAATCATTAATTCGTAACTTAAGAGCCTCGTTTACTCTTAATCCTGTTGTACATAGCAGTCTGAAAAACACAGAATAATTAAAATTTCTCTTTGGTGGATTCTTATCAACACTAGAAATAAATGCCTCTACCTGCTCATCAGTCATTAAAAAAGGAACTGGCTTAGATTTTGAAATTGAAATATTAGGTATAGAAACATGAATCCCCCGTGCATTCATATAAATCAAAAATTGTCGAATTAAACAGAATCGTGCATAAAACGAATTTTTTGATTCAGTTTCTTTTATAGTCAAATAGTCTCTCAGGTTTTCTTTTGTTATAGAATCAGCAGTAATATTCTTTTTTAAACAATATTTATCAAAATTTTTTAGTCGAGAAATTTGCTCCTCGTAACTAAAACCTTCATTTTGTTTCTGCCGTATAAACCCTTCGAACAAATATCCAAGTGAACTTGAAAATATAGTATTCTTCATCAGTATCCTCTCATATATGTAAATCCGATAAGGAAAGAGTACATTCTTCCATCATCTTTTTCGAAATGTTCACATACTTGCCAACACTTGTTTCTCCCGTATGCCCAAGACAATTGATAACTGTATTCAATGATTTTGATGTTTCATGAATATTTGAAGCAAATGTTCTTCGTAAAATATGAAAATTAATCCTGTTTTTTAGAACTCCTTTAATCATGTATTTACCGCTTTGATAACCAATTTTCTTAAAAGGAGGATTGTCTTCTAAGAATATGTAAGGGCTATTAGCTTTGGGTCTTCCTTTTTTTATATATAGAACTAGGGCTTCATATACAGGATTTGGAATCGGAAGGTTTAATTGAACTTTTGTTTTGGTCTGAATTAAATGTAGAATTTTACTTTTCCAATCTATATCAGTAAATTTCAGATTAGCGACATCACAAGCTCTTAAGCCCATAAAAAGCCCCAACAGGACTCCAGCTGCATTTTTATACTCAGAAGCAGATTTACAATTTTTCCGATAATTATCAATCTGCAATAATTCATTTTTATTTAATACTGTAACATTTTTTTCTTTTGAAGCTGTTTTTACAGGAACACATTCAGACAAGTCTGTACTCATTAATTGTGTCTCATACAGAAAATATAAAAACATCCTTATTTTCACTAGTTTTCCAGGAAAATCGTTGAAATCTGATGAGATAAAGTCAGATAAAACATCTCTTGTTAAATCTTTTATGTTTAGAATATTTCTAGAAATCAAATACAAAGTAAACTTTTGAAGGGCATACTGATAATTTTTTACGGTCTTTTCGCATCTGCCTTCTAGTTGTTTATATTTTTGGAAAGCTTTGATTAAGGATTGATAATATGGTGTTAATTTATTAAAAATAGATTCCCTTTTTACCGTTTTTCTTCTATATAAATATTCTATTTGTGGAATAAATAAACGACGCTTAGGAATAAAGGTCGAAGATGTTGATATTTCATCTTGAAAGAACAATTCAATAATATTGACTGTTCTTTTGAACCAGTTTCTGTCTGTTTTAAGTTTTTTTTCTATCTCATTAAACCAAATCCATGAATATTCAATGGAATAGTCCATATCATTCATATCAAAAAAGGCATATAGTAATTCAATTGTCCGTTTTAGTCCTGCATAATTTTTTTTTGCATAACCGCAATTCTCAAAGATAATTTTCAAAGAATCTATTGAATCCCACAATTCCGATCGTGTTTTAAAATGGAATTTTCTAATAGAAGAAAGTTCTTCTTTTGACTCACGGCTTAATTTTTCAACCGAAAACAAATATGGCGGATTCCAATGATTAAATACAATCCAAAGTTTTCGCTCGTTTATACCAATATCTGAAATGTAATGCAGAAAACCTCGAACATGTTGATCAAAATTATCTCTTCCTAGAACAGATAAAGGTAAGTCCAATTCCTTATAAACACGCATACAATCGATGTAATTTATATCACTAACCTTAATCTGTTCATGTTGTAAGGTCTCAAAAAAAGGAACTATCATATTCCTGATAGAGTTGCGATATTTTTTATTAGAAAACGTATTTGTCAGGTAATTGTCCAAATACAATAAATAATAAGTATCCAATTTCAATAATGGCCGTAGTTGTTTATGCTTTACAAAACCAGTAGCATTGAATATTGCTAATTCTCTTAATATTCTGCAGTAGATTTTTTTTACTCTTACAGAATAATTTTTTGTAAACTTTTGAATACTTTCTTCAGTTATATACACACCATTACGACTGAAAAACGAAGTTGCTGCAGCTAATAGATTATAGTATGAGCTGCAAAGTGAATTTGAATACCCATTTTGAGAGTATTTTTCGATAAAAGTTTTGAATATTGCTTCATAATTTTCCATGAAGACCTCCTAAATACATTTAGTTATATTCATTATCGAAAAAAATTATTATCTACTATCAAACTTAACGGCCTGAATTCAAAAGACTATCTCAGGAATGTTTTTGAATAAGCACTTTTCTGTGAGACAAAAGAGGACTGGAAAAAACTTCTTCCATGGAATATTGAAATTACGCCTTATAAAATTCGTGGAGAATGGATTTAATGTGTGCTATAATTAGCTAAACTTAAATTTAATTTGCGGATACGTTAGAAAAGAAGACGGATATGAATGGTATACTCTTTTAGATGAAGTCTGGCGGGTTACATACAGTCACATTTTCCCAAAAGAGGTCTTTGACGGCCGCTTTCAATCTAGCCTCATCGGAAATTATAAGATTAAAGAGATGAAGTTTATTGATGAATGGATCAGAGGTCAGTCCGTTTTCACAATTCATGATAATAAGGACAGATGTTTTCAAAATGTCCGTCCTTCATTCTAAATTGGAGCCGGAACATTGCTGATGGTTCTGTGATACAAATTCCTGTTTGTCGTGATGAATGCTGGAACACAAAATTGGAAGTTATGATATGTGTGCTTGATACAAATACTCCTATATGGTAGTATAAAACTACGATATAGGAGTATTTAATTATGAAGACAAATGGTGGATTTCTTGTTACAAAAATAAAACAGCTGGGTGATCGTATATTTGAAAGGATACTGGCAGAAAAAAACATTGATGCATTTAACGGAGCTCAGGGAAGGATTCTGTATGTCTTATGGCAGGAAGATGGCGTTCCTATTAAAATTATTTCCGAGAAAAGCGGACTTGCAATTACTTCACTTACGACCATGCTTGAGCGGATGGAAAAAAACGGACTGATAAGCCGCAAAACGGATGAAGCTGATAAGAGAAAAACTCTTCTGTTCCTCACAGATAAAACCAAAGAACTTAAAGAAGCTTATGACTCCGTATCCAATGAGATGGGGAATATTTATTATCGTGATTTTACGGATAAAGAGATTCTTCAGTTTGAAGAGTATCTTAACCGCATCAGGGTAAACCTTGAGGAATGGAGTGACAAATGAGTATCTGTATTAAAGATCAAATTCAGAACATGAATCTTGTTATAGGGTGCACTGTTGGATGTCCGTACTGCTATGCCAGAAACAATACGAGGCGTTATCACATCATAGATGATTTTGAAAAGCCACAGTTTTTTCAAGGCAAGCTTCGTATGATGGAAAAGAAAAAGCCGCAGAATTTTCTGCTGACCGGCATGAGCGATCTCTCGGGCTGGCATGAGGAATGGCGAGAGGAAGTCTTTAAAAAGATAGCAGAGAATCCTCAGCACCAGTTTCTTTTTCTTACCAAACGACCGGATCTTCTGTCTTTTGAAACAAATCTTGATAATGCATGGTTTGGCGTTACAGTTACGAGAAAGTCTGAGTTATGGCGTATTGATGCACTACGGAGCAATGTGAAGGCAAAAAAATATCATGTTACCTTTGAGCCTTTGTTCGATGATCCGGGTAAGGTTGATCTTACAGGCATTGACTGGATTGTGGTGGGAACCATGACAGGTGCAAAGAGCAGGACTGTTAAAACAGATCCCGGGTGGGTTTATTCATTGACAGAACAGGCTCATGAACTGAACATTCCTGTATTCTGGAAAGAAGATCTTGTTCCGATTATGGGAGAAGAAATGATACAGGAAATGCCGGATGCTTTTAACAAAGTGCTGGAGGAACAGAGGATATGGAACAACCAGAAATCAAAGTAAATCATATAGAAACAAAAAGTGTAATGACAAAATCGAATACTCCTATTGGAGGATATTCGGTGAATCCCTATGTGGGGTGTCCCCATGCCTGTAAATACTGCTACGCATCTTTTATGAAACGCTTTACAGGGCATACGGAGGAATGGGGAACTTTCATGGATGTGAAAGACTGGCCTGAAGTAAAGAATCCAAAGAAGTATGCCGGCCAGAAGGTAATCATTGGAACAGTTACGGATGGTTATAATCCGCTAGAGGAAACATATAAAAATACAAGAAGACTTCTGGAAGAACTAAAGAACAGTGGTGCGGACATACTTATCTGCACAAAGTCAGACCTTGTACTAAGAGATCTGGATCTGCTAAGAGAGATCAATGAAAATAGCAGACTTACAGTATCATGGTCAATCAATACTCTCGATGAAGAGTTTAAAGATGATATGGATGCGGCAGTAAGCATAGAAAGAAGGCTTGCTGCAATGAAAGAGGTATATGCGGCAGGCATTCGTACAATTTGCTTCATTTCACCCGTGTTCCCGGGGATTACGGATATAGAAGCAATCATAGACAGGACAAAAGATCAGTGTGACCTTGTATGGCTTGAGAATCTGAATCTTCGCGGAGGTTTTAAAGCAGATATCATGAAATATATTTCCGATAAATATCCGGATCTGGTGCCGTTGTATGACGAAATCTATAACAAAAAGAACCGCAGCTATTTTGAAGCGCTGGAAAAGAAAGCAGAAGAGCTGGCTAAAAAGTATGATTGCAGGTTTGTTGATAATGAAACTCCGTATGAGAGAGTAGAGAAAGGACATCCAACAATCGTAAATTACTTTTACCACGAAGAAGTAAGAGGAACTGCCAATAGTGGAAAGAGAAATGTAATACATAATCCTTGATGGAAGAATAAACCGGAAGATAATCGCACAAAGGAGCTTCAGCCCAAGTAGGACTGAAGCTCATATTTTTATTCTGGAAGTCTTCCTGTGTAACGAAGATTTACTGTAATTGCCATTTTATTTCTCCTGATATTTTATTCTTTGCAGATAATTTGCGTTTTTGATTTATCGCAGATTTCTTCTTCCATAATTATCTGACCGATTGAATCTGCTGTGATTTTTCCTGCAAGAGGATTTTTTACGCTGTCGATTTTTCCGCATACTTTAGTGTGGCGGTTACACTGCATTTTTTTTAAGATCAAAAAGACTTGCCAGATGTGACAAGTCTTTTTGATTGATTTTAACTGATAATTTTTATTTATTGGCAATACGCACAACACGGAAACCTCAGTTTTCTCTTGTGAGGTAAGGGCCAAAATTATCTTCTAATGGTTTGACTCTTGTATATTTTATCCTCATATTTTCATTTTTATTTGTTTATACTATAAGCAGATAGTGGAAATTATGAGGATAATAAATTTGCTAGGATAACATCGGTTATCCGAATATTAGGATAATTGAGCGAAGTCGACCATGTAAAATACCCGGAAGTAAAGCAGAAATACCGCTTTGAGTTGCAGGAGATTGAGGCGAAGTAAGGATAGAGTAGCCCCTCCCCAAGCAGTTGACATAATCCCCCAATGCCGTATATTTAAACCTATGAAATTCTTTCTTGTAATCACGTTTTTATTTTTTACAGGCAGTTTGATTGGCTGGGGGATTGAGCTGATTTTCCGACGTTTTTTTTCTAAGAACAATCCTGAGCGCAAGTGGATTAATCCAGGCTTTTTGACAGGGCCTTATCTTCCGCTTTATGGATTCAGCCTTGTGATTCTCTTTTTGCTTTCTTACATTGATGTCAGTTTTATTTCAAATCCCCATTTGCAGAAGGCCGTTTTGTTCGCGCTCATGGCTCTCTGCATCACTTTTTTCGAATTCATTGCAGGGATGATTTTTATTGTCGGCATGAAAATCAGGCTTTGGGACTATTCTAAAAACTGGGGCAACATCAAGGGCATCGTCTGTCCCCAGTTCACCTTTTACTGGTGGCTTTTGAGCGCCATTTATTACTTTTTGATTCATCCGAAGATTTTGGAATGGCTTTTCTGGTTCACAAATCATATTGAATTCAGTTTTGTCGTCGGATTTTTCTACGGACTTCTCTGTGCGGACCTCACTTATTCCCTTCATATTATGACCCGGATCCGTCGTTTTGCCCGGGAAAATAAAGTCATCGTCCAGCTTGCAGAGCTTCAGCAGAATATCCGTCTCAAGAACGAGGAAAACAAGGAAAAACTTCACTTCTGGCTCACGATGAAGTCAGAAAAAATCCCTCTGCTGGAGTATTTGCGCGAGAATATGATAAAACAATTTTAATAATATTTTAAAAAATCTTTCTTTTTCTGAATTTCCGTGTTATAATATGGGTAGTTTGTCAATTCGGGGGACTTTATGGAAGCAGAGGTTCAGAAAAAGAGGGTAGCCAAGCCTTTGGGTCGTAGCATTACAATCAGCTGTGTTTCTTTTATCGTAATTTTGGGGATTGCCCTTACTGTCATCAGCTATTTCAATTACCGCCGCTCTCTTTACCGCAGATACGAAGCCTACATCACGGATATCCTGTGCTATGTTGAGCGTCACATTGATGACGACGACCTTGCCGAATGTGCTGTTTCCTTACAGCGAAGTGAAAAGTTCAACGAGCTTGAAAAGTTCATGGACGGCATCAAGGAAGACTTCAAAATCCACTATCTTTACATTTTAAAGCCCATGTTCAAGGACGGAAAGCACTGCATCATGAGCATTATTTCTGCCGAAAACTACTACGACCGCTACATCGACACCGAAGGGAACCTCTATCTGGGCTGGACTTCTGATGATGAATATGACGAAGAAACCGTAAAAAATCTCATTTCCATAATGAGGCAGACGGAAATCGTTTATACAGAAGAAAATACGGAGTGGGGAATTGACTACACCGGCTCCCTTCCGCTTCTTGATTCAAACAAAAAGCCTTACGCCCTTCTTTGTGTTGATGTCAACATTTCTGAAATCTCAAGACTGATCCGTGTTCACATGATTGAAACCCTGGTCATCATTTTTATCCTCGGTTTCTTCTTTACTTTCAATTTCCTCATGTGGACCCGCATTTCAGTTACCAATCCTCTCAAGCTGCTTGAAATGGCGGTCGGCCTTTTTGCAAAGACCAGTCACGGCCAGCGGGATATTTCCATGCTTAAATTCAATCCGCCTGAGCTTAACTCAAAGAACGAAGTCTACTATCTTTCAAAAGCCGTCACTCAGATGACCCAGGACATCCGCGACTATGTTTCTGAGATTGTCTTCGCCGAAAAGAAGGCTGCTGAAATGCAGAAGCAGGCGGCCCAGATGAACGAGCTTGCCAACAAGGATGCCTTGACCGGAATCCGCAACAAGACTGCCTATGACAAGGAAATCAAAAAGCTGGAATATGACCTCAGCACCAATAAGATTTCAGCTTTCGGCATCGGCATGATTGACCTGAACTTCCTCAAAAAGATAAACGACACTTACGGCCACGAGCAGGGCAACGTCGCAATCAAAAAACTCTGCTTCCTTGTCTGTACCACTTTCGAGCATTCGCCTGTATTCCGAATCGGAGGCGATGAATTTGTAGTCGTCCTCAAAGGCGCTGACCTTGAAAACATCAACAGCCTTGTCGATTCCTTCAACAAAAAACTCGCGGAACTTGCAGGAGACGACAAGCTTGAGCCATGGGAAAAGGTTTCCGCCGCAATCGGAATTGCATTCTACGACAAATCAATCGATACGAATGTACTCAACGTATTCAAGCGGGCCGACCAGAACATGTATGAGTGCAAAAAAGCCATGAAGGCTACCCGCGAAGATTAAAAATCTCAATAAAAAGCAAAGCCGCTCTTTTTTGAAGGGCGGCTTATTTTTTCTATTTAATCGTATAAAGGATTCCGCCTGTGCGTCCGAATGTTTCCGGCTCGTACATGCATTCTGCGTTAGCCGGCGGTGTTGGAAATACGCCCCTTCGAACGGCACGGAACTTGAATTCTGCGGTCGTTTTTCCCATCTTGAATGAGTCCCAGAAGAAGTGGATTTCTGAGTTATAAATCACCTGATTGCTCATGAAGTGGTCTCCGCCCCAGTATCCTGAATCTCCGTCACCGTCATCTGAGTAAACTTCCTTTCCGCTTGCATTTTCGGCTGCATCCGCTCTTGTTACAAAAGTCGCGTCCAGAATCTCGGCTCCGCTTGGAACTGGCGCCCTCAGTGCCAGATAGTCCCTGTCGTAATTTGAAGAAAGGGTGATTTTGACCTTGTAGGTCTTTCCGCTTTCAAGCTCTGTAACCGGATTCTCCTTGCTTATCTTGATTTCTTCTCCTGTCGCGTTATCAAAGAGCTGCATTACAAGTCCGATTCCCTTGTCCTTAGCCTCCTGAAGCTCCTGTGGAATTGCATAGCGCATCGAAGCCGTGTAGTAGAGTGAGCCTTTTCCCTTTTTGCTGAAGTCAAGATCAAGCTCCCTGTCCTTTTTAAGCGAGCAGATTTTTTCGTCCCTAAAAGGAAGTGTCACTGTCACAGGCCTTGCCGCCGCTCCCTTGAAGGTACCCGAAGCGAACTGCTTTCCTTGGAATAGGGCTGTCGCGTTCAGGTTGGTCTTGTCGAGGTTGTTGGTCTTAATTACATGATAAATAGCCTCAAGAACCCTTGCAGTTGTAGCGGTGTTTTTCCAGTAACCCGCGCGCTGCTTGCTCATGAGTGAGTAGATGAGCCTTGTGTTGGTCTCGTCATCCTTGTCCAGCTGGGTGAAAAGCTGCAAAATCAGGGCAATTTTTTCTGATTCGTCGCCGTAATATGCGTATCTGCCAGAGCTTGAAGCTTTAATTGCAAGGTCTACTCCGCGTGAAGCCGGCCTCATCAAAGTCCGGATTTCAGAAGCTGCTTCCTTTGCAAGAAGTGAGTCTTTCCCGTCTTTTTCCAGTGAGCAAAGTCCTGCGAGTGCCAGGGCATCAAGTTCCTGCTTTTCCTTTCTGATGATTTTTTCGAGCTTTTCGTCTGAAACCGTTTTTCCGTTGAGGGCGAGGACATAGTAATTGTAGGCCCTGCTGTAGTCATCGCTAGAATTTTCACTGATGTATTTGCAGAGCTTTTCAATGTCGATGGCAAGGTCTTTTTCCTTGTAGCCACGCTGGATTGCAAGTGCGTAGATGTGGGCGATTCTTGCTGAGACAAAGGCGTTTGAAGCATATGAGGTCGGCCAGTAACCGAAGCCGCCGTCTGAGTGCTGGTAGTTTTTCCAGCTGGCAAAGCATGATTTTACCACTTTGCGGATGTCAGTGACCTGGCTTTCGAGATTGAAGGTGTCGATGTAGTCCTCAAAAATTACGAGCGGAAGGAGTCGGGAAGACTGCTGTTCAAGGCAGCCGAATGGATATTCAAAAAGATACTGAACTGAGTTTCCCAAAAGTCCCAGTCTTGTAGCGTCGAGCGTGACCGAGAGGCTGCCATTCATGTCTTCCGTGTAAGAAGGAATTGTGATTTTCTCACTAGCTGATTCTTCGCTTTCTGAAAGCTGACCTGTCTTTGTCACTGTCTCAAAAATGTATGGCTTTTCAATCTTTAGCGGGCAGACCAGTTTTTCGTTGAGAATATCGCTTTTGACTGTAAATTCCGTGCTGACCATGCCTGCTTTCTTTGCCGCAATGTCAAAGAATACGCTTGCGTTTGCTCCGCTCGGAACCTTAATCTTGTGCTCGCTCTTTCCGTCGACAAAGGCCTGTCCCGCTTTGCTTGTGATTCCCTTTTCCTCTGCCTTAGCCGCATCGATTTCTCCGACTGCAAGTGAAACCGTAATCTCATGCTCCCTGTCGTCAAGATTTGAAATGAGGACTCCGACTTCTGATGTGTCCCTCTCCCTGAGTTGGCGCGGAAGAATCTGCTGGATGTTTATCGGATTCTGAACTGCGATTTCGTCTTCCTGCAGGGCAAGAAGTTCTCCGTTTACGCCGAATGCCGTCAGCCTGTAGGTCGTAAGATTATCCGGCAGCTTAAAGCTTACCGTAGCTCTGCCGTTTTCGTCGGTTTTGAGCATAGGCTCGAATACTGCCGTCGGATTAAAGTCACTTCTTTCGTTAATTTTTTCGTCATCACCATTGTCGCCGCCCTTGAGGTTTTTGACTTCGTAAGTGACCGGATCCATGAGGTAGGCTCTTGAGTCGCCGCCCTTTACGCGGAGAGGGAAGTTGGCCTTGCTGTAGAAGAAGGAAATCGGGTCTGGAACATGATAGTTAATCAGGTCGAGTACGCCCCGGTCTACTGCCATGAGGGTGATTTCTGAATTTGCCAGAGGCTTTCCGCCCTTTGTCGCGTATACTGTGACTTCTGCCATTTCTCCCGGCCTGTAAGATGGTTTTTTGCTTTCAAGCTTTACCGAGAATGACTTTACCCTAGGATTTACGAAAACTTCCGTGGCTCCGTAAAATCCCTTTGGCTTGTCCAAATCCGCCTCGCCGTATTCGTGTTTCGGTTCTCCCTGCCTTACTGAATAAGAAGAAATTGAAACATAGAAGACCGGAACATAATTTCGGGCGACAGAAATGTCAATTACGTTGACTGATCCTTCAAGATGGCGGACTTCCTCAGTGAAAATACCTTCCCGCTCAACCGTAATCAGGTAGTTTCCTTCTGGGAGAGTGCTTTCAAGAAGAAGATGGGCTGTTTCGCCCGGATTATACTGATTTTTGTCTGGAGTCAGTCGCAGGGAAGTTGCGTCATCCTGATACCATGAGCATCTTCCGCTTCCTGTGACGAAGAATTCGTATTCCGTGATGACGGGCCGCCCCTGGCTGTCCATTGCGCTAAGCTGAATCTTGTGGTTGCCGGCCTCCAGGGCTGTGACCGAAATTTTTCCGCTTTCATCGAGAGCGACGGTCTGACAGCTTTCCTCAATTTCAGTCTTTTCGTAGCGGCTGTAAATGTCGTAGATTCCCTGCTGCTGGACCAGGTTCCATTCGTCGCGGGTAAGCTTGACTTCGATTTTTCTGTCTTTTCCTGCCAGGGCACCCAGACTTTTTGATGAGACAAGGGCTTTTCCGTCCGGCAGGGCCAGCTTGTATGTGAAGGTGATTTTTTCGCCTTTTTTTGCGAATGCCGAAGACATTTCAGGCTTTGAAAGACCGATATAGAATGAAGCCGGATGAACGACTGTAGCTGCTGAGGCTGAAATCTGCTGGTTTGAAATGTCTGTTATGTCGGCGCTGACTCTGTAGCGGTAGGGGGCTCCCTTGATGCTGTTTCCGCTTGTCTCGCATGAGACTGTGGCGCTTCCGTTTGAGTCCAGGCTTCCTGAATCTTCGCGGATATGGCTTCTTCCTTCCTGAGAATTTACCGGGCCGAATTTATATTGCCTGAATTCCGCCTCATCGCTGGTAAAATACCATGGCTCACGGAACCAGTTTGTCTCGAATTTTGCGCTTGAAAGGGCACCGCCTGCAAGATAGCTGGCTCCGATTCCAGCCTGAATCTTTTCGCCTGCGATTACAGGTGTTTTTGGCATTGATACTTCGCTCTGGAATTTGACTTTTTCAAAGAAGGCTACGTTAATCCTCAATTCCTGACTTTTTTCGTCTCCATCCCTCTGATAGCGGATTTTGTAGATTCCCGGCTCTATGTCCTCTGGAATTTCAAAGCTGCCGTAGAAGCCGCCGGATTCGCTTGCCTTTCCTGTAAGCTTTCCGTATTCCTTTGAATCCCGCCATTTGTCTTCCATCAAAGTGACCGTATAATTTCCGCTGTAGGGGATAAAGCTTCCGAGAACCTGGTCGCGGTCGATTCCCCTGAATGAAGCCCTTTCGCCCGGTTTGTAAAGTCCCCGGTCGCTGAACATGAAGGTTCTTTGCTCGGCTTCGATTTTATTTGGAACTTTTGAATATGAATAGATTCCGCTTCGCCAAGGAGAATGGTCGTCCGGCTGGAAAATCACCCTGTCATCGTCCTTTACGACATAAATGACCGGAGCATCCCACCAGCCGCCTGAAATTACCTTTGGTGAATCTTCCTGGCTGAGATTTATCAGGGCAAGACCATTTTTGTCCGTTACTGCAAGAGGGGCATTGTTTATGATTTCTTTTGTGCTTGCATTTTTGTCGGCATAGGCGAAAACCCTTGCTCCTTCGACTGCCCGGCCGTCAGAAAGCTGTGTGACCAGCACGCAGACCTTGTTCATGGCATAGCGAACCGTAACTCCAAGATTTGTGACCTGAATTGATGTCGCGTTTGTTGACCAGTAGAAAGTCTCCGGATCCCACTTTGTCGGCTTTTTGGGAAGCTTGATTGCCGAGTAGATTTCAGTCCAGCCCTTGCCGCCGGAAAGTTTTTCATCGAGATTGATGATTTTAAAAATTCTTTCATCTTTGGGATATGACTCAAGATTTATGCGCAGGCTTTCATTTTTTTCGTCATATACGCTTGCCTTGATTTTGGACCAGTCCGTAACCGCAAATGGATTTTCAGTCCGGTTCAGGACATAGGCTCCTTCAAAAATATTCTGATACTCGAAAACCATCCTGTGGGGGAAATTGCTTTCAAGCATCCTTACTCCAGAGTCAGTGAATGAAACCTTGCTTTCTGCTCCCGGAACCTCAATCTCAAGCTCAATGTCTTTTTCGCCGTCACTTGAAAGTTTTCTTCCATATATATCCTTCAGATTTTTTGAGATTTGGACAGAATATTTTGAATGAAATGAAAGGGGCAGGGCGAAGATTTTAAGGCAGCCGCCCCTCACTTCGATATTTTCCTTTGTCAAAGAAAGTTCTTCACCGGAAGCCTTTTTTGCCGAGACCGAAGTCAAAACTGACTCATAATCTACCGGATGTGAAAAATAAAGGCAGAGGGGATTGGTGTATTTTCCGTAAGAACGGCCGGAACTTTTATCTTCATAGATAAAGGGCGAGAGTGTGCTGAAATTTGCCCTTGCTGTAATCTTTTTGCCATCGAGATTCTGTTCGACCGTGAGAATGACCTTTGACTCAAATGGAATATTTTTTTCCCAGAAGTAGGTGATTGTGTCGATGCTCTCTTGTTTTAGTTTAAACTGAATTGGACTGCCGTTTTTTTCGTCACCTTTGTAGAATTCGATTTTTGAAATGTCCTTGATTTCGTCACTTGTGACCGGATAATTGAACTGAACCCGAAGCTCATGTGAAAATTCAGGAGCAACTTCATTGCTGTCTATCCATTTGTTTTTTGAGTAGCCGGGCGCGCTCCATATGATTTTTAGAGGCTGGGTTTTAATCGGGGATTTTTCCGCTGAATCCTGCTCCCCGAACATTTTTGCAAGTTCGCTCAGGTTCAAATCGCTTTTTCTTGTTTTGTAGGAAGTCTGATAGTCAGAAAGTTTACGCAGGCCTGGTACGATGCTTTCGGCCTTGCTGCCTGCTTTTGGTGAAAAGAGCTTGATTTTACCGGCCTTTGATTCCGGCTCAGCTTCGTAGGGCGTGTAGTCCGGCGTAAAGAAATTCCCGGCGTCAAATACCCGGTCGCTTGTGGAATCCAGAGAAAGGACTTTGGGCGAAATGTCGCTTGATTTGTCTGAATCAGCAGTCAGCGCATTTTTTTTGCAAGAAGCAATTCCAAAAAGAACAAGAATTGAAGCAAAAAGCAGGGTAAGGATAAGAAAAAACTTCTTCATAAAAAAAAAGCCCTCTCAAAAAAATTGATAGGGCCATTATAATAGAAAAAAGTTTTTCTGTCAGTTGATTTTAAGAATCTACTTGCTGAGTAATTCCGGGTGCTTTTCGGCGATTCTTCTTGCAAGATAAAGGAATGGAGTGTCCAGAATCGAAGTTGCAAGGAAAATCAAGTATCCGAAAATCAGAATCTGAATAAGTACTCTGGTTGGGAAAACGCCTGCGAATGCAAGCAGGTTGAAAACAAGGACGTTAATCAGCTGGCTGACCATTGTTGAGCCGTTGTTGCGCAGCCACAAAAATCCCTTTCTGTTTCCGAACTTCTTCTCGCTCCACTTCCAGATGTGGTGATAAGCCCAGACGTCGTAGATTTCACATACGGCGTAGGCAAAAAGACTTGAGAGCATGACACGTGGAGTGTTTGCAAAAACCGTGCGGATTGGGCTTGCCATCGTGTCAGCCTCAGCGGGAACATACAGGAACCAGCTCTGTGAAATCAGAATGAAGGTGATGTTAGCCGCAATTCCGATTTTGACACATTTGTTTGCTTCTTCCTTGCCGTAAATCTCGCTCATGATGTCTGTTGCGAGGAAAGACGAGGCAAAAATTACGTTTCCCAGGGTTGTGTCCATGCCGTAAGCGTGAACCAAAATCAAAACTTCAATGTTAGCCGCAATAGTGCAGATAACAGTCCATGCAAAAATTCCGTTTTTACCGAAAATCCTGAAAAAAGCAACGAGTCCGCCAAAAAAGACAAAGACCGATGCCGCCATTAAAATCTCATTCATAATTAACTCCTGATTTTTACTTTCCTATCGTCTGTCGATAGCCGCGAAAAGGCGTGTTTTGGCGATGTTTTCGTAATCCGTGCCCGGCTTGCCGTAGTTTGCAAAAGGGTAGATTGAGATTCCGCCGCGTGGAGTGAAGATACCTTCGACCTCAAGGTACTTCGGCTCCAAAAGCTTTACGAGGTCCTTCATGATGATGTTCACGCAGTCCTCATGGAAATCGCCGTGGTTACGGAAACTGAAGAGATAAAGCTTGAGTGATTTTGATTCGACAAGAAATCCGTCTGGAATGTAGTTGATTTTGATTTCTGCGAAGTCCGGCTGCCCTGTTTTCGGGCAAAGTGAAGTGAATTCCGGGCAGTTGAATGTGACCATGTAGTCGTTGCCCGGGTGCTTGTTTGGAAATTTCTCTAAGATTTCCGGTGCGTAGTCGTTTGGATACTTTGTGGCCGTGTTGCCGAGCAAAGTAACGCCCGCAAGTTCAGAATCTGAACGCATTGAAATGTCCCCCTAGTTTTGTTTTAAGTCAGGATGGTCTCGAACTGACTGTTGCAATATTAGACAAAAAAGAGTTTTTACGCAATATCTAGAGCGCTTCAACGCTCCAAACAGCTGCTGTTTCGCCTAGGATTTTGCTTAGTTCTGGCATGATTTCCTTCAGCTCTTCATCAAGCTGGTAGGGGAAGTTTACGATGAACATGCCGCTGCCGTAGAGCGAGGCCAGGCCTGTCATGTCTTCCTTGCGCTTGATTTCCATCTGCACGTCGAGGATTTTTGGCTCTGTGGCTTCTACGCTTGCCGCAATCTGTTCCTTCATCATCGAGATTTCTGCGCTTCTGTGGGCGACCAGCGGATACCAGAGGGCGATTATTCCCGCACTCCATTTTTTGTGGACCCGCGAAATTACCTGGCCGCACTTTTCAAAGTCGCTTGCATCCTCAAAAGAAGGATCGATAACGCAAAGGCCGCGCTTGATTTTTGGCGGCGTTAGGGCTTTTAAAAGCTCGTAGCCGTCGCGTTTGTGAAGGGCAGGCTCAATGAAATTCAAGCCATTTTCGTCGCAAAACTTTCTTCTATTATAATAGCAGTTTTTCAGTTCTTCAAAGGCGGTAGGGTGGAGCTCCGAAAGAATCTGTTCGTCACCCGGCCGTAAAAAGAAGTTCTCAATCAAAGGTGAACCCGGATATTCTCCGCGTGCATAATATTCTTGAATCAAAGAAAAAAAACTTTTTCCTGCCTGACTTTCAAAGGATGATTTTTCTGCGTTTATTTGTGCCAGAATCTTTTTGACCCCGGAATCCGCTTCCCCGGTCTTTTGCGCGCGCTCGTCGTCAAGGCGGTAAAGTCCGCTTCCTGCATGAGTGTCGATGACACAGAAGGGCTTGTCCTTTTTGCAAAGGTGCTCAAGAATCAGCGAAAGTGTAAGGTGCTTTAAGATGTCAGCATGATTGCCCGCATGATAGGCATGAATATAAGACAGCATATTTCTATTATATCAAAAAAAATGCCCTGCTAAAAGCAGGGCCTAATCAGCTAATCAATTAACTAGAATTGATATTTTGCTGTCAACTGCAGAAATGCTTTGTCGTTATTCTCTGTGTCGGCAGTGAAGTTGTAGAACTCGCCGTTTTCATTGTCACAGTGGAGGTAAACGCCGCGGAGACCGAATGTGAGTCCTTCAGAAACATTGTACTCGATTTTTGGAGCTACCATGTAGCCCTTGTCTTCGATACAGTAGATTCCCTGAACTTCTGTTGTGAGCTTTTCGTTCAACCATTTGTCAGAAATAAGGGCGATGATTTTGTTGTTGATGTATTTGTCATCGCTGTTGTAGTCTGTGTCAAGGTTGCCGAGAGTTTCCCAGCCGACTCTTCCAACTCCGTCGATATCAATGCCACCGTCTTTGATTTTATCGTTCTTAAGGATGTATTTACCTGTTTCCTGAACGTTCAAGTTGAGGTTGTGGATTGGAAGGTCAATATCAAATCCTACAAGCCATGAGACTGAGTTGTTCTTAATCCATGGATTGTCACCGGCAGTATCTTCTGTGAGGTTGTAGGCAACTTCCCATCGTGTGTTGAGCTTCCAGAGAACGAATGCTGCTTCAAGACCGAATACCTGCAACTGGTCGTAGTTGAGGGAAATAAGTTCCGAAGGATCTTTTGCCAGAGATGCCTTTGCAAGTGCTCCAAGAGTTTGAGCTGTTGCTGCTGCCTGTTCAGCCTGAGCCTGATATTCAAGTGCTTTTGCCTGAGCAGCCTGTGCATTTACAGTATCTCCAGCAGTAGCATACTGTTTAGCAGCGTTAGCATATTGTTCAGCGGCATTTTTTGCTTTAGTTGCACCGTCAGCGTACTTCTGTGCTGCATTTGCATAGTAGGTCATTGATGTTGCACCAAGCAATTTTGCAGACGGCTGTTTGTAGTGACCGTAGTAGTAGCTTGCACCCCAGTCAATTCCGCCCAAAGTTCCTGTCATTCGAAGACCTGCCTGACCGTATTTAATGGTTTTGATATTATCCTCGTAAAGACTGTCAGCAGAAAAACTTGAAAGACCCATAAGACCTGTGATAAGACCGTCACTGTTCAATTTGATTTTGTATGGATCGTCTGTAGTTCCTGTGCCTGCAAGTCCGATATAGCCTTCAAGCTGACTTGCTGCCTGAGTTTTTACAAGTTTTGTAACTTCATTTGTAAGTTTTTTCTGAGCAGCTGGAACCAAGAATCCCTCGCTTGCAAAGCGGTCTGCTGTCATCCATGGAGTAAAGATTCCTTCCAATTTGAGGTTGTAGTCCCATGAAAGGTTTGCAGTTGCCTTGAACATTACCTCACCGATTCGGCGGTCAATGTAGTCAGGGAAGATGAAATCTGAGTAGTCGTTTGCGTTGAAGTTGTCGAGGACGTGAACTTTGTCGCCTTTGCCCCAGACTTCCTTCATTTTACCGGCTTTGAGCTGGAATTTTCCCTCTTTGAATGAACCGCTTGCATACAATTCATCGATAACGTCTTCATGATGCTCTGTGAGTGAAGTTGAGTCGAGTTTGAGCTTGAGGTTGGCTCCAGTGTAGTCGCCCTCGTAGTTGAGCTCGAGGTTTGCGTAAGCGCCTGCGTCCATCTGAGTTTTGCTCAAATCATAGGCACCCTTATAGTTTTTAGTGTCGAACTTGCCTGTGTCTTTGTTTGTAGTTCCGAGCCAGGCACGAGTTTCTGCACCGACTTCGCCAGAGACAGTTACTGCAGGAGCAGAAGACTCTTCGAAGCTTGAGCCTCCGAAGTCGTCACCTGAGTCTCCGCCGAAATCAAAGTCATCAGCAAATGAGAATGCGGCAAAAGAAAGTGCTGCTAATGTAAATATAATCTTTTTCATAAATTACTCCTTTATAAGCCAGTTTTAACGGGCTCCAAATATTACTTAGCTTTTCCTGTTGAAAGGTACTGCTGTGTAAAGTAGCTGTCTGGCATTGGTCCGTCCATGATTGGTTCTTTAATCTCGAGGACAGTTTCACGGCCGGTCTTGTTGTTTGAGATGCGGGCTTTCATACGCATTGTGTATTTTTTGCCTGTTTTTGATGTGAGGTAAATCCAGTCTTCAGTAGTGTATGTCTTCATGATCTGATTCTGGTTCTTTTTGTCGAAATATTCGATTTTTGCAGGCAGATATGTCTCTTTGTCGATGTACTGAATGCGGTATGAATATTCAACTTCGCTCTTTTTGTATGGAACTGACTTGATTTTCCAGCAAGTGTAGTTTCTTCCACCAGGAACAGTAATCTTTACTTCTTTTTCGAGCATTTCGTGCTTGTCGTCGTCAACGTGGCGGACTGCCATGTCGTTGTATGTGAATTCACAGCCGACGAACTGCTTGTAGCGCTCGCCCATAGGAATTCGGCGTACCTGCTTGAGTTTTGGCATGTAAATCCAGCGGTCATCTTCGCGTTTGTTGCGCTCCATCTGGAGAACGCGGGTGTCTTTTTTGCCGGCTGGTCCACGGATGTCGAATACAGTGTCGATGAGTCCGTTTTTATTTGTACGTCCGTACTGTTTCATTGGCATTTCTTCGGTTTGACCGCTTTTTTCGATGTTGTGAAGCATCATTGTTGCTGTAGAGGTGTCCGGAGCTTTCAATGTCGATGATTTTTGAATGATATCATAAGCTTCATCTGCGAAAGCGGCTGTAGAGAGTGCAAATGCAAGTGAAGCCAATGCAAGTTTTTTTAGAATTTTCATAGATACTCCTTGAATTCAAAAGTGATATTGTTTGATTATAGCATATGGTTAAGTATATTTCAACTTTCTTCTTCAGAAAGAATTTCTTCTACTGTTTCCATAAGGGCTTTCATTGGTATAAAGGCATCTTTCAGCCGCAGTTTATAGAAAATCTGCGTGCCCCTTTTGACCGGTTCTACGATTCCTGCATCCTTTAGAACCTTGAGGTGATGGGAAATTGCCGGTCGTGAGAGAATCGTCTTCCCTGAGAGGTCAGCGACATTTATTCCGTTCAGGCCGGCCTCGGCAAGATCCAGACAGATTTTTTGCCGGGTGCTGTCACCGAGGGCGAGAAAGATTTTTGAACACGCCTTGAAGTCAACAAGAGCCTGTTCGATTTTTTTCGGGTCAATCATATTTGAATCCCCCATAGATTTTGACTCCACAAAAAAGGCTTTATTTATTCTTGAAAATAATTTATAATTTCCTTTAAGAATTTACTTGACACTTTTTTGTCTTGTCATTATATTTGGTTTATCGGTTTAATTACTTGAACCAATATAAACGATTCTACACTGAATTTCAAGTGGTTCAACAAAAAATTCTTTAAATAGGAGTACGAAATGATTAAAAAGATGCTTAAATGCTCCTGGCTCATTATTTTCCTGAGTCTCGCTATTACTGCATTTTTCGGCTGGCAGCTTCGAAAAATCTCTATTGAGAATACAGTTCGAATGTACATGCCGCAAAGTTCTGAGTCTTATCAGCGTATGTTGAAGGCTGAGGAAGATTACGGAAGCATGATGGTCCTTGGAATCTCCATGGAGACTAGCGGTGAGACAATCCTCACTCCTGAGTACCTTAAGATTGTTCAGGACGTTACAGAACAGATTGCCAATGTTGATTATGTAGAAAGCATTGACTCAATCACAAATATGGACTTCATCGTGGGCGAGGACGGAAGCCTCAAGGCATCAAGCATGCTTGGCGAGGACTACAGCGGAACGCCTGAGGATATGGCCGCAATTAAGCAGCGGCTTGTTGACTGGCAGGAAATGTACAACCGCGTAATCATCACTGATGACGGTCGAACAACCCAGCTCATGATTACTCTGCAGCCAAAAGACGAAAACGGCGACATGCTCAACTCAAAGCGCCAGATGGCAGCCCTTCACGACATTCAGAAAATCTGTGAGACTGCCCTCGAAGGCTCAGATCTTGAAGTCCGCTACTTCGGTGACCCGGTTTTGAGTGACAACGGCTATACTTTCATGGTTTCAGACCTTTTGATTTTGATTCCTTTCGTAGCTCTTGTAGTCCTCCTTTCACTTTATTTCTCATTCCACACATGGAGCGGCACTCTTCTTCCTTTGATTACCGTCCTTATGGCTACAGTATGGTCAGTCGGCATCATGTGTATGCTCAACGTTACATTCACAATCATCGGAAGCGTAATTCCGGTTTGTCTCGTTGCCTGTGGTTCAGCTTACGGTATTCACGTTCTTACCCACTATTACATCGGTCTTGATAAAATCGAGGGTGAGATTACAAAAGAAAATCATGCGGGTGCAATCGAGTACGGCCTTAAGGATGTCTGGATTGCAGTCGTTCTTGCAGGCGTTACAACCGTCGCAGGCTTCATTTCCAACATCACAAGCCCGATCATGCCACTCAAATCATTCTCTGTATTTGCGGCAGCCGGCGTTGTCTTCTCTTTGATTCTTTCAATGACTTTCATCCCGGCAATGCTTTATATCACACCAATCAGCAAGGTTGGAAAACATTGGCGCAATAAGAATCGTATTTCTGCAAAACTTAAGATGAAGCTTGAAAAACAGCTCAAGCGTCAGGGTGGAAAAACTTCCGCAGAGGCTACGACAAACACTCTTTACATGGTCTATCACTTCTTCTCTGGAACAAAACCACGCCTTATCGTTTCAACGGCAATCCTTCTTCTGGTTGCAATAATCGGATTCAAGATGCTTATCGTTGACACAGCCCTGGTAAATTACTTCCCTAAGGATTCAAAATTCCGCCAGGACATCACTTATGTAGACGAAAATCTTGCCGGTTCAAACACTCTTTACCTTATCGTAAGCGGCGAGGAAAAAGAGGCTGAGGAAGCGCCTGCTGAAAGTGCAGGGGAGTCTGTAGCTGATTCAGTTGCAAGTGAGTTTGACTTCGGAACTGCTGAAAACAATGTGGCTGATTCTGTCGCAAGTGACTTCGACTTCGGAACTGCTGAGCCTGGTACGGCTGATGACTTTGGATTTGGAGAAGCTTCAAACGCTGCTACAGATGACTTCGTATTCGCTGATGCCTCAAACACAGGCGCTGATTTCGGATTTGGTGACATGGCTGATTCTTCTGAGGCTGCCGAGGCTCCGAAACAGTATTACATGCTTACAAACCCGGAAATCCTCAAGGCTGTTGACGGAATGCAGGAATATCTTCTTGCACGCCATGACGGAATCGGAAAGATGGTTTCATTCACAACATTCATCAAGCGAATGAACCAGGTTATGAACGCTCCTGTCAATGATGATAAACTTTCTTCTATTATAACTGTTCAGCAGGGCTTGGAAATGCTCCACAAGGCTTACACTCTTGCCGGCGGAGACAAGTCAAATGTCGCTGATATTGTCGCTGAACTTGAAAAGCAGCTCAACTTCAACGGAATTGACTATTATGAGATTCCTTATGATGTTGCAAAATATCCTGTCTCAACACGCTCAGAGCTTGGGGACTTGGTAACTCAGTACCTTTACCTTCTTTCGAGCCAGCAGATTCAGCGTTTTGCAAACAACATGACCATGCCGACTGCAATCCGAACTCAGGTTCAGCTCCGTACTCACTCAACTGCCGACACTGCTGCAATCATTGCCGACGCTCAGGCTTATGCTGAAAAGCATTTCCCGAAAGGCTACAAGATTGATGCAACTGGTAACGGTGAAATGGAGTACACAATGACTAAAATGGTCGTTGACAGCCAGACAACCAGCATCCTGCTTTCGCTCGCAATGGTATTCATCATCATTTCCCTTTCATTCAAGTCGCCATGGGCAGGCATCATCGGTGCAATCCCTCTCGGACTCACGATTCTGCTCAACTTCATGGTAATGGGATATGCCGGAATCGCACTTGACCTTTGTACAAGCATCATCGCATCGGTCGCAATCGGTGTCGGCATTGACTACACGATTCACTTCATGGAAACATACCGCACTCAGCGTGCATTGACGGACGACCTTGAGGAAGTAACTAAAAATACATTCAAGACAAGTGGCCGCGGAATCCTTACGAACGCAATCGCAGTCGGACTCGGATTCTGTGTGCTCCTGTTCAGCCGGTTCATCATTTTGAGGTATATCGGAGCTTTGGTAGCAGTCGTAATGTTCACAAGCTCAACCCTCGCAATGACTGTAATCCCTGGCCTTCTCAATGCCTTCGATCCTAAGTTCATGTGGTCAAAAGAGCAGAAAGAAGCGTATAAGAAGCAGCTCCAAGAGGAGAATTAATGATTAAGAGAATGCTTAAATGTTCCTGGCTCGTCATTGCCATCTGTGCGGCTATCACAGTTTTCTTTGGCTGGCAGCTCAAGAACATTAAGATTGAGAACACCAGCCGCACTTTCATGCCGAAGGATGACGAGTCTTATCAGTTCATGCTTAAGACGGAAAAAGATTTCGGAAGCATGCTCGCGCTCGGAATTCTTCTGGAGACGAGGGGAGATTCAATTCTTTCGCCTGAGTATATCGGAATCATTCAGAAGATTACCGATAGAATCACGGAAATTGAATTCGTTGAAAGCGTGGATTCACTTACAAACATCGATTATATTTTCGGTGAGGTGAGTGAGGACGGCGAGGGTACGCTTAGGGCAAACAGCCTTCTCGGTGAGGACGGTGAATATACCGGCTCCCAGGAAGACATGCGCATGATTAAGCGGAAAATCATCGACTGGGAGGAAATGTACAACCGCGTCGTTGTAAATGACAGTTTTACTGCCGCCCAGCTTGTGGTTTCACTCACGGCTTCTGATGAGACTGGCGAGGAGCTTTCTTCTGCAGTTCAGAATTCAATTCTTGCTGCGATTCAGAAGGTTTGTGATGAGGAACTTGAGGGCAGTTCGCTTGCCGTCCGTTACTATGGTGACCCGGTAATGTCGCATGATGCCCGTGATTTCCTTATTTCGGACCTTGTAAAGCTCATTCCGTTCGTCGCAATCATTGTCCTGCTTTCACTGTATTTCTCATTCCATACATGGAGCGGAACACTTCTGCCACTCGTTACGGTTCTGGTTTCTACAGTCTGGTCTGTGGGCATTCTTTCTTTCCTTAAACTTCCTTTTACAATCATCGGCAGCATGATTCCTGTCTGTTTGATTGCATGTGGCTCTGCCTACGGAATTCATGTCATGACTCATTACTACATCGGTCTTGACAGGATTCAGGGTGAGGTCACAAAAGAAAATCATGCCGGTGCGATTGAATTTGCGCTGAAGGATGTCTGGATTGCAGTCCTTCTCGCTTCGATTACGACAATCGCCGGCTTCATTTCGAATGTATCAAGCCCGCTGCGGCCGCTCCGCTCATTCTCTGTCTTTGCGGCAAGTGGTGTTGCATTCTCCCTGATTCTTTCGATCACTCTTATTCCGGCAATTCTTTACATTACGCCGCTTAAGACTGTCGGAAAGCACTGGAAGAACAAAAATCACCTGACTGCAAAAATTAAGATGAGGCTTGAAAAAGAGCTTCTTCGCCGGGGTGGAAAATCTGCAACGGAAGCGCAGGGACATACCCTGTACTCGATTTATCATTTCTTTGCAGGCACAAGGCCACGACTCATTGTCTTCATGATGATGATTGTCCTTCTTTCGGTTGTCGGGCTTAAAAAACTTCTTGTTGATACCGCAATGGTCAACTACTTCCCGGAAACGAGCAAATTCCGGCAGGATCTGGCTTATGTTGATGACAGGCTTGCAGGAACGAACAGCATGTTCCTCGTTGTTCAGGGAAATGAATTTACCGAGGAAGAACTTCTTGCTTATGAGCAGTCTTCTTCTTCTGGTTCTGATTCTGCTTCGTCGGATTTTGATTTCGGCGGAAGTGATTTTGACTTCGGTGAAGGCTCGGCTTCTGCTGCCAGTGATTTCGACTTTGGAGGCGCTTCTGATTCTTCTGGAGGTGACTTTGATTTCGGAGAATCTGCGGAAACTGAAAAGCCTAAGAAGTATCATTCACTTACGAATCCTGAGATTCTTAAGGCTGTGGATGACATGCAGAACTACCTTGAACTTCATCATTCTGATGAAATCGGTAAAATCATTTCGTTCACTACTTTCATCAAGCGCATGAATCAGGTAATGCATGTACCTGTCGGAAATGAGGCAGGAACTTATGCTGCTGCCCTCAACAAGAATGTTTCAATGCAGGAACTTCTTTCAATGCTCAGCGATGCCTATGCGGCTGCCGGTGGTGAAGGTTCCAATGCAAACGAAGTTGTCTACGAGCTTGAAAAACGACTCAACTACGCTGGACTCGGATATTATGAAATTCCTTATGATGTTTCAAAATATCCTGTTGCGAGCCGGGAAGAGCTTTCTGATTTGGTAACTCAGTACCTTTATCTTCTTTCGAGCGACAAAATCACGAATTTTGCCGACGATATGACGAATCCAAAGGCAATCCGAATTCAGATTCAGCTCAAAAGCCATTCAACGGTTGAAACAGGCAAGCTGATTGATGAAATCGATGACTATGTGAAGAAGTATTTCCCGAAAGGATATACCGTAACGCCGACAGGAGCCGCAACTCTTGAGAATACGATGAGCCACCTTGTAATTAACAGCCAGATGGTTTCAATCGCGTTCTCTCTGGTCATGGTCTTCATTATTATCGCGCTTTCCTTCAAAAGCGGATGGGCCGGCCTTATCGGTGCAATTCCGCTCGGTCTTGTAATCCTTCTGAACTTCATGGTCATGGGATTTGCAGGAATCCGCCTTGATTTGTGCACGAGCATCGTTTCTTCAATCGCAATCGGTGTCGGAATTGACTACACGATTCACTTTATGGAGACTTACCGCACTGAGCGCCAGAGGATCTACAAAGTGGAGCTTGAGCTGAACGCCGAGCGGGTAAAGGAACTCAGCGGAGATGGAACGGTTCCATTGAGTGATGAAAAGGCAGCTTTGCTTATAAAGAAAATGAGCGGTGGAATGGCAGCCGACCTTGAGGAAGTTGCCCGCCGTACATTCAACACAAGCGGAAAGGGAATTGTCACAAATGCCCTTGCAGTAGGATTAGGTTTCTTCGTGCTGATTCTCAGCCGGTTCATAATCCTCCGCTACATCGGAATTCTTGTGGCGGTCGTCATGTTCACAAGCTCAATGCTTTCAATGACGATAATTCCAGGTCTTCTTAATGCCTTTGACCCGAAATTCATGTGGTCAAAAGAAGAAAAAGAAGCATACAAGGCAAAAATCGCTGAAAAAAGCGAATAAATCTTGTAACCAGATATTGGTTTAACGGTTTAATTTATTGAACCAATTAGATAGGAGGATGTGCTGAATTTAATCAGTCATCCTCAAAAAAAATACCCCGGACCGGGGACGAAAAAAACTTTAGGAGGCATTCTTTATGAAACTTTCAAAAAAATTTACAGCTTTGGCTCTTGCTCTCACAGTGGGAACATCTGCATTCGCAATCGACGGAACAGAAATCATGACTAAGGTTTTCGACCGCCAGAAGCCGGATTTCTCAAAGGCAGCAGTCCAGCTTACACTTGCAAAGAACGGAAAAGTTGAGGAAACACGCAATGTCGGTGAATACGGACGATGCAAAAACAATCTTTCAGATGTCGTTATGATTTTCTTGTCACCGGCTTCTGTAAAAGATACACGCTTCCTTCAGAAAGAGAACGACGGCAAGGATGATGACAAATGGATTTATCTTCCATCACTAAAATCAACACGCCGTGTAGCAGCATCTGACGGCTCAAAATCATTCGTCGGAACAGATTTTTCTTACGACGACATGAGCACTCGCGAAGTTGCTGACGATACACACGAGCTTATCAAGGAGAGCGAGGACAAGGGTAACTTCAAGGACTTGTATGTTGTAAAATCAACTCCAAAAGATCCTAAATCAAGCCAGTATCAGTACAGAATATCTTACATCACAAAAGATGCATGGATTCCGACTTACATCGAGCTTTACGACAAAAAAGGCAAGCTCATGAAAGTAAACGAAATCAAAAGAATCGACAAAATGCCAGGCGCAAACGGCCGCGTTTACAACGTTCCGATGGAGAACGTAATGACAAACGTTCAGACTGGACATTCTTCAACAATCAAGATGGTCAACGTTGAGTTGGACAAACCACTTTCAGACCGCTACTTCACAACAGACTTCTTGAGCTCAGGCAAATAAGCCTTAAAATACGAGATACAAAAAAAGGTGGTCTCCCATCGGGAACCTGCCCCAAACATCGCAGTGAGCATAGCTCAGGCGATTTTGTGTCAGAACCCCGATTCCAACCACCTTTTTTTGTTTTTGCATTTTAAGGACTGTTTATGATATAATTCCCATATGAAAAAAATTCGTGCGATTCTTTTTGATATGGATGGCGTTCTGCTTGATACTGAGACGGTCTGTGAGGTCTGCTGGGCCAAGGCCGCTGATGAAATCGGGCTTTCAAATATTCATGAGATTTTTATGCAGTGTGTCGGACGAAGCAGAAGTGACACGGAAAAGCTTCTTGAAAAATATCTTCCTGACGAAGGAGCTGCCGTAAAATTCCGTAACAGGACCAGCGAGCTTTTTACTGTTGTCGAAAATGAAGAAGGACTTAATAAAATGCCTTTCGTTCTTGACTGTCTTGAATCGCTCAAAAAGGCGGGCTTCCGTCTGGCGGTGGCAAGTTCAACCAGGGCGGCAAAGGTTCATCCCCAGCTGACCAATGCCGGAATCCACGATTACTTTGAGACTTTTACTACAGGCGATACCGTGACCCATTCAAAGCCTGACCCGGAGATTTACCTCAAGGCAGCGGCTTCCTTAAATTTGCAGCCGGAAGAATGTGTCGCCATTGAGGACAGTCCTAACGGAGTCCGTTCCGCTACAAATGCCGGAATAAAATGCATTATGGTCCCGGATTTAATTCAGCCTGATTCAGAGATGAAGGAAAAAGCCTGGAAGATTTTTTCAAACCTCAAGGAAGCTGCGGATTTTTTGTGCTCGGTGGATTAACGTGAAGATAAATAAAAGTTTTCCTGCTGCTTTCAATTTCCGCTCTGCGATTTTCACGCTTTTCTGTGCCATTGCGGGCCTTTTTTGCTCAGCGCCCCTCTGGTCTTCTTCCTCAGAATCTGATTCTTCTGTCGTTCGTCTTGCAAGCGATGTCTCTCCAGAGATGCTCAATTCTTCTTTCTGGATTTCCCGGTCAAAAAAGCCATTTAAAGTCAAAATGAGCCGGGAGGAAATCGCAAGATGGAACCGGGAAAATCAAAAAATCAGTCTTTCAGCAAACTGCTTCTATATTTCAAGTGACTTACGGAAATTCGATTCCCTTATATCAGCTGAAGAGCTTAGGAGTGAAATCTTACGTTACAAGGGCAGGGTAAAATGGTTCAAAAAAATCGTTACGAAAAACGTCGAGAGCCAGCGTGAGTTAGGTCTTAAGGACTGGCATGAAATCTACGACGCCATGAATTATTCCCAGCTGGGCTCTTTCTCTTATTTCTCAGGCGGAAGCTTAAATCCTGAAGAATACGAAAATGACTTTCCCGTTCGAAAGGCGGTCTGCATAAAGCGGACTGACATGCGTCTGGTTCCTGACTCAACCTTTTACACTGATGATTCAAATTACTGGTACGATGACATTGCCCAGAATTCCGGTATTTTAATGAACGAGCCGGTTCTTGTCTTGTGGGAAAGCAAGGGAAGCGACTGGCTTTTCGTAAAATCTTCTTTTTGTACGGGCTGGGTCAGGGCTTGTGACCTTGCTTTCTGCTCAGACGAGGAATTTGAGCGCTATTTTGACTATGCCGAAAAATCTCCCCAGTCTTTTGTGACTATTACCGAAGAACGCTTCACCCTGCCTGCTGATTATACTCTTGCCTGCCCGGACGAGGATTTTACAGGTTTCCCGGAACTTTTTATGGGAACCTTCCTTTTTATAGCAGATCAAAATCAGCCGGGATTTGACGCAGCCTTTTCGGAAAGGGAGCCTCATTCAAGTTTCCTTGTTGAAATTCCCTACCGAAAAAAAAACGGCTCTCTGGCCTTTGCTTATGCTTCAATTCCTTCTGGAAAGTGCAGTCTTGGCCTTCTTGATTATACTGTCGCCAATGTCCTCAATCTGGCATTTAAGTCTCTAGGACTTCGCTACGGATGGGGCGGAATGGCGGATTCAAGGGACTGCTCGGAATACCTCAAGGATATTTTCCGCTGTTTCGGTTTTAATTTTGCCCGCAACAGCCGATCTCAACTTGCCATGGCCGGAAAATCTGTCAACTTTGAAAAAAAATCCCTGTCGTCAAAAAAATCAGCCCTTTCGTCTCTTGAACCCGGCACCCTCATGGGCTTTCCGGGGCATGTCTTCATGTATTTGGGAAAGGTTAACGGGAAAAATTATGTAATCAGCGCGCTGGGTGCATATTATAGAGAAAATGAGCAGAAAACTGATGCCAAGGACAGGCTTTCTAAAATCAATGCCAATTCTGTCAGCATAAACACAATTGATGAAGTGCGTAAAAACGGCAGGACCTGGCTTGAAATGCTGACTCAGGCAAAGACTTTCACTGACGACGGCTCATGGGAAGAAGAAAGAATTACCCTCAATCCCAAATGGAAATTCGCTTCCTTTTCAAAAATCAATTCAGGTCACTCAATTCTTTATCGGGCCTCTTACAATCGAAAGAATATCGTTGTCGCGGTAAATGCAGGACATGGAACTAAAGGCGGTGCCTTTCAAAAAACTTTCTCCCATCCCGATAAATCCCCAAAAGTGACGGGCGGAACAAATGCGGCGGGGGCGGTCGAATCGATTGCTGTAAGTGACGGAATGTCCTTCAACGACGGAAAGACCGAGGCCCAGGTGACTTTAAGGACGGCCCGGCTTCTAAAAAGCATTCTTTTAAAAGATGGCTACGATGTGCTCATGATCCGCGATTCTGAGGACACCCAGCTTGATAACATTGCCCGCACGGTAATTGCTAACAACAATGCAAAAATCCATGTGGCAATTCACTTTGACAAGGACAATAAAGAAGAGGACAAGGGATCCTTTTTCTGCTCTGTTCCCGACGGAATCAAATATCTTCCGAACGTAAAAAAACACTGGCAGAAAAGCGACCAGCTTGGAGACTGTCTGATTGAGGCCATCAGGGATAAGGAATTGCCTGTTTACGAGGATGGCAGGATGGACATTGACCTTACCCAGACTTCATTCAGCACGATTCCAACGGTGGACATAGAAATTGGAAATCAATTTACCGTCACAAGCCGGGCGGAACTCAAAAAAAGAGCCCAGGCCCTGGCCCAAGGAATTGAAAACTTCTTGAAGTCTATGTAAGATTGTAGAGATATATTACGGAGAATTTTTTATGGCAAAGACATCAATCGCCTGCATTGCTTTTGACGGCGAAAAAATATTAATTGCTCACAGAAATCCCACAGGTCAGATGGGCGACCGCTGGGAATTCCCTGGCGGAAAGGTTGAGGATGGCGAGAGTGACCAGACTGCAATCGTGCGCGAGTTCGAGGAAGAATTCGGCGTAAAGGTCAGCGTGGGCGAAAAAATCACCGAAACTTTTTTTATGCACAACGGTAAGCAGATTGCCCTTCATGCCTACGAAATCAAAGTTCCCCACGACGGAATTGCTCAAAAGTACGTCCTCACCGAGCACACAGAATACAAATGGGCTTTCCCTGCAGAAATCCCCACATTAAATTTCGTTGATTCTGACATGCTGATTTATCCTGATGTCATGAAATGGGTCGCAGGCAAAAAATAATGAAAAAACGTTTTTTTGAAGCTCTTTTTGCTTTTCTTTTAATTTCCTTTCTTGCAACGGCCATGTCATGCAAAAAAAACAACGGCCAGCTTCAAATGCAGGAGCTTTCTCCCCAGGATTTGTCGCCGCGTATTGAATGGGCACTTATTTCTGATCCCTATGTCGCCTGCCATGAAGAAGCAAGCTATGACTCAGCTGTAATCGCTTCCTTCCGCAAGGGGGAAATTTACGAAATCAAGGGTAACTGCACGATTATTGTTGATGAAGCAAAGGAAAAATGGTATGCGATAGAAGAGGGCTGGATCCCTTCCTCAGCCGTTAAAGTGTTCTCAAACAAATTAAAGGCTGAGAAAGCAAGGGATAGCCTACGCTAAAATCTTTGCGGCAGCTTCTTCTACAGAAATTTCTGCGAACTGCTCGCGGGTTTCAAGATTCTTGAGGGTTACGGCCTGTTTTTCGGCCTCGTTTGAGCCAATCAGAATTCCCCATTTGATTTTTTTTGCGTCTGTGACAGCATACTGCGCTTTCATCGACTTGGCTTCCGGGAAGACTTCGACTTTTACGCCTTTTTCACGCAGCTGGGCTGCAACTTTCTGGTAGTAGACGACAAGATTTTTGTCCATGCAGAAAATTTCAGCGTCGAGGTAGCTGCCCCTGCTTTCGAGCTTGCCGAGCTGCTCAAGACCTGCGATAAGACGGTCAAGGCCGATTGAAGCTCCAACGCCAGGCAGTTTTGTCTTTGTGTAAAGGCCTGCAAGGTTGTCGTAGCGGCCGCCAGAGCAGACAGAACCGATTGACGGAAGCTCGTTGAGGAAAGTTTCGTAAACGACTCCTGTGTAATAGTCGAGGCCACGCGTAATGCTTGGATCGAGAACGTAAGTTGCCTGAATTCCGGCTGCCTTCATCATTTCGTAGATTTCTGCCATGCGGTCTGAATCTTCGTTTGCACCGCCGCTCATTTCTGTAATCATTTTGAGTGTAGATTCAAAGTCACCGGCGCCAGCGATATATTTGAGAATCTCAGAGGCTTTTTCTTCGCTGCCAGTGTATTCAACCAGCTCTTTTTTGACTTCTTCCTGACCGACTTTTGCAAGTTTGTCTACTGAGCGCAGAATATCCTCGCTCTTTTCGGCGATTCCGAGTTTTGCAAGGAAACGGTTGAAAATACCGCGGTGGTTTACATGAATGGTGACGTCTTTGACTCCGATTTCTGCCAGAGCAGTGCGCATGATGTTGAGGATCTCAAAATCGCTTGCAGCTGAGTCTGAGCCTACTGTGTCGATGTCGCACTGAACGAATTCACGGTAGCGGCCTGCCTGTGGCTTTTCTCCGCGCCATACTTTTGCAATGTGGTATCGCTTGAAAGGGAAGTAAAGCTCTGATTCGTGCTCGGCTGTAAAGCGGGCGAAAGGAACTGTGAGGTCGAAGCGGAGGGCTACGTCGCGCTTGCCGTTATCCAAAAAGCGGAAAACCTGTTTTTCTGTTTCGCCGTTTGATTTTCGAAGCAAAATCTCTGAATATTCGAGTACCGGCGTATCAATCGGAACGAAGCCGAAAGAACGGTAAACGCCAGTGATTTTTTCCATTAAATTTGTGCGGACAATTTCTGCCTGCGGTAAAATGTCTCTAAATCCTTTGAGGACTCTTGGTTGAATAAGTTCTGCCATAATGAGGATATTATATATTAAAGTGAGTTCTTCAACAATCTCTCAAAATCTTCTGCGCACATTGGCTTGGCATAGAAAAATCCCTGGGCAATGTCACAGCCCATTTCACGAAGCTGCTTGGCCTGGCTTTCTTCTTCTACACCTTCGGCAACAGTGGTCATGTCGAGTTTTTTTGCCATGTCGATTACGGAATTTACGATGATATTGTCTTTGTGAACGTCCCTGTCGTCGTTGCTGCCGTTGTGAGTGGTATTTGCAAAAAATTCCTTGTCCAGCTTGATGACGTTTGCCGGAATGTCCTTGAGAAGGGCAAGTGAAGAGAATCCTGAACCAAAGTCGTCAACAGAAATGTCGAATCCGGCCTTTTTGATTTCGTTCATGGCCTTAAGGAGCCGTTTTTTGTTGTCCATCATGAGGCTTTCTGTAAGCTCAAGCTCAATTTTTGAAGGCTCAATCTGGTATTTTGAGGCGATTTGTGAATACTGCTTTGCGAATTCAGGATTGTAAAGCTGGTAGCGCGAAAGGTTGCAGGAAATTGTGAGAGGCTTGGGGCATTTGCCGTCCTTGCCAGACTTGTTCCATTTGTCGAGGAACTGACATACCTGCTCGAAAATCTTGATGTCAACTTTTGAAATGAAGCCGTTGCGCTCGAAAAGTGGGACGAAATATCCCGGCTCCAAAAGGCCCTTCTGGTGGTGCTTCCAACGGACAAGGGCTTCCGCACCGATAACCTTGCTGTCACCAAAATTGAATTTTGGCTGATAATAGGCGATGAATTCGTTTGCCTCGAAAGCCCGGTTCATGTCGAAGAGAATTTCCTTTTCGTGCTCGCTGTTGAGGCTCATTTCCTCGTTGTAGAAGCTGATTCGTGAAGGATTAGGGCTGTACTTGCCTGCCATACGGGCTGTATTGGCCTTGTGAATCATGATTTCAATGTCTTCGTGGGGATTTGAGACTGCGTAAACACCTGTGCTGAACTCAAGCGTGTAGTGAAGGGGCAGGAGATTGCCCATTTTTGAAACCACACCAATCATGTTGAGGATGTAATCTTCGATAATGGGGCCGAAACTCGTGTGAATCATCATTACGAAATTGTCTGAATAGCGGCGGGTAAGGATTGAGTCGTTTGGAGCTGTTTTTTTGAAGTGGGCGCCCAGTACGGTGAGGACTGAGTTTGCTGTTTCGCGGCCCAGGGAATCCGTAAGGTATTGGAATTTGTTGATGTCCAGACAGACAAAGGCGTATTCATCAGGCTTGGCTGTGGCTAGAATCTTTCTGGCTTCGCTCTTGAACTTTTCGATTGTATAGAGCCCGGTAAGCTCGTCGTAGTTAAATCTGGCTTTTGTGAATCTTACTATGAATAGTGCAGAGATGAGAGTCACCACACAGAAAATAAGACATACACAGCTGAGCAGCAAATTCATTGAGAGCAGATCCACATTGACCTTCCTGAAAACTTAATTTTTTATTTAATTAAATTGTACATTATAATCTTAGAAAAAACAAATTCTAAATATCTTTTTTTTGATTCCGATAATTTTAGTATAAGAAAAAGTGAAATTCGTTTTAAGTTTTGAGAGGTAAATATGATTCGTGGTTGGTATATCGGTTCAAGCGGAATGAACGCACAGCAGAACAGACTCGACACTATCGCTAACAACTTGGCTAATGTCGATACGGCAGGATTCAAACGTGACGTCAGCGTGTCAAAGTCATTCCCGGAGCTTCTTTTGAGGCGGACTGAGGCTGACGGCGTTTACAAGCATCCTTTCGGTTCAGCAGACGCGGCACCAATCATCGGAAAACTTGGCCTCGGCGTTGAGACAAACGAAAATTTCACGGAATTTGAGCAGGGCTCTTTCCGCGGCACAAACACAAGCACTGACATGGCACTTGCAGGCGAGGGCTTCTTTGCCGTTGAGACTCCTGCAGGCGAGCGATACACCAGAAACGGAAACTTCATCCTTGGAAAAGAAGGAATCTTGCTCACGAAAGATGGCTATCCTCTTTTGGGCGAAAACGGTGAAATCCGCGTGCCGGACGACAAATTCATTGTAAACGAAGACGGAATCATCACCACAAAAGACAACGAAGTCATTGACCGAATCAAAATCGTACGCTTTGAAAACGAAAGATACCTCAAAAAGATGGGAAACTCCCTCTGGAACTCAAACAATATCTCTGGCGAAGCCTATATCGCAGAAGGAATGGAGCGGCCAAAAATGCTTCAGGGCTACATGGAGACCAGCAACGTAAACGTAGTAAACGAAATGGTCAAAATGATTGAAGTCAACCGCGCCTACGAAGCAAGCCAGAAGACAATTCAGAGTGAAGACAGCATGATGAGCACTCTCTGGAATAAAGTCGCTCTCAGCCGCTAGGCAGTCTTAGGTAAAATCAGTTTGTCGACTACAATATAAACATCCTCGATGCGAAGCTTAAGTTTCTTCTCAATCATTGAGATTACGAAGGACTTAAGCTGTTCGCTTATTTGGGTCAGCTCACGGCCAAGAGGAACGTCTACCGTCATTACGAATGTGTAGCCGGATTTTTCGTTTTTGACTGTAAGTTTTTTGATTCTTACATGTTCGTTGAATTCCCCGATAAAGCTCATGGTCATTTGTGCCAGGACTGCGTGAGAAATTTCCTTGCGTTCCTGCTGTGAGAAGGCCGGGCGGACCAGGGATTTTTCGAAAAGCTTGGTGTTTTGTGACGGAGAAGATTCTGCCTTGCCGAGGAATTTGCCCAGAAGACTTGCAAAAAATTTGTTCTTTGCCGTAGAAACCCTGATTGAGTCATAGAAAATCTTTGAGTAAGACTGATTTTTGACCTCGTAGGCCCGGACTGGAATGACGTGCTTACCTTCAATCTGACGGCTGCGTTTTGCTTCTTCCATCTGCTCCGGTGTGGCGATTTCTTCGATTTTTATGTATTTTTCCGGAAGGGGCAGCTGGAGACGGACGGCGATTTTGTTGACCATCTTTTCGCTGGTTCCCAAAATAAGGATTTTTTTGATTCTGTTCTTTTGAATGGCGCGCGCTACTGAATCCCGGTGCCCCTTGTCATCAAAAAGGGCTGTGCGCACGGCTCCCATGTAGTTTTTTTCGAGTTTTGCGGACTTTCCGGCCAAAATATCATCGGCATGGATGAGAAGACCGTCATCGATAATGGTCTTAATTCCATACTGCTGGGCGACAAGCTTTGCCCTGAAACTTTTTCCTGTACCGCTTGGACCATAAAAAGCAAAGACCGTTGTGCCCCGTTTTTCAAGCCCGAAAAATTCTTTTAGTGATTCGAGATTCATTTTATTCCTGATAATATTTTAACGCGGGCTGATTCAATTTTCAATTAAAAGTAGGAAAAAATTCTGGCAGAGGCGACGTAATCTTTTCCGGCAGGGACAGGGGATTGTCTTTTGGAAAGTAAAGTTCTGAGGCATGAAGAAAAAAATCCTGTCCGAAGCGTTTTGAGTCAATTTTGACTGCTCCGTAAGCCGTGTCCCCCAAAAGAGGGAAGCCGTGATAGGCAGACTGGGAGCGGATCTGGTGGGTGCGGCCTGTCGTAATCAGAACGCGGACAATCGTAACTTCCTTGCCGCAAAAAATCCCCTGAGAAAGGGGCGTAACTTCCGTATGGGCAAATTTTCCCTCGCCGGAAGAATTAACCGAAACCGTATGAAAATTGCCGCTTCCAGCCTGTTCATTGCTGTTTTCCAGTTTTTCTATCTGATCTTCCCAAACCTGCTTTTCCATAAGCTTTCCCTGGAGGACTGCAAGATAGATTTTCTGAATTTCATGGCTCTTGATTTTCTCGCTGAACCATTTTGCCCCCTCAAGATTCTGGGAAAAGGCAATCAGACCTGTGGTTTTTCGGTCCAGGCGGTGGAGGGGGCCTGTCCTGAATGAGAGCGAGTCCTTTTTGTGGCTGATTTCGTAGTCTTTTTGGACGATTTCTGCCAGCGAATTTCCCCTTGATGAGGATGAGGGCTGAACCGGAATGTCGTAGGGCTTATTGAGGATTAAAATCGACTCGTTTTTGAAGATGATTATGTCTTTTGAAAGAGGAGAGGTTTTTTCTGCCCCCGGATTTTCATTCTTTGAAGCTGATGAGAGCAGAAAGTCTGCAATCTGAATGTCATCGCCTTCACTTATGCGGAAATTGCCGTCTGCTTTTTTACCGTTGACTTTGACAAGACCTTTGCGAAGAAGTTTATATATAGAAGAAAGATTTTCCTCGCTCAAAAATCTTCGCAAAATCCTGTCCAGCCTGCGGTCCGAGTCGTCTTTTCCTGCCGTGAAGTGCGTGAAATCCATGACCTTATTTTTTCTTTCCGAGATATGCCTCTCGTACTTCAGGATTTTCGAGAAGTTCCTTTCCGCTTCCCTGGAGTACGATTTCACCTGTCTCAAGAACGTATGCGATGTCGGCTGTTTTGAGAGCCATGTTTGCGTTCTGTTCAACGAGAAGGATTGTAACTCCCTTTTTATTGATTTCGCGGATAATCTCGAAAATGTGCTGTACGATGAGTGGGGCAAGACCAAGTGAAGGCTCGTCCAGCATCAAAATTTTCGGGCGGCTCATGAGGGCTCGTCCTACTGCAAGCATCTGCTGCTCACCGCCAGAAAGGGTTCCTGCAAACTGCCAGCTTCGCTCCTTGAGGCGCGGGAAAAGCTCGTAAATCCATTCGAGGTCTTTTTGAATTGTCTCTTTGTCCTTACGCAGATATGCACCAATCATGAGGTTTTCGAGAACTGTAAGGTCTGCAAAAACATGGCGGCCTTCTGGGGAAAGGGCGATTCCTTCCTCACAGATTTTATTAATGGGGCTCCAGATAAGCTCCTTGTTGTCCAGGCGGATAGAGCCTGACTGTGGCTTAACAAGCCCTGAGATTGAGCGGAGAAGGGTTGACTTTCCGGCTCCGTTTGCGCCAATCAGGGTGACGATTTTTCCGTCCGGAACTTCAAGATTTATGCCGCGCAGTGCCTTGATTCCGCCGTAAGAAACATGTAAATCACTAATTTTAAGCATAATTCCCCCTTATTCCTGCTCACCCAGATATGCTGAAATGACCTTTGGATTTTTCTGAATCTCTTCAGGAGTTCCCTGGGCAATCAGGGCACCGAAGTTCAGAACGTAAATGCGGTCAGAAATGTCCATAACCAGGTCCATGTGGTGCTCAATCATGAAGACCGTAAGGTGGAAGTCATCGCGGATTTTTCGGATGAAGTCCGTGAGTTCTGCAGTTTCCTGCGGGTTCATGCCGGCAGCAGGCTCGTCGAGCAGAAGAAGACTAGGATTTGTGGCAAGGGCGCGGGCAATTTCAAGCCGTCGCTGTAAGCCGTATGGAAGTGAAGTACAGAGCTCGTCGCGAACTTCGTAAAGTCCTAAGATTTTAAGGAGTTCTTCTGTTTCCTCACGCTGCTTTTTTTCTTCCTTGCGGTTGAGGCGGAATGTTGCCGTGAAGATGTTGCTTGTGCGCCTCATGTGCTTTGCAATCAGAACGTTTGTAAATACGGTCTGACTCTTCCACAATCGGATGTTCTGGAAAGTTCGGGCGATTCCAAGCTTTGTGATTACGTCCGGAGTCGGCTCGATGTGCTTTGTATATACTCCGCGGCTTGTTCCAGCGTAAAGCTTTTTCATTTTGCCGCGAGGATAGTTTTCTACGATGTGCTTGCCGTTAAAATAGACGGCTCCGTTTGTCGGTGCGTAAACACCTGTTACGACGTTGAATGCAGTTGTTTTTCCGGCACCGTTTGGCCCGATCAAAGAGACGATTTCGCCTTTGTTTACTTCAAGGGAAAGGTCGTTTACAGCCACGACACCGCCGAACTGCATCGTGACGTTTTTCATTTCAAGTACGTGCTCTGCCATTATTTTTCCCTCTTGAATTTAAGTTTCAGGTTGCTGAATGACTTTTTACAGCCTTTGAGTTTTTTGATGATTCCCGTCACAGAAAATTCGTGCTCGCCCATGATTCCCTTCTGATAGAAAAGAACGATAAGCATGATGACGATTGAGAATACGACTTTTCTAAAACCAGGACGGAGAATCTGAATCGGTGTAATGTTGAGGTTTGCGTTGTCGAGGAAGCGGAGCCACCATTCAGAACATGCGATGAAGAGGAATGAAGCGATGCAGCTGCCCGTTACGCTTCCGATACCGCCGATTACGACGATGAGAAGGATTTCGTAGGTCATTGCCGACTTGAACTGGCTTGCCTGAATCGTTGTCTGGAACATGGCAAGGAGGGCGCCTGAAATGCCTGCGAAGAAAGAGCTGATTGTGAATGAAAGCTGCTTGTGCTTTGCAAGGTTGATTCCCATTGCCTCTGCCGCAACTTCATCATCACGGATTGCCTTGAAAGCTCGTCCGTAAGTTGAGTTAATTAATAGAAGAATTAGCGCAATACAGATTCCAGAGACCGCAAAATAGAAGAGAGTTGAGCGGAATACCGGATATTTACGGAGAAGGTTTGAGCCGTTTGTGATTACGCCCAGCTTGTCCCACTGGAAGATTGCGCGGATGATTTCAGCAAAACCCAGAGTTGCGATTGCAAGATAGTCTGACTTCAAGTGCAAAACCGGAAGACCGATTAAGTATGCGAAGAATGCTGCTACAAGACCTGCAAGAATCAGGGCTGCGAAAACAGGGAGGGTGAAGTGAATTGCACCGCCGTTAAAATACTGGTAAACCTGTTCGCGTGCCGAAAGAGGAATCGTGAAGATTGCGTAAGTGTAGGCTCCCAAAAGCATGAAGCCAGCCTGACCGAGGCTGAAAAGACCTGTAAAGCCGTTGAGCAGGTTCATTGAGACTGCTACAAGGGCATAAATGGCACCTTTTTTGAGGACTGTGAAAAGAATGTTCGTTGGAGGAACAAGAGCCTCAAGAACAGCTACAAGAATAAAAAGAAAAGCCAGAAGGCTCCATCCGGCGAGCAGGAATTTTTTGTTTTTCAGAAAAGTAAGTTTGTTTTCCATCTTGAATACTCCGACTTAAACTTTATCCGTGACTTTTTCGCCGAAAATACCAGTCGGCATGAACATGAGGACACAAATCAAAAGGACGAAAGTAAAGGCATCGCTGAATGTCGTGAGGCCGACGCCCTTGATGATGTTTTCGCAGATACCGATTAGGAAGGCACCGATTACAGCCCCCGGAATGGAGCCGATGCCGCCGAAGACTGCCGCGACGAAAGCCTTTAGGCCCGGCATGCCGCCGACCGTCGGAGTAACGCCCGGATAGTTTGAGAAGAAGAGAATTGAGCCGACAGCCGCAAGGAAAGATCCGATGATGAAAGTCATGCTGATTACGGAGTCGATTTTGATTCCCATGAGCTGGGCTGTCTCGAAGTCCTTTGAAACTGCCCGCATTGCCATTCCGATTTTTGTGTGGTTAATAAGAAGAACGAGGGCAACGACAAGAAGAATCGTAAGGAAAGGCGTGATTACAGTTACGCGTTTTGTGACGGCTCCTGCGATTGTGATTGAATCAGAAATCCATGGAATTGTCGGATATTTTTTAAGAAGACCGCCTGTAAAGTAAAGGGCGAGGTTCTGCAAAAGATAGCTCATGCCGATTGCCGAAATCATGATAGACATTCGCGGAGCCGTGCGCAGAGGCTTGTAGGCGATGCGTTCAACGGCAAATCCCAGAAGAACCGTAAGGATGATTGTTAAGGGAATTGAAATCCAGAGCGGAACAAAGCTGTAGGCAGAAATCATGATAAGGCCTGCCGCCATAAAGACATCGCCGTGAGCAAAGTTGATAAGCCGGAGGATTCCGTAAACCATCGTGTAACCGATGGCAATGAGGGCATACTGACCGCCCGTAGAAATTCCCGCAAGAAGATAGGGGAGATTAGTCTGTAAAAGGTCCATTACTTTTTCCTTTAGATTTTAGAATATCCCTACCATTATAACGAAAATTAAATTTATGAAAAAGTAACTGAAAGGGGAAAAAGTAAAAAAAAGGAAAAAAGTAACTGAAGTGGAAAACTCAAGTTTAAGTAGCCGTACGATTCAAAAATATGCGGAGGCGGGGGAATAGTAAAAAAAAGCACGTTGATTCAAAAACAAGCGTAAGCAAGGTTCGCCACAAAAGTCACTTGAACTTGTTCACCGTGAGTTTTTGTGGCGGTTCTTGCTGGGAGCTTGTTTTTGATACAGCCTGTAAATTTTATTTTACGCTCTGCTGTGCTACGAAGTCCCATTTTCCGGTTTCGTTGTTGACTTTCTTAACGTATGCTACGTCGCGTACTGCGTCGCCAGTCTTGTCAAATGCGATTGCGCCAGAAACACCGTTATATTTAACGCCTGGGAGAGCCTTGATTACGTCAGCGCTCTTTGTGCTTCCTGCAGCTTTGAGTGCCTCAAGTGCTGTGTAGTAAGCGTCGAAGCCCATTGCCGAAACAGCTGCGATTTCGTCGTCGCCGCCGTTGTTTGTTTTTGCAGTTGCGTTTGTGTTGAGGTAGCCCCTGAATCCGTCTACGAATTCTGTAACTTTAGCGTCTGTAGAACCTTCAACGAAGAATGTTGTTACGTAAAGCTGAACGTTTGTTCCTTTTGCCTGTGCGAGGACAACGTTGGAATCCCATGTGTCGCCTGCGAGGATTGGGAATGTGAGTCCCTGTGTGTTAGCCTGCTCGATGATGAGGGCTGCTGCTTCGATTGAAACAGGGCTGAAGAATACGTCTGCACCGACTTTCTTTGCATTTGCAACGTAAGCTGCGAAGTCAGAAGTTCCGTCCGGGAATGTTTCCTCAACGATTTCTCCGCCGAGCTTTTTGAAAGCCTCAACGAAGTATTTTACGAGACCGCCTGAGTAGTCGTCGCCGAGTTTAGAAAGACAGTAAGCTTTTTTTGCAGCGAATTTGTCTGCGGCGAGGTTAGCAAGAACTGTTCCCTGGAATGGATCGAGGAAGCAGATTCGGAAGTAGTGGTCGTTGCCCAAAGTTACCTGTGGGTTTGTACATGTGATGCCGATTGCACCAACCTGAGCGGCTGCGAATGTATCGCTTGCTGCGATTGAAACGCCTGAACCGTATGAACCGAGAACTACTGAAACGCCTTTTGAAATGAGCTCAGAAGCAGCTGTTACAGCCTTGTCGTTTGAAGACTCGTTGTCAACGATTTCGAGCTGGACCTTGTATTCCTTTCCGCCGATTGTGACATTTGGAGTTACAGAATTTGCGTACTGAATACCCAGGGTCTCCTGTTTTCCGCCTGCACCGTTATCACCGGAAGCTGGCTCAAAAACACCGATTTTAACTACTGCAGCTTTTTCACCGCCGCATGAAACTAGAGCAAGGGCAAGCATGGCCCCGCACAAAGAAAGCAAAACTTTTTTCATTTGCAGTTCCTCTTTTAAGATAAAATTTTGTAAAATATACCAAAAAATCGGATATTATGGAAGTAAAATTTAAATTGCTTTTTAGAACTGGCCGTTGTACAATGGTTCTATGAAAAAATTGATTAAAACTTCGTTTTTTTTGTCGGCATTCATTGCCTTGCTTTCGCTTTCGTCTTGCTCTCGCGCAGATGCAAGAAAAATTTACAATGACTCAAAGACTCCTGTTGAGCGATTCGGTGCTTTGAGTGTTTCTGGAACACATCTTTGTGATGCTGCCGGAAATCCTGTCCAGCTCTGCGGATTGAGCTCTCACGGCCTTCACTGGTATGGAAAATATGCCAACTCAAACGTTCTCAAATGGCTCCGTGACGATTTTAACGCTGACCTCTGGCGTGCCGCAATGTATGTAAGCGGTAACGGCGGCTATGCACAGAACCGCGGCATGGCAAGCAAGGTTATCGAGTCAATCGAAGCTGCCAAGGAAACAGGCATGTACGTCATCGTTGACTGGCACGTTCTTCCTGAATGTGATCCTCTTTTGTACGTCAGACAGTCAGAAGAATTCTTCGAGATGATTGCCTCAACTTATGCAGACTGTCCTAACATTATCTACGAAATCTGTAATGAGCCTAACGGTGACAAGGTTACTTGGGAAGGAAACATCAAGCCTTACGCTGAGCGAATCATTCCTATCATCCGAAAGCACTGTGACAACGTAATTGTCGTAGGAACTCCATACTGGTCAAGCGATGTAATGAGTGCGGCTGAAAACCCGATTGAAGGTCAGAAGAACATCATGTACACCCTTCATTTCTACGCAGGAACTCATGGCCAGGACAGCCGTAACGCTGCAGAAAACGCAATCAAAAAGGGACTCCCGATTTTCGTAACTGAATGGGGAACAACTCAGGCTTCTGGTGACGGCGGCGTCTATGAAAAAGAGACTTTGGAATGGATGAAATTCCTTGCAAAGAACAAAATCTCTTGGGCAAACTGGTCGGTCAACAACAAGGGAGAAGATTCTGGCGTCCTCAAATACAACAAAGACCGTGATGCCAAAGGCGGCTGGGCCGAGAGCGATTTGCAGCCATCAGGCCTCCTTGTAAGAAAAATCCTCCGCGGTGAAGTCCGATAAAACTTGTCAATTCCCCTGTAAAGAGATTTCTTCCAAAAGCTCCCTCTTATAATCAAACCAGGCTGGTACTGTGATTTTTTTGAGGGGGCGGGGAGGTTTTCCGTCCTTTGCCTTGGCGGCTTCTTTCCTTTCAAGATAATTTGCGTAGAGTTTTTTAATCTTCTGTTTTTTAAGAAGCTTGCTTGAAAATGGGGTATAAGTTGCCAGAATCTCACTTATCGGCTTTTTCTGATCCTTTACCAGCTTTTCAGTGACTTTCATTGTGAAGAAAGCGTCTGCCTTGCTGTCGTGAAATTCCATTCCTTCTGTATCAATTCCAAAATTCTGGACATAAGTTCCAAGTCCGCCCTTAATTTCATAAATCTTTTCAAGAACTGTGTGGATGTCGTGGCAGTTAAAGTCAATCAAGTCCAAATCATAACGAATGCATTCAGTGGCAATCGTAGCAACGTCATTCTGGCAGCCGAAACCAAATACAATCTGATTGCTTGCTTCCAAAAGAGACTTGATTTTTTTGTAGTGCTGGGGGAATTTGGGATTATTGATGTAATCTTCCCGGCTGTATGCGAGCCTGCATTTTGAGTCTTTTTTGAAGAGGTACCAGTCAAAAATCGTGGCCGGATTCATAAGAAGGTCGTCTGATTCAATTACAGAAAAATTTTCATCACAAAGCACATAGCCGAAAGAACAGATTTTGCCGATTCCATTAAAGCAGTTGGCACATTCAATATCAAAAAATAAGTAGTTCATAAAAAAATTATATCATAAATGCCTGTCGGATTGTAGTCCTGCCTTTTTGTCGGCTGACTTAAAATCTAATCGTTGCTCCAAGAGTCGCCGTCGCCGTGATTATTGCGATTTTTCCCCAGGTCGTATTGTAGCCAAGGCCAAGATCCGTGTTGAGGGAGACATATTTTGAAACCTGAGTCTCTGTTTCGTGCATGTAGTCGATTTTGTATTTCTTTGTGCTGCTGCTTGTTCCCGAAACCTTGCTTGCGCCCAGATTCAGGCTGTCAGTTTTTGTGATTCTTTTTGTCTGACCGGCCATTTTTTCGCTGAAAATCGATACCAGCCCCTTTCCGAGCGACGATTTTGAATCCCGCTTCCAGACTAGGGTATATTTTGCCTTCCAGTCGTCTTTTCCTTCGACCGAGCCCTCAAATCCGTTTTTCAGGTAATTCTTTTCGGAAAAATAGAAGGTGGCCTGAAAATATCCGCTCACGAGATAGGAAAAGTTTTCTGCTTCCCTGCGCGGGATTTTTAGGGCGGCGCTCAGGCTCGAATTATATTCGTCGTTTGAGAAAAATGAGAAAAGTGGTATGGGGCCGTTCCGTCCGAAGATGTTGAGGGCCGTGTGGTTAAGCGTGTTTTTAATCTGGTAAAAGTCGGTCAGGTTGTCGCCTGTCCTGATGTCCCGGCTGGCTTCAAGTTTTGCAGAAATCGGAATGAAAAAATCGTACTTGTTTGCAAAAAAAGCCCTTCGCCAGTTGAAAGCGTAATTTCCTGTGTAGTAATTTGACTGGCGGTCAGCTTCATGAACTTTTGCGGCCAGAGAAGAACTTGCAAGGTCGTAAAGGGGCAGAGTCGTAAAGTAATAGTTTTTTTCGGCCAGGGACTTTTGAAGGTCGCCTGTGTCCCGCTCGTAGTTTCCGCCTTTTTCGACTGGATTCGTGCTTCCAGATGATTTTGTCCACGAAAATGAGAAATTGTTTTTTGCAAGGCTGAAGGGAATGTTGAATCCTGATTTCGTCGTATCCGAAAATGTGACTTTTGCGGACGACTTGTAATTTCCTTCAGTTTCAAAGAAAAGCTCCGGCTTTAATTTTGCCCGGTCGAAGGCGTAGGAAAGTGAAGATTTGCCGCCCACGCTTCTTTTCTGAGCCCTTTCGTCGCCCCTGTCAAAGCTGAATTCCGTGATTTTGAACCATGAGGAAGCGTAATTTTCAGTCCGGAATTTTTCGGTTTCCTTTGAAGAGTCATTAATTTCAGAAATTGTGGAAATTTTTTGGGAAATATTTGATTCCGCGCTGAAATTCAATTTCTGCGGTTTGAAAGAGACTTTTGCCCCTGACTTTTGCGAGAGCGACCATGAATCTGACTCAGCCTTTGTCCTTCCTTCGAGTGAAAGTGGAAGCGAGTAATTTGAAAAATCGATTTTAGCTCCGTTTGCTTTTTCAAGACTGCCGTCGCTGGAACTGAATGAATAATTTTCTGAAAACGAAAGGATTCCGAAAAGGGTTTTTTCTGTTTCAAGCGAGTGAGAGGCTGAGGCCAGGGCGTTTTTCTGTTCGCTTTCGCTTGATTTTGCATTTTGATATGCGTTTGAAAGGGCTGCTTGACCTGCGATTTTGAGATTTGTGAGGGTAAAGCCCAGAGACATTGTTGACTGGAGATTCTTTTCCCTGCTGCTGTAATTTTCGCTTTCGATTGAGCTTGAGCCGTCACCGCTTGCAGAGATTTTGAGGTCCTTTAGGATTTCAAGATTTTCGTTTTCCAGAATCGCCCCGTCGATTTTATAATTTGCTTCGATTTTGTCCTGAGCCACAATGAAAGGCGTGTTTTCGCTCAGATAAAGCTCGTCGAATGAGAGGCTGCCCTTTTCCTTTGCCCTGACGACAATTTCGATTCTGGTCGGAACTACATTCCTGTCGATTTTCGTGAGATTTGAATCTCTTGAGCCTGTCAAATCAATTTCGTATTCCTGCCAGCTTTCCGAAAGATTTTTGGAAGGAATCTTGTAGACTAGGGCTTCTTCCGCCTTTCCCCGGCTTTTCGGCCTTGAAAGCCTTATTTCTACTGATGAATCTGAATCTTCCGAATCGCTTTTGAATTTAAGGAAAAAGCTCAGCTTTTTGTAATCAGACAGGTCGATTTCCTTGAAAGAGCGCGAGAAAATGATTTCCTGGGTTTCGCTTTGCTCAGAATCGAATTTCCATTCAAAGACCTGAACCTTGTTTGTTGAAGTGCCGTTGAATTTTTTGATTTTTGCCGAGGCAAGGCTTGAGTCGCTTGCCTGATAATTTTCCGTAGTGACGGCAACTTCCGATTCCGCATTGAAGACAAGTTCTCCAGCCTCATATGGGCCCGCGTAAATCGTGCCGTTTTTGGGAAGTGATGAAATGTCGCTTGTTGTGAGGATGAGGCGGACATTGTAGTTCTGCAAGGATGAAATGATACTTCGGTCTTCGTTTGAAAGGGAGACTTTAACGATTTGCCAGCCAGATTTTGAAAAGTCGAAAGCCCTGCTGACTCCTTCCGCACTTGAATCTGAAATCTTCCATGTCGGGATTTTTTCTGCTTCTTCGACTGAAAAGTCATCGTCGTCCGAAAGGCCCACTTGCAGGTAAAGGGAGCAATTTTCGCTGTCAAAAAAATCTTCTGGCTGGGGATTTTTGATTGCGATTGAAAAATTGCCTGCATTTCCAAGCTTTCCCGAAAGCCCCGGCGTATAAATGCTGATTGCGCTCCATGCAAGGTCATTTCCGCTTCCGGTGCTTTTCCCTGAAAAATCCCATTCAAGGGGAAGGGCATAGCCTGAAATTTCCGGGTCGCTCTTTCCTTCTTCTGCTTCGAGTGAGCCATTATTTTGAGATTTGAGTTCGATTGGATTTATCCCGGCCTGACTTTTTTCATTCAGGACCGGGCTGAATCCGTCCGGTAAATCAATTCCTGCCTTTTTAGAAAGATAGTAAGTCTCGCTGTCCCTGTCGTCGTTTCCCAGAATGCGGTAATTTCCCGTGGTGTTTGTGTTTTCGTAGGTGAGGGCGGCCGTGTTTTTGGCAGAAAATCTTTCGCCATCATAGCTTGCCTTGCTGGCAAGGGTCGCAAAGCCCTGGGAAGAATAGCTTGAATCGGCAAATTCCCTGTCCGGAGAATAGCCCCAGCGGCTTGAAGTTGAAATGTCGGCAGAAAATCTGTCGGTAAAGTCATACTTAAAGCCGCCTGCTGCAGATACGGCCCCTGATTCTGAGTCCTCGCTTTCCTCATACCAGCGGGCGACGATGTGGTCGCTTGAAGCCACGGCTGAAGTCAAAGTAATGGAGCCAGATTCCGGGTCATATTTTGCAGAGCCGTCGAGAACTCCGTTTTTGTAAACCGTAACCGTGCCGGAAACTGCCTCTGTTCCGATTTCAAGCCTCTTTACCGGCGTGAAAGACCTGACTTGAAGGACTTTTTCATCCTGATAAGCCCCGCCAAGATAAATCTGAGGATTCAAGCGGGCCAGAGGAAATGAGTCATGAATCAGCTTTTCCAGAGAATCGGCCGGCTCGTCCCCGCTCAAAGAAATGTCAGCATACAGATGATTTGAATAGAAAAAATCCTGCTGGGAAAAACGGAGATTGTCTTCATCAATGACGACATTGTAGTCAGAATCCGCCGTAGAAGTTTGGGAATCAGCAATCTGAGCGTCACTGGCCTGACCTGAGCCGCAGTCATAGCGACTGGCTACGGCAAAAGGTGAAAAGCCGCCCGGATGCTGGAGAAAAAGACAGTCCTCGCCGTCAATCGAATAATAAGGCTCTCCCAATGTTTTTCCGGTGGCGCCCGCATCCTTTGCGGTTTCGACAAAGAGCGGATAAAAATAATTTTCGATTTTTAATTTTCCGCCCTGGCTTTTATCGAACCAGGCCTCAAGTTTCGAGAAAAATTCTTCAAAGCCATCTTTCTCCTTAGCAATTGAAGAATAAAAAGTCACCGCGACAGCTGGCAGCACTCCCTTCTGACGGTAGGCCCTTGCGTCCTTTGAAAGCAAAATCTGATTCTGTCCTGCCAGGAGAAGGTACTGGCTGCCGTCGAGTTTTTTGTACTTGCGGCCCTTTGAGTCCCGGAAGCTACCCGAGGATGATTCGACGTAAATCGCCTTTACATTCTGAATGAGATTTGCACCAGGCAAAAAGTACTGGCTTCCCGTGTTGTAATTTGAGAGCGAAATTTCATTTATGCTGACAGAATTCTTTCCGTACCAGGTCTTTTCGTGGGCCTGGATCAAATCGTAGCGCAAGGCCGCGTCTGCCTGCCACTTTTCGCCCGCCCAGTTGAAAGAGATTCCCGGAGCCTGATTGTTTCCGCCGCCGATTCCCCGGTTAACTTCATCGACTGAATATATGGAAGGAAAAATGATTTTGCGGTTTGAAATTCGGGCTGACTTTAAAAAGCCGTCACCGATGTAGCCTGCCGCCAGAGTATTTTTGTTGAAGTCGTCCGCAAAGGCCGCCTCAAAGTACCAGTGATGATTCAGCATGAAATAGAGGGACAGGTCAACGTTCTGGGCAAAGACAGGCGTGCTTGTCGTAAGGACAGGCGTACTTCCAAATCCAAAGGAATAGGTCGCTCCCCCTGTGACCGTGCTTTTCCAGTAACCTTCTGCAAAAAATTCAACATTCTGCTCGCCGAAGTCCCTGTTGAAAATCGAGATGAAATTTCCTGAATCAGAAAGGGGGAGTTTTGAAGTATCAAAAACGATTCCTGCCGCACCGTCTGCTTCCTTTTGAGTAGAGCTGGCCGGCTTTTCAAGTTTGGGTGCACTTTGAGCCCCCGCATCTTGAAGGGGAAGAAAAATCATGGCCAGGGCAAGAGTGCCTGCTCCCAAAAGTCTTGCCTTGGTGATTTTTAAAGCCGGATCCTTTTCCTGAGCCTTTAAAATCGCGCTTTCCAGCTTGCGTTTTTTTTCTTCGCCAAAGTCAAAGAGTTCCTGCTGGCGGGGACTTTCCTCGTCCTCAAGATTGTAGAGCCCCACGCCCAGAAGCCTGATTCCCAGCTTTGAGTCGCACTTTTTTTCAAGAAGGGATTTTGCCCGCTCGAACAAATCGTCCACGCTGGAAACATATCTCTCGCTGGTCGACTGAACGCTCACGGTCGAAAAATCCTCGTAGCGGATTTTAAGGGCAACCGAAGAGCTGCGGACCTTTTCGCGCAGGCTGCGGAACATGACCGTGTGGCAGAGGGAGAGGAGTGCTGTCTCGATAATATCCGGGCTTGTTAAATCGTATTCGTAAGTGTTTTCCGCGCTGATTGAGCGGGATTTTGGTTCTGCACGAAAATCTGCCCCGGCGTTTCCCCTGACTGAATTGTATAAAAAAGTTCCGGTCGCTTTTCCGAAAAGGCTTTGAAGAAGTTTTTCCGACCTCATGTAGATGTCTCGCGTACTTCTGATTCCGTAATTCTCAAGCTTTGCCAAAGTCTTGTTGCCGGCTCCCCAGACTTTCGTAATCGGAAGGGAAAGCATGAATTCTGTCTCAGAGCCAAAGGGCACGACCGTAAGTCCGTCTGGCTTTTTAAGGCCCGAAGCGATTTTCGCGCAGTATTTTGTCGATGCCAGCCCAACAGAGACGGTCAGGCCTGTTTTTTCAAGAACCTCGGCCTTAAGTTTTTTTGCCGTCTCAACCGGATCTCCGAAAAGCCTCTCTGTGCCGGTCAAATCGATGAAAGCCTCGTCAACTGAAATCTGCTGGATGTCAGGAGAATAATTCTTGAAAATCGCCATCACTTCCTCAGATTTTTCGTGATAGCGTTTCATTCTGCCGCGTACAAAAATTCCCTGGGGGCAGAGCTTTACCGCCTGAAAAGTGGGCATAGCCGAGTGGACTCCGAATTTCCGGGCTTCGTAGCTTGCCGTGGACACGACTGAGCGCCTGTCTCCAGGAAGACCGCCTACAATCACAGGCTTTCCCCGGTATTCCGGGTGGTCGAGCTGTTCGACGGAAGCGAAAAATGCATCTAAATCAACGTGAAGGAAAATTTTATTCACTTACTCGACCTTAAGATCCCTTTTTTCAATCCTGAGCGTGTTGGGCTTGTCACTTTTGTAAAAGGCTGTGACTTCAATCTCAGCCTTTGTTTTTGCAGGAGCCGCATAGTCAATCGTAATCTTTCTTGGAGGGTAATCCGGAATCACAAAAGAATAGGAGTCATTTCCCTTTGAGTCAGTCGTAATCGTGTAGTTGTAGATTGAATCGTAAATCGAGTGGGCATTTTCACTGCCTTTGAGCACGATTGAATATCTCAGGGCATCTTCGTCGGACAAAATCCTGATGTGGTGGGTGGCCATTCCCTGGAATTCGTCTTTTGTAAGTTTGGCCGAGAGGGTAAATCTTTCATCCCGCTCGATTTTTGTCTCGATTCTTTGAGCAGCCCTTATTTCCGGCTTGTAGATGAAATGTGAGATTGCAAAAATAACGGCGAAAATAAAGGCAAGAATGGCAATCGTCGAGAAAATAGCGTTTAAAATCATCCTTCTAAGAGTGTAGCCCTTGAGACCGGCCCGGACATTGAGAAAGACCAGCATTCTAAGCCAGGTAACCTGAAAAGGAAAGATTGCAAGGGAAAGAATGAGGTTTCCGCCAGCCGTCGTAAAAACTGTTTTTGTCAGTTCTGCTTCCTCGGCGCTCCTGATTATGATGAAGCCGTATGGGGCAAAGGGCAGCATCATGAGGATAAAAAATACGCTCAGTGACGGCAGGCTTTTTGCACCCCGCGAAAGATAAATCAGAATGTATTCAGCGGCAAAAATTACGAAGAGGGTTAAGTCGCGGCTTGAAAAAAGGAAAATATTGAAAATCGCGACGACAAGAAGGATATAGCCGTACATGAAGGCCGTCAGTGAAAGCTTGAGAAGTCCCTGAACCGTAAAGAGAAGGGAGAGAAAGGACATGGAGAAGACGATTTTAATTCCGTACTGGATGATTGGATTCAGCTGGAAAAAGGAAGAAAAAAAGCCTACCGCATGCTGACCCAAAATCAGGGAAAGAAAGGAAAGTCCGATGGTGAAGGGAATCATGTAGCTGGACCTGATGAACTCGTATTTGTGACGTTCGCCGAATTCTCCCAAAAAGGAGAAAATACACAAAAGGAGGATGGTCAAAATGCCTACGGAGAGGCAGGATATGATGATTGTCCTTTCATCGATAAAGAGAGGCTTGAAAAGACTTCCCCGGTTTACATAAAGATAGTGCTTGTCCCACTCTTCGCTGCCCTTTGAGTCATAGCTGTCTGCGAATTTTTTAAGGCAGAACAAGTCTTCGGAATTTTTGAAATTCAATTCCAGGGCAGGGATCTTGTTCTCAAAAAAGTAGGAAAGTCGTTTTTGCCCCTGAACGATTCCCAGTCTGTAAATGGCCGAAAGCCTGTTCTCGAATGAAAAATTGATTTTTGAGTCGAAAAAGTTTTCCGTGACTTTGCGGGTGAGCCAGAGGGGGGATGTATTTTTTTTGCCGCCTGTGTAGATGGCCGTATCCTCGTCTGGGTTTAAGTTGATTATGATTGCGCTGCAGGAATCCGTGTCGTCCATTGATGATGCGAAAACCTGGCTTCCCCTGATTGAATTTTCGCTTTCGTATTCAGATTTGTCCAGGGCTGAAAAAAGAACTGTGGCCGTGCACTTGTGGTTCTGATTTTTTAAAAAATAAAGAAAATCAAAAATCGCCTTTTCATTGCTGAAGAAGTCTTCCTGCATGAAGCAGAAAATAACTTCGTCAGCTTCCTGTCCTTCAAAATTCAAGAGGATGTTATATGCAAAATTATCCTGACCGGTTGGAGAAAGAGCCTGACGGATTGGTGAAAATCCCTTTTCTGAAAGGTCAGACTCCAGGGCTGCGGAAAGTTCGTTGCCAAAAAGTTCTTTAATATGAAGATTTTTTTGCGAGAAAATTGAAAAATGTGCCGAAAATAATAGAAAAGCTAAAACTATAATTTTTCGAAAATGCATTTGAATTAGAATATAAGGAAAAAGTGATTTGTTCAATCTGAATAAATCTTTGCCATTTTGGCAGCCCTTATTAGTCAGTTTACAATTCAAGTGCCTTAGTGTACAATTATAGTATTGGGTTTTTAGGGAGATTCTATGCCAGCAGAAAAAAAATTCATTTTGAACTTGCCTTTAAAAGTCATTTTGACTGAGGAGGGTACGTCACACTTTATCAGCAACAAAAAAAAGCTCCTTCGTATCCGGCTGGCTGATAACCTCGAAGAATATGGCATTTCGCTCAATCCCTTCTCCCCACAGTCCATTCAGAACATGATTATGGTAGACTACATCTCCAAAATCGAAATTTCCATGTCAGAATTCGTTTCTGTACGTCAGGAAGTCATGGATCTGGCAAAAGTCGTAGTCTATTCAATCCTTTACAAGCAGTTTGACCGTCAGGTCTTTGCCGATGTCATCAAGTGTGATTGTGTCCGCAAGCACAACCGCACCAATCCGAGTGAACTCATCGATGAGCGCACCAAAATTGACGACAAGCAGCTTCGTTCAATGATTTCCAAAAAAGAAATCATCATCCGTCAGGCCAAAAAAGAAATCCTCGATCCTGTCTGGAAGTCAATCATGGAGAACAAGGAATATTCGCTTGAAGAGCGCAACATTTACCTGCTCATGACCGAAAAATTCCTCAACCGCCTCTCCCTCATGAACTGGTACATCATCCTTAAATTTTTCAAGGACAAAGAGGGCTTCTCTCAGATTAACATCGCAATCCGTCATCTCCTTCAAATTTACATGGAAAAATCCCGCGTTGCAGAGTACATTTCCATCCTTCTTATGGAACTTGCCCTCAACGCCGAAAACAATAACCTCAAAAAAGAGGCAAAAGTCCTTTACAACGGTGTTGAAGACCTGGATGCCCTTCTTTTTGACCCGGAAGTCCGCAGCAAAATCATCGCTGAGCTCAAACGCAAGCACGAGCTTGTATCCCTTTCATGGAAGCTTGGCGGCGGTTCAACGGCTATCGGTAAGCAGGGCCGCCTGCAGATCATGGTTCTCAACAAGAGCGATGAAAATCAGGAAGCAAAGGCCAACATCGAAGACAAAATGGCTGCCGATACAAACAAACGCTCCCTCATCGATTTCTACCGTGAAATACCGGACGGTCAGGGCAGCACTGATTTAGGCTTGTATTATCTTTCTTATCTTGATGATGCATGTAAAAAACTCAATGTCAAATTTGAGTCTATTGTCAACCAGTTTGCTAATCAGGATTTGACAGTCATCAACTTGATTTTCAATTTCTAAATGCGGGCAAAAGTTTTTTCTTTCTTTCTCATTCTTGCATTTTTCTCATTTTTTTCATGCTCCGATAGCGAGGCTGACGTTGTTTCAGTAACCGCTACGGCAGTTTTTGATTACAGTGACAAGGAATCAATTCCGGCTTCAAGACTGGCAGTTTTCTTTCAGCTGGCAAATCAGGCCCAGAGGACAGAAAGCTTTACCGTTTCAAATGATGCTTCCGGCTATTCATGGATTGTCTCAAATCCTGGAATTTTCACCGGAATGAACAGAAATTATGCCTATTCCGTCAACTTAAATCCGCCGGAAGGAAAGGAAATCCCCACAGGCATTTATACCGTCGAATATTACGATGCCGCCGAAAACAAGGACGAGGCAAAATTTACCGTCTATTACAACAAGGAACTTTTAAAGTCCACCTCCGAAAATTTCAAGGAATTCCTGCCCAATCCCAACGAAAATGTCGCAATTTACGATGAATCTGGCGAACTTCTCTTCATGGGACGCACAAAGGCTTCCTGGAAGTCAAATGCCGATATTCTCAGGGATTTTAAACTTGCCGAATCTAAAAGAATCTGTTATGTTACACCCGGAAACACTATTATTTGTTTTATGCCGGAAGAAAAACTCAAAGAAAGTGAAAATTAAAGGCCCCCATTCTTGATTGTGAGGAAAAATTATGCAAACTGAAGAAATTTCCACTAGCCGGAAATCTGACGGAATTCACCGGGAGATTCATACTTTCGTGCTCCGCCAGGGCCATTTTACGGCAAGCGAGCGCAAGGCTTACGAGGAAATGCACGACCAATTCTGCATCCCTTATGCAGAAAGCCTTTTGGATTTTGAAAAAATCTTCGGAAATTCAAATCCTGTAGTAGTTGAGATTGGTTTCGGCATGGGAAAGGCTACTGCCATCATCGCCCAGAACAATCCCCAGATCAATTACATCGGAATCGAAGTCCACAAGCCTGGCGTTGGAAAATTGCTGGGTGAAATCCGCGATAAAAATCTAAAAAACCTCCGCATCATCGAGCACGATGCGATGGAAATCCTTAAAAATCAGCTGGCAGATTCTTCTGTTTCAGCCTTCCACATCTTCTTCCCGGATCCCTGGCAGAAAAAGCGCCATTTTAAGCGTCGTCTCGTCCAGCGGCCTAGAACAGATTTAATGGTTCAAAAGCTGATTAAGGGCGGATATTTGTATTTCGTAACCGACTGGCTCCCTTACGCAGAATTCGGCATTGAGCAGCTTTCTGTTACCCCAGGCCTCAAAAACCGTTACGAAGGCTACGCTCCCCACCAGGAATGGCGGCCGGAAACAAGGTTCGAACAGAAAGGCATTGATGCCAACCGCGTAATCAACGAAATGATGTTTGAAAAAATTTAGTAGACGGATTAACACGAATAGAATTTATGGATTTATTTGACATAGACGAGACTGCCCGCATCTCTGAGCTTGCAACTTTAATAAAAAAATATCAGGACTCATACTACAACGGCGAGGGAGAAATTTCCGACGCCGAATTCGACAAACTCTGGGACGAGCTTAAAGCCCTTGATCCTTCGAATCCTGTCCTGCAGAGGGTAGGTGCTGACTCAGGCAATTTTGCCAAAATCCGCCACATCATGCCCATGGGCAGCCAGGAAAAGGCCGCAAATCCTCAAGCATTCCTTGCCTGGGCAAAAACTCATGCCTACGACGAATATCTGGTCGAATACAAGCTTGACGGAGCTTCCCTTGAGCTTCAGTATTCTCACGGAGAGCTTTTGCGTGCCGTTACCCGCGGAGACGGAACAATCGGCGACGACATCACGGCCAATGCCCGCAAAATGCAGGGGGTAAAAGCCGCCCTTTATGACTCAGACAACAACAAAATCGACTTTACCGGAGCCGTCCGTGGCGAAGTAATCATGACCCACACGGTTCACCAGAAATTTTATTCTGACAAGGCAAACTGCCGCAATGCCGCAAACGGCCTCATGAAGCGAAAGGACGGTTCCGGAAGCGAAAATCTCTGCCTCATGACTTACGATGCCCTTGCAACCGAGGGGACAAGTCCTTTTAAAGACGAAGAAGAAAAAATCAACTGGCTTCAAAAATGCGGATTCAAAACTTCGCCCCTTAAAATCTGCAAAAATCCTGATGAAGTGATTGAATACCGTGCCGAAGTCATGGAAATCAGAAAAGGCCTGGACTACGACATTGACGGCCTTGTAATCAAAGAGAGGCGGATTGACCTTGAGGATGCCAGCCGTGCCCGCCCTGACCGTCAGATTGCCTTTAAATTCTCGCTTGAAGAAGCGGTCTCGACTTTGCGCGAGGTCGAATGGAGCGAATCGGGTGCAACTTACACGCCGGTCGCCATTTTTGACGAAGTTCAGCTCAACGGAACTACAGTACAGAGGGCCAGCCTTGCAAACCCGGACACAATGCGCTCCCTCGGAGTCAAAATCGGAAGCCGCCTTGTCGTCGTAAAGCGGGGTGAGATTATCCCCAAGATTGAAAGCGTTTTGAACGAAGAACCCGGTCAGGTAACGAGTGCAATCGTCTTTCCAAAAAAATGCGCTGTATGTGGAAGCGAGCTTGTCGATGAAGGAAGCCGCCTCTACTGTCCAAATAAAAATTGCGATAAAAGGGTGCTTCACCAGCTGCAGAAGTGGGTAGGCCTTGTTGACATCCGCGATTTCGGTGATACTTTGCTGCGAGAGCTTTTCAAAAACAAGGAAGTTGCTTCAATTTCTGACATTTATAAGCTTACTGCAGAGCAGCTTGTTCCATATTTTTTGAACGAGGAATCAATCGAAAACCAGAAGAATTCTCTTGGTGCCAAAAAAGTCTTTGAGAGCATTCAGAATCACCGCCGCATATCCCTTGCAGTCTTTGTTGCTGCCTTTGACATCGAAGGAATCGGCGAAACAATGGTTCAGAAGCTGATTGATGCCGGATTCAACTCACTGGAAAAACTTCTTGCTGCAAGTGAAGAGCAGATTGCCTCGGTTTACGGTTTTGCTGAAATCACGGCTAAGATTTTCGTGGAAGGTCTGGCAGAAAATAAGGAAGAAATGCTTTCCCTCACTCAAAGCGGAACAATCCAGCTTGAAGAAATTGCAGGCGGTGCTCTGGAAGGAAAGTCTTTCTGCTTTACGGGCGAGCTCAAAACAATGAAGAGGGCGGATGCCGAGGCTATGGTCAAAAAGGCTGGCGGAAGCTGTAAGTCTTCTGTTACAAAAGATTTGACCTATCTCGTCACAAACGATACTGAAAGCGGCTCTTCAAAGAACCAGAAGGCCGCCAAGTTTGGAATTCCTATCATAAATGAAGAGGAATTCCTCAAGCTTTTTTAAGTAGAACTAAAGCACGTGCTTTTTCAAAAAGTCGCCAACGCCGTCGTGATTATTGTCCAAATCAGTCACAAAGCGGGCGATTTTTTTTATTTCTTCAAGGCCGTTTTTCATGGCGACTCCATAGCCTGCCATGCGGATAAGACTCTCGTCGTTCATGCTGTCACCAAAGCCCATTGTCTTTTCGATGCCAAAGCCCAGCTGATTTGAAAGCCATTCGACAGCCTCTCCCTTGCCGCAATTAGGCGGTAAAACTTCAAGAAAGTAGGGCTTGCTGGTAAAAATTACTGCCTGGTCTCCGAACTCAGTCCTCAGAATTGTCTGCAATTTCTGAAGTTCTTCCGGCTCTCCTGGAACGAGCATTTTTGTAAATCCCTGCTTGATGAATTCCTTGTAGTTTTCGACGGCTTTCCCTTTGAGACCGCACAAATCAACGTCCAGCTTCGTCCACTTTGTTGCCTGCTCGTAATAAATTGTGTCGGGCGTGTAAACTTCGGTTTTGAGGCCGTAGCTTTCGGCGATTTCATTGGTCCTTAAAAGAATGTCCGCTTTTACCTTCCGGCAGAAAATCTGCTGCCTTTTGTGCATGTCGAAAATCGAGCAGCCGTTGATTGCGATGATAAATCTGCCGGCCTCTTTGCCAGCGATTTCAAGCCTTCTTACAAAAGGAAGAATTGCATCTTCGGCCCTGCCGGAACAGAGAACGACGTAGATTCCCTTTTCGGCACATTGACGAAGGGCTTCGACATTGCCGTCAGAAATGAGGCGGTCATCGTTTAAAAGTGTGTCATCCAAATCAAGGGCTATGAGTTTTACATCAAGTTTTTCCATAAAAGCTCATTTTCCCTATTTGAGGATGAATTTCTGAAGATAGCCGACAGCCCAGATTACAAGAACAATCATCGGGAGAATGCAGCTGACGTAAAATTTGAGGATGCGGGGGAATTTTATGCCGCTTCCAGTGTTTGCTTCTTCGATGAAGTTGTCAAAGCCCCAGCCGTAGCGAGAAGTACAGAAAATCAGGTAGAGAAGGGAGCCGAGCGGAAGAAGGTTGTTTGATACGATGAAGTCCTCGATGTCCTGAATGTTGCCCAGTTTTGGAACTACAAAGCCGCTCCAGACATTGAAGCCCAGAGTACAAGGAATTGAGAGGAGGAGGATGAGAATGATGTTTACGATTACAGCCTTTTTGCGGCTCCAGCCGTTTCTGTCCATTGCAAAGGCGATTATGTTCTCAAAGACCGCGATTACTGTTGAAAGGGCTGCGAAAGACATGAAGACGAAGAAAAGTGTGCCCCAGAGCCTGCCGAGGAACATTGAGTTGAAAATATTGGGCAGAGTGATGAAAATGAGTCCCGGTCCCTGGCCTGGATTTACGCCGAATGCGAAACAAGCCGGGAAGATGATAAAGCCTGCCATGAGGGCAACAAAAGTGTCGAGTGTGATGATGTGCAGGGCTTCGCCGGTGAGGGCCTTTTCCTTTCCGATGTAGCTTCCGAAGATTGCAAGAGCTCCGATTCCAAGGGAAAGTGTGAAGAATGACTGACCCATTGCCGCAAAAATTACTTCACCCCAGCCGTTCTGAGCCATTTTTGAAAAGTCCGGCTTGAGATAGAAGGCAAGACCTTTTCCTGCACCCGGAAGAGTGACTGCCCTCACTACGAGAACCAGCATGAGGAAAAGAAGGCTTGTCATGATGATTGTAGAAGCCTTTTCGACGCCGTTTTTAAGGCCGCCCAGACAGATTAAAAAGCCGATTATGATTACAAGAGCCATCCAGAAGAGCTGCTCGGCTGGATTTGCCAGCATTGTGTTGAAAACGCCGCCAATCTGCTCTGCATTGAGGCCTGTGAATGTACCTCTGGCACTTTTGAAAATGTAGGAGAACATCCAGCCTGCGACTGTGGTGTAGAACATCATCAGAAGGTAATTGCCGGCTGCCGCAAAATAGCCGAAAATATGCCACTTGCTGCCCTTTGGCTCCAGCTGATGGAATGAACGGACGGCACTTTTACCGCTGGCCCGGCCAACGGCAAATTCCATTATCATAATTGGTGCGCCTAAAAGCACCAGAAAAAGCAAATAAAACAGAACGAAAGCCGCTCCGCCATACTGACCTGTGATGAAAGGAAAGCGCCAGACGTTTCCAAGTCCGATTGCGCAACCTGCTGAAGTCATGATAAATCCGATTCGTGACTTAAAATTTTCTCGATTTTCCATAGTCTTTTATTATATCACATAATCGGATTTTAATCATCACTTGCAGTCATATTACAGGAAGTATGTTTTCATCTTGCCCTTGCCCTTGACTTCGAGCTCAACGCCTTCGCTGTAGTTAAAGCTGTCCTTTGTCTGGGCATGGGTCATTTCTGTGACGTGGATTTTCATGGCCTCGCCTGTGCTTTCCATGCGGCTTGCAACGTTTACAGTGTCACCCCAGATGTCGTAAATGAATTTTGACTTTCCGATTACGCCTGCGACGAGGTTTCCTGTGTTGATTCCAAGCCTGATCTGAACTTTGACGGGTGAAGTTTCGTTGAATTTTTTGACGTCTTCCATGAGGCCCTGGGCGTATTTGACCATGCGGAGGGCTCCGTCCTGGTCGATTTCATCAGTAAAGCCTGTTGCCGCCATGTAAGCGTCACCGATTGTCTTGATTTTCTCGATTCCCTCACGTTTTGCCCGCTCGTCAAAGAGGGAAACCATTTTGTTCAGCATTGTTACGACTGCCTCTGCGCTCATTCCGTCGCTCATTTTTGTAAAGCCTACGATATCAGTGAACAAAACCGTGATGTTTGGGTATTTTTTAGCGATTGTCTGATTCGGGTGCTCGGTCAGTTCCTTTGCAACTTCTTTTGGAAGTATGTTGAGCAGGAGGCTTTCAGATTTTTCTTTCTCAAGCTTGAGGTCATGGGTTCTTTCTTCGACCTTTTGCTCAAGCTCAATCTGATAGCGGCGCATCTTGCGGATTTTATGTCGGACCATGAAGGTTGAGATTGCAATTGCTATGAGGATAATCAGAGGCCAGAACCAAATCTGCTGCCAGATGTAAGGTTTTTTGACAATGATGATAGGACTTGTCGGCTCGCTTTCGATTTCATCGCTGTTTTGAGAGATTACCGTGAATTCATAAGTGCCCGGCTTTAAGTTTGTGTATGAAACGTTCCTCAAATTTGACCAGTCTGAATAGTCCTGTTCGAAGCCTGCCAGTTTGTAGCGGAAGCGCATCTGATCAGAGGAAATGAAGCTGAGTCCCGTGAATTTGATGCTGAGACGCTTTGCTGAAGGCTGGAGAATGACTTTTTCGCCGTTATAATTAAATTTTGTGTTGTCGATTGAGTATTCCTGAATTTCGATTTTTGGTGCAATCTGATTTTTACCGGATTTTACCGGGTCGTAGATTGCAAAACCGTCAATCAGGGTGAACCAGATTCGGCCCAGCGAATCCTGGGTTGAAACCGATGTTGAAGTAATGCCGCCCGTGATGAGACCGTCCGAGTTACCGTAAAATTTTGCTGATATTTTGTCTTTCTTGTCGTCGAGAACTTCTTCGATTTCTGAAAGATTGACTGAAAGTACGCCCTTGTTGCTGGTCATCCAGATTGTGTGGGTGTAGTCGCAGATAATCTGGAAAATACTGTCAGTGCCCAGACCGTTTCGTGAGTTGAAATTGAAGAAGGTGTTTCTTTCTTCTATAAATTTGGAAATGCCGGTTCCCGTCGTGACCCAGAGTCCGTCACCGATTTTGGAAATCTTGAAGATTACGTTTCCTGCAAGTCCGTCATCGGTTTTATAGTGCTTGACGATTTCCTTGTCCTTGAGGATATAGATTCCGCCGCCGTCAGTTCCGACCCAGATTTGACCGATTTCATCTTCGTAAAGGGCCATGATGAATTCGTTTTCAAAGCCGTTTTCCCGCGTGATGTTTGTGAATTTGCCGTCTTCGTGGTTTAATATGCTCAGTCCCTGGGTGGTTCCGAAGTAGTAGTCACCGCTCATTGTTTTGATTGCGACCCTGTTTTTTAAGCCTGCAAGACCATCTTTAGTTGTCCAGACTTTGATTTCGTCATTTGGAAGAACGCGAATCTGGCTCAAGTCAGAGTATGCTGAAATCAAGAGCTCGTTGTCGCTCGTCATTCCGACATGGCGGATTCTGGCTCCCTTGCACTTTTCGGTGATTTTGTTTTCGATGAATTTGTTGTCCTTGTAGCAGTAAAGTCCGTCGTCAGCTCCGAGCCAGGTAACGTTGCGGATTTTATCCTCACAGATTGCGTTGATTGCGATTGGCATTGAGATTGTGCGGAATTTTCCGTGGCTCATTTTTTCGATTCCGCCGCGGTTGTAAGCGACCCAGATGTTTCCTTCCCGGTCTTCGAAGATTTCGTTGATGTAGTCGTCCGGGATTCCGTTGCGCTTGTCATAGTAAGTGTACATTCCGTTGTGGAGGACTGTGATTCCGCTGTCAGAAGCAAACCAGTAATCTCCTGCCTTGTCCTGAATTATTGAGTTTACGACAGTTCCTTCAGTGTGGTCATGGCCGATATCAAAAACAGTTTCTTCTGTGTCCTTGATTCTGACTGAATAGTGGGGGGCAACGCCGAACCAGAAGGCACCGCTTTTGTCCTGGGTGACTTCGTTTACAGATGGATTTTTGATTTTGGTGATTCCGGTGAAAAGTTCGACTTTTTTGTTTGAATAGACGAAAAGTTCGTTTGCGTTTGCCGTTGAAATCCAGATTCTTCCGGCTGTGTCGCAGTAAAGCTTTGAAACCTGAATAGTTTCCTGTCCAAGTTCCTTGAGTCCGTCCGGGATTATAACTTCTGATTCTGTCGTGAGATAACAGAGGCCTGATGCCGTTCCCAGCCAGATGTTTCCATCGTAGTCCTCGCAGATTGCCCGGATTGAGTTGTGGGGAAGACCGTCTTCGGTGGAGAATTTTTTAATTTCTCCGTTTTTCTTTATGCAGCTTACGCCCTCGTCGTTGTGTCCGACCCAGATGTTGTCTTTTGAATCCTGAAAGATTGAGCGGACTGCAACGAAATCATATTTTGGATCGAAATTGCGTGAAAAATTGACGAATTCAATTCCGTCAAAGCGTACCAGGCCGTCATAGGTGCCGATGTATATGTAGCCCTTTTTGTCCTGCATGAGGGCCGTGATTGTCATGCCGGGAAGACCGTCTGCCGTTGTCCATGTCCTGTGAACAAAGTCGTTTAGGAATGACTGGTCAATGTTTCCCTTGGCCGCTGACTGTGAAAATGCATTAAATAAAATAGAAGAGATGAGAAGAAAAACGGAGGTGATTTTTTTCATAATATTTTATTTTAACTTAAAGATTTCATTGGCGCAAGAATATATTTTTTCTTTTTCTTGCAAATTTCCAGTTTCCAATATATAATGTTTCTATAAATAATAACGCACAACTTTGCTTTGGAGAAAAATATGTCCGAGAAAATCCCTTACAAAATCTATCTTGATGAAAATGAACTTCCAACCTCTTGGTATAATGTCCGCGCCGACATGAAGAAGAAGCCGGCTCCACTCTTGAATCCTGGTACCGGCAAGCCATGTACAGCCGAAGAGCTTTCTCATGTCTTCTGCGATGAACTTGTAAAGCAGGAACTTGACGATAAGACTGCAAATATTCCGATTCCTGCTGAAATCCGTGAATTCTACAAAATGTACCGCCCGGCACCTCTTGTCCGCGCTTACTGCCTTGAAAAGAAACTGGGAACTCCGGCCAAAATCTATTATAAATTTGAAGGAAACAATACCAGCGGAAGCCACAAGCTCAATTCAGCAATTGCCCAGGCTTACTATGCCAAAAAACAGGGCCTCAAGGGCGTTACTACTGAGACAGGTGCAGGTCAGTGGGGAACAGCCCTTTCAATGGCCTGCTCATACTTTGATTTGGACTGCCAGGTTTACATGGTAAAGGTCAGCTACGAGCAGAAACCTTTCCGCCGCGAAGTAATCCGCACTTACGGAGCGCAAATCACACCGTCTCCAAGCGAGACAACCGAAGTCGGCCGCAAGATTCTTGCAGAGTTCCCAGGAACAGGCGGAAGTTTGGGCTGTGCTATCAGTGAGGCTGTAGAGGCTGCCACAAAACAGGAAGGCTACCGCTACGTTCTCGGCAGCGTACTCAATCAGGTTTTGCTCCACCAGACTGTAATCGGCCTTGAGACAATGACCGCAATGGACAAATACGGCATCAAGCCGGACGTAATCATCGGCTGTGCAGGCGGCGGGTCAAATTTGGGCGGCTTGATTTCTCCGTTCATGGGGCGAAAATTGCGTGGTGAGGCTGACTATCAGTTCATCGCTGTTGAGCCGGCTTCTTGTCCGTCACTTACCCGCGGAAGCTATGTTTACGACTTCTGTGACACTGGTCACGTTTGTCCTCTTGCAAAAATGTACACTCTCGGAAGCGAATTCATGCCTTCACCAAACCATGCAGGCGGCTTGCGCTATCACGGAATGAGCTCAATTCTTTCCCAGCTTTATGATGACGGCCTCATGGAAGCACGCTCTGTCGAACAGACTGCTGTTTTTGAGGCAGCTCAGGCCTTTGCCCGCGTTGAGGGAATCCTTCCGGCTCCGGAAAGCAGCCACGCAATCAAAGTTGCGATTGACGAAGCCCTAAAATGCAAGGAAACCGGCGAGGAAAAGACAATCCTCTTTGGCCTTACAGGAACAGGCTACTTCGATATGTATGCATACAAGGCTTTCAATGACGGCACGATGAGCGACTACATTCCGACAGACGATGAAATCGCCAAATCACTGGCCAAGACTCCGAAAATCTAAATAAAAAAATCCGTGCCCAAGGGTACGGATTTTTTATTTTCCTGCATTGTAGAGGTTTTCCAGATTTTTACCGCTGCCCAGTAGAATTCCGATGGGTCGGAGAACCTGGATGTTTTCGCAGAAGATTTTGATGATTACCATGAGGGGAACGGCTACGATTAAGCCTAAAAATCCCCAGAGCCAGCCCCAGAGAGAGAGGCTTACGAGAATCATGAAGGGCGATATTCCTAGATTTTCACCCTCAATTCTAGGTTCTACTACGTTTCCCAAAAATACATTCATTACAAGAACTGAAATCGCGATAAAAATTACCGGAAATGGTGAAGGATAGCACTGTAAAAAGGCAAAAATCGTCGTGATTGCCCAGGAAATGATTGAGCCGAAAGTTGGAACGAAATTAAGTACAAAGGCAAGAAAGGCCCAGACTAAGGGAAAGTCAACTCCAGCGATAAGACAGAAAATGAAGACGAAAATCCCGGTAAGAAGGGAGATAAAGAACTTGATTGAAATGTAATGGGTCGTGTCTCGCGCAACCCTGTTCATGATGTCGTGAATCTTTGTGCTTGAGTGACCGGAAAAAGCCGCGTAGACCTTTTTTTTGGTGAAATTGATTTCCAAAAGAAGAAAAATCGAAAGAAGGATAATCAAAAATGTGCTTTTCGTGAATGAAAGCATGAAATTCGTGAAGTTTACGGCAAAGTTTTTGAGCAGGGGAACTATGTTCAGCTGTGAAGAAAGATTTTCGAGCAGAGTCTGGTCTTTGTTGAAATCGAAGAAGAAATTCAAAAGTCCTGAATCCTGATTTTGGGCAAAGCTGTCCTGCATTGTATGGTAAATCATGCGGAAACGCTCTTCATATTTCGGGAATGACTCTAGAATCGACATGAAACTGGTCGAAAGAATGTTTCCAAGTCCAAAGAAAATAACCGTAAAAAGGGCGTAGACAATGAGGATGCCGAAAAACCAGGGAAGCTTGAATTTTGTGGAAAGTTTTTTTACGAAGGGGTAGAAAACTGCCGCTAAAAGTACGGCCAGAATAACAGGCTTGAGGAAACTTTCAAGCACCTTGAGCATGGTCCCCGCAAGGACAACGCTCATAAAGATGAGAAGATAAAAGATTCCCCGTAAAACTCTGTTTTCTGGCTCCGGCATAAATTAAATTACTGATTTGACTGTTTTTTGTTTTTTGGCAAAATCTTGTCAAAGCCACAGTATGGAACGAGAACTTCTGGGATTGTAACAGATCCGTCTGCGTTCTGGTAATTTTCCAGGATTGCAAGCATTGCTCGTCCTACAGCGATTGCTGTACCGTTGAGCATGTGAACGTACTTGTTCTTGCCGTCGTCATCGCGGTATTTAACGTTCAGGCGGCGGGCCTGATAGTCTGTACAGTTTGAAGTTGATGTGACTTCACCGTAGTCGCCATCTGGATGAGCTTCGTTGGCCCGTCCAGGCATCCATGCTTCCAAGTCCCATTTGCGGTAGGCAGGTGCACCCAAGTCGCCTGTACAAGTGTCAACAACATGGAACGGCAAGCCCAGTCCTGTGAAAATCTCTTCCTCAATAAGACGGAGTTTTTCGTGGATTTTGTCAGATTCTTCCGGCAATGAGTAAACGAACATCTCAACCTTGTCGAACTGGTGAACGCGGTACAAGCCCTTTGAGAACTGGCCTGCTCCACCTGCTTCGCGTCGGAAACAATGTGAAAGACCGCAGTAGAAGAGAGGGAGAGCTGATTTTTCAAGAATTTCGCCTGAGTGATAGCCGCCCAAAGTGATTTCTGCAGTTGCGACCAGACAAGTTCCTTCGTCTTCGATACAATATACGTTTGATTCGTTTCCGCGAGGGTTGAATCCGATACCCTGCAAGATTTCCTGTTTTGCTACATCAGGAGTAATGAACTGTGTGAAACCGTGCTTGCGGAGAATATTGAGTGCATACATGATGAGGGCCTGTTCAAGGAATACGGCCTCATTTTTAAGATAGTAGAATTTAGGACCAGAAACCTTTGTACCACGGTCAAAGTCAAGGATGTCCAGTTCTTCGCCGAGAGTTACATGGTCTTTTGGCTGGAAGTCGAATTTGCGCGGTGTGCCGACTTTTTTGACTTCAAGGTTTTCTGTGTCGAGCTTTCCGATTGGTGTGTCAGGGTGGTGCATGTTAGGAATCTGTCGTCCTGTTGCGTCGAGTTTTTCCTCAACTTCTGCAAGTTCTTTTTCTGCGGCAGCAACGTCTTCCTTAATCTTTTTGCCTTCTTCGATGTATTTTGCGCGAGTCTCAGCATCAAGCTTCTGTTTCATTGAAGCTGCGTTCTCGTTTCTCTTCTGCTGAAGGGCCTGCAATTTTGTTGTGAGAGCAGTTCTCTCGTCGAAAAGTTTTACAACCAGGTCAGCATCAGCGACCATGTTTCGGTCAGAAATATTCTTTTTGACTTCATCAAGATGTTCTTTAATAAATCGATAATCAAGCATTTTATTCCTCGTTTTTATATTACCCGTTTTGCTGCGGGAATCTAATTCTTTTATATTTTATTGTTTTTCATGTCTTATCGCAACAGGATTTCTAAAGTCCTATTTCAACTGATAGACTGCATCGACGGAAATCGTTACTGTTGAGCTTCCGCCAGAAACAGGAGTTGCTACGGCTTCTTCTGCAATAGCCATGTCGCTGTTTGCAAGTCCTGCCTTAAGCATTCTTGTACGCGGATAAGCGTAGTCTGCGTGTTCTGAAATTGAAAGCACCTTGCCCAGTTTTGCCCCGCTTGCTCCTGCAAGAAGGTTTGCGGCTTCCTGAGCCTGTGCAATTGCGAGTGACCTTGCCTGTTTTTTGGCAATTTCAGTGTCAGTCACGCCGTAGGTGAGTGAAGAAAGCTGGTTTGCCCCTGATTTGAGGGCCAGATCAATCACTTCGCTGACCATTCCAATCTTTTTGACAAGAATTTTAATCTGATTTGTTACCCGGTAGTCATCGTAAACCTGTTTTCCGGATTTATTGTCATAGTGACTTTCCTGATAAACTGAAAAATTCTGGGTTGAGATGCATTCTTTTTGAATACCCTTTGCCTTGATTGCATCCTGAACTGCGGTCATTTTTTTTGCGTTCTCTGCGGAAGTCTCGCTGACATCATTTCCCTTTGTAATGACAGAAAGGATGATGGTTGCCGTGTCAGCTTCTACAGTGATGCTGCCGGTTCCTGAAACACTGACAGTTCTTTTTGAATAGTGATCCTGCTGAATGGAGCAGGAAGAAAGAAGAAGGGCTCCTGCCAGTGACAGGCCCGTGATAGCCAATGAAAGCTTTTTCATATAATCTCCAAGAAAAGTATTTTTACCTGATATCTATGTAGAATCGTTTGAGATAAATCGAGCGGTTCTTTGCCTGTTTCCAGTATTTGCTTGCAGGGTAACGTTTTACCAGCATGTCGTAAGAATCTACGGCGAAGCGGATGTCACGCACCTGGCTGTTGCTCTCAGAAATCTGACCGAGAAGGAAGAGGGCTTCATCAAGTCTTGTTGAAGCGGTGTTGTAGTATTCCTGGGCTTCTTTGAGGGCGTCCGCGAATTTTTTGTCAGCGAAGTCTTTTTTTGCCTTTTCGAGAAGAGATTCGTCAGCGACGACACTTGTGTCCTCAACAATGACTACAGGCTCGCTTGACACCTGTGAATCTTCTTCCGGCTCGCTCTGAGAAGAAAGCGGTGTGTAATTGAATGCCTGAACTTCCCTGGGCTTTGTTTCTGCTGCCGGCTGAGTTTTTGCAGGCTCGGCTGCCTGGCTTTGCTCCACGCTTGAAACATGTGTTGTCGATTCGGTGTTCTGAATGACTGTCTTGATGTCGCTTTCTGGAGCTGTTGAAGCAAGAGCTGCTGCCGCATGTGGGGCAGCTCTTGCTGCAGTCGGAGCGGCTTCCTTCTTTGAAGCTGCATTTGCCTTTGCAGGATCGTTTTTCTTATTTTCTTTTGCCTCTTTTGATTTTGGAGAGACTTCTTTTTCTTTAGCTTTTGAAGATTTTCCAGAATCAGCGACAGGCTTTTTTGCTTCATTTTGAACTTTTGGCTCAGCCTTTGTTTGAGCTGCTTCCTGGGCTTGGACCGGAGCTTCTTCTTTAATTTCACTAGTCTGAGATTCTGTGGCTGCGGCATTTTCGTTTGCCCGGTCGATTCTTCTCTGCGGTTTTGCAGGAACAATGTCTGCGTATGACGGTGCCCGAACGCGGCCCGTGCTCTTTTTATTTTCAACGTTTACTGCAAGATAATCATCGATGTATTGGCCTGTGAGGGCATCGTTCTTGTAGAAGTGGAGGATTGTCTTGCCTGCTTTTTTTGCCCTGAGTGAGAATGTCGTGTTTTTAGTGCCGAGTTTTCTTCCAAAATAATTGAAGAGGTCGTTTTTATCGGTTTCGCCGATATAAGTCCAGCCTGTTCCCGGATATGTTACGTCAAGATACTGGTTGATTTTAACATTTACAGAGCGGGAAGGGGTGACAAGCTCGCTTTCTGAAGGCTCAGCCGGGCTTTCTTCAATAACTTCACTTTCTTTTGCAGCAGGAACTTGTGCTGCAGGAGCCGGGGCTGGCTCTATATTCTGGTTTTCGCTTGCTTTTGAAGGACTTTCTGTTGTTTCTACAGTTTTTTCTTCTGCCTGCTGGGCAAACTCTTTATTTTCTTCCGGTTTTGCCTCTTCTGCTTGTGGAGCGGCTTCTTCTGGAATGGAAGCTGTTTTTGCCTCTTCTTTTGGAGCTTCCGGCAAATCGTGAACTACAATTTCTGGTTCTTCAAAAATCTGGTATTCTGAAACCTTGCTTTTTTCGTCAGTGGTAGGTGCTTCTCCGCCTTCCTTGTTGAGATTTGAGTCTTCCTCGCTGACTTTTTCGCCTGTCTTGTCAGAGTTTTCTTCCTGAGAAGGTGATGAGACTTCTTCCAGAGCTGAGTTTTCTGCTTCTTCTGATTCTGCCGTCTCTGACTCTTCGCCAGAACTTTCAGCTTCTTCTGAACTTTCAGATTCTGCCGAATTGTCTTCCGGCTCAGTTTCTGTTTCTACTTCTACAGAATTTTCTTCTGTTCCACTTTCTTCTATTTTACCTGATTCTTCTGCGTTTTCGGCTTCTGAATCAATCTGCTCTTCTTTCTTTTCAGACTCTTCTGCGCTGACTTCTGGCTCTGCTTCGATTTCATTTTCAGAGTTGTCAGCCGTGACTTCGGCTTCTTCTGCCTCAACAGCATTTTTTTCAGAATTTTGATTAACTGAGTTTATTTCAGACGCGATTTCGTTCGCGACTTCTTCCTGCTTTTGGTTTACGTCAAGGCTAGCTGTTGAGCCACATGATGTGAGAAAAATTGAAAGTGATACAAAGATTGCTGGCAGAAAAACTTTTTTCATTACGGAGCCGCTCCTGTTATATCATCGGCTATTTTGTCGTTCGCCTTTTCCAGTTCTTTCATTGTTTCTTCTTCCGGATAGGTGAACCATTTGTCAATTTCTTCTTTTGACCACTGATTTTCGGTGATTCGGTTTGGATAATATTCTTTTTCGATGTCAGGAGAATCGGGAATAAGAACCGGCGCATCCTGTGTGAAAGGCTCGGCTTCCCGAATCTCAGTTTTTTTGACTGGCGTTGTCTGAATCATGAGGATTATAAGCCCGGCAAAGAACAAAAAAACGACGATGCAAATAATTGCAATCAAAAGCGGTTTTTTCTGAGTAAAATCCGAAATGCTGTCTTTTAAATCATCAAAATCAAACATTTTCTGCTTCTTTTGGAGCCGCCTCACTGTTATTCTGCTTGGCTTCTTCTTCAGCTGCTTTTGCTGCCTTAGCTTCGGCCCTTGCACGTTTGGCGGCTTCTTTTTGCTCCTCGTTATATTTTTCGATAATCGGGTCAGTGATTGTACCGTCTGCGTTATGGATTCGTGGCTCCGGTCTTGGCGGAACGACTACACCTTCTTCTTCCGGTACATCCTCTTCGATAAATTCTTCGGTCTCATCAAAAGAATCGTCCTTTGAAATTGACTTGTCCAGGCTGATTGTAATTACCTTACTTACGCCTGATTCCTGCATTGTGACACCCAGCATTGTGCTTGCGCCCATAACGGTCTTTTTGTTGTGGGTGATGACGATATACTGAGAAAGTTTTGCGAATGAGCGGAGTGCCTGAACAAAGCTTGTGACGTTTTTGTCGTCCAAAGCCGCATCAATCTCGTCCAAAAGACAGAATGGAGAAGGACGAACCTGATAGGTTGCGAAGAGAAGGGCTACAGCCGTCATTGTCTTTTCGCCACCCGAAAGAAGGGCGATGTTCTGCAGTTTCTTTCCTGGCGGCTCGGCGTAAATATCAACTCCCGACGTGAGAACGTTCTGCGGATCTGTGAGTCGGAGCTCGGCACGGCCACCACCGAAGAGACGGCGGAACATATTGTGGAAATTCTTTTTGATTTTGTTGTAGGTGAGGACGAACATCTCTGTTGACTTGGTTTTGATTTCCTCGTAAACACGAAGGATGTCCGCACGGGCCTTTACAGTGTCCTCGTACTGCTTCTGGAGTTTTTCATAGCGCTCCTTCTGCTCACCGAATTCTTCCGGTGCCATGAGGTTGACTGAACCCAGGTCAGCAAGTGCTTTTCGTGAAGAAGAGAGCTTTTCACGCAGGACAACTGACGGAGTATTGATTTTATACATGCGTTCCTCAAATTCCATGAGGTCGCGTGAGTGGGTTTCGATGAAGTTCTGCTTGATGTTACGGATGTCGTTTTCGCTTGTAACAAGATCAAGAGTGAGCTTTTCGTACTGAGACTGATATTTCTGCTGCTCTTCGCGCTTTTTGTCCAGGGCGTTCTTTTTGCCGCTTACGCTTGTGTTGCAGCGTTTGATTTCCTCGTCGAGATTGCCCATTGTTTCGGCACATTCCCGGCCGTGGCGTTCGATTTCGCCCAGAGCCTCGTCCAAATCAGAGATTCGCTCTTCCAAATCTTCCTGATTTTTCTGCTCCAGATACAAATCCTGCTCGTTCTGGCGCAGGGCGTTCTGCTCGCCTGTAAGGTTGCGCTTGAGCAAATCAGCCGTCTGCTTGGCGTTGAAAATCTGCTGCTGCATCTGAGCCTCAGAAACGCGGAGCTGGCTTAAAGTCTCTTTGTATTCGTTAATTTTACCGATAAGCAGGATGTTTTCTGCCTTGTAACCGTCGATTCGCTCGCGGATTGTGGCGATTTTCTGCAAATTTTCCTGAATGTTTCGGTCGATATTTCGTTTTTTGGTGATGATACCTTCCGGAGAAAGGAATTCATCGATGAAGTTTGGTACTGTCTCAGAATAAGTCTGAACGGCACCTTCGATTTCTTTTACAAGGCCTGCGACTTCATCCAGAGCCTTGATTGCGTCTTTTGCAAAATTCTCGTTTTCTTCGTCTGAGTGGCCCTTGAGGGAAGCGTAGTCAGTGAAAATGTTGCGGCGGCCTTCTGCGTAGACCTTGAGCTTTCCGACCAGGGAATCCAAGTCTTCCTTTGCCTTTTTGCTGGCAGCGCTTGAAAATCCTGAGTCCTTGAGCTTTGCGTCGAGCTCGGTGACGATATCTTCAGTGATTGCTTCGAGTTCTTTCTGGAAATTTTCACGTTCTGTGTCTAAATTCCTGATTTCCTCTTCGCTTTCGGTGATTTTCTGCTCGTTTGTCGTAATCTGATTCTGTGATGACTCAATATTTTTGACGAATGAATCGATGTTCTGCTTTACTTCTTCAATCTGCTTGCTTTTTGAGCGAAGGTCTGCGTCCTGATTTGCGATTTCTTCGTTGAGTTCGTCAATGCGCTCCTGAATAGAACGCTGCTTGAGTTCGAGAGTACCGATTTTTTCGCGGATGGTGCGGGCGTTTTCGTTGAGAATCTTCTGCTGGTCGAGTTTGTTTGTCTTTTCAGTTTGGATTCTGACAAGCTCCATCTGAAGTTCGCCCATTTTTGCCTGCAATTCCTTGATTTTGTCGCTGTTTTCTGTGAGCGTGTTCAAAATCTCGTCGATTTCGGCTTGAACTGCATTGCGTTTTTCGGCGATTTCTTCTTTGGCCTGGGTCTGGCGGGCCTGATTCTGAACAAAATCCTTTAATTTGAGAAGCTGGATGTCGAGCTCAAAGTTGAAGATGTCTTCCTTGAGGGCCCGGTATTTGAGGGTCTTTTCGCTCTGAACTTTTAAAGTCTCGTAGCTGCGTTTGTTTTCTGCCAGAGAGACCTCAATCATGTCCAGGTTCTGCTGGGTTCTCTCCAGATCACGGCGGGCTTCTGCAACTTCGGCCTTACTTCGGGAAATACCGGCTGCTTCCTCAAAAAGATAGCGTCGGTCTTCCGGCTTGCTCGAAAGAATCTGGTCGATTTTGCCCTGTTCCATGACGGAATAGGCTGCCTTACCGACACCTGTATCCATGAAGAGGCGGCGGACTTCTGTAGGACCAACCTGCTTGTTGTTGATGTAATATTCGTTTTCACCTGAGCGGTAAAGACGGCGTTTGAGTGCAATTTCTGTATCATCGAGAGGGAGAAGACCGTTTTCGTTTGCGAGTGTGAGCGTGACTTCTGCGATGTTGAGAGGCGGACGGGTTTCAGTTCCGTTGAAAATGACTGATTCCATTGTGTCCGCACGGAGATTCTTTGCCTTATTCTCTGCAAGAACCCATTTTACAGCATCAACGACATTACTCTTTCCACAGCCGTTTGGGCCCAAAAGAGCAGTGATGCCGTCGGCAAATTCAATGTGGGTTTTGTCGGCAAAAGATTTAAATCCAAATATATCCAGACTTTTTAGAAACACAAGGAAACCTCATTTTTTGAAATGTACTAGTCAGTATAACATGAAATCGCTATGAATTTCAATTAACATCAGTGACTTCGTTTGGGTCAATAAGCTTGCCCTTGTAGAGCATTCTCGGGTAAACGGTGATTTTGAGTTTCTTTTCGATTGCGGCATATTTTCGCATTTCATAGGCGTCACCGATTACGATATTGATTCCCTGCTTGCCCATTCGTGCTGTTCGGCCGGCCCTGTGGATGAAAAAGTCGTCGTCGCTTGGCATGTCCATCTGGATTACATGGCTGATGTTTGGAATGTCCATGCCCCGGGCTACGAGATCGCTGGTTACGAGAATCTTGATTTTGCCGCTTCGGAAACGGTCAATCGTGGCCTTTCGTTCGGTTTTCTCGGTTTTGGCCGTGAGTGCGTAACATTCTATGTTTTTGTACTTCAATTTTGAGACAATATTTGCTACCTGATCGATTTTTGAAGTGAAAATAAGGGCTTTTTCCGGTTTTTCAGCGTTCAAGAGACTGCGGAGCGTGTCGATTTTGTCACGAGTTTCTGCAAAAAGGGCAAGATGGGTGATTCTTTTTCGGAGAACGTCTTCTGGCGGCAGGAACAAGGTCTTGAGGTCGCTTTCAGTGGTGCCGTTCTGCTTGATTCTTGTGCTCTGCAGGATTTTTTTAGTGCTGGCGGTAATTGTAGCGCTGGCTGCAATGAGCTGAATGTCCTTTTTCATCGCACAGATGAGCTCGATTGTCTGGTCGCGTAGCTCTGGAGAAATGAGGCGGTCAACCTCGTCAAGAACGACTGCTGCCGCTCCGTCAAGCTTGAGTTTTTTGAGGTGAAAAAGTTCTAGAAGTCGTGCAGGTCCTCCGATTACGACAAGAGGCTTTTCCTTGAGAAGTTCCGTCTGCCTTTTGATTGGGGCTCCGCCTACAAGAAGGGCCGCCTTGCTGTCTGAAACAAGCTGAACCTGACTCTTGATTTGGGAAGCAAGCTCGATGGTCGGTGAAATAATTACAATTTTGACTTCTTTTTTGGGATTTTCGAGTTTTTCGATGTTCTGCAAAAGGGGAAGGAGAAAGGCCAGGGTTTTTCCTGTGCCGGTTTCGCTTTGAAAGAGCAGGGAAGTTCCTGCAAGAATTTCCGGTATTGCCTGTGCCTGAACTGCACTTGGTTCTGTGATTCCGTTTGATGCAAGTTTTTCGATGTATTTGTCTTCGATTTTAAGTTCTGAAAATGATTTGATTGAATCCATATTTTTCTACTATAGCAGAGAATAAGAACTTTTGCTATAATTTATTGATTTATGAAAATAGGTATTGACACTTTTGGTTGTGAGCACGGTCGTTCTGGTATCGGTTCCTATCTAACTTCAATTTCTCAAAAGTTTCAGAATACAGACCAGGTTCAGTTCGAGCTTTTTGGAGCCGAAATCGACCGCTATACTTATGGCCGTGATTCAAATATCGGCTACGAATCCGTAATTTTGCCGGATGACGATCGTAGCGAAAAGCTCTGGCACATGTTCATTTCAAATGCCTTTGCCAAAAAACAAAAATACGATGCCATTCTTTTTCCGGCTTCATCCTATGCCATGCCTCTTTTCTTCAGCACCCCTTCCGTTGCAGTCGTAAATGACATCGTTTCCGAAAGTTTTGCCAGCAAGACTTTTGCCGAAAGGACGAGGATTAAATTCTGCCTCAAGCATGTAAATAAAATCATCGCTCCCAGTATGTATGTAAAAAAGGATTTGCGCCGTCTGGGAATCAATCAGGATAAGATAATCGTCGTCCACAATGGAATCAATCATTCCCTTTTCTATCAGCGTGAAATTTTCACCGGTGAAAGTGAGATGATTAAGCCTTTTGCAATCCGACGCCCGTATTTTTTATACGCTTCAACCCTTTCTTCTCCGCTCAAGCGCCATGTTGAGCTCATAAAGGGCTTTGAGATTTTCAAAAAAAAGACCAATCTTCCTCACCGCCTCGTGCTTTCTGGTTCAGAAGGAGCCTGTGCCGAGTCCGTCAAAAAGGCCGCCATGATTTCTCCCTATGCTTCGGATATTTTCATCACAGGCTATTTCCCCCACGAAAGTTTTCCTGCCCTTTATGCCGGCAGCGAGGGCTGTCTCTTCCCTTCTGAAATTGAGGGAGTAGGGCTTCCTGTTCTTGAGGCCATGGCCACAGGCGTTCCCGTAGCCTGTTCAAAATCCGGTGCCCTGCAGGAAATTGCTGGCGAAAAAGCCATTCTCTTTGACAGCTCAAATATCGAGGAAATAGCGGATTCAATCGAAAAAATTGCCGTTGACAGTAATCTACGCAAAAAAATGATAAAAGAAGGAATTGAGTGGGCTCAGAAATTCGACTGGCAGAAAACAGCCGATGAAACCCTAGAAGTTTTGAAATCTGTAATAAATTAGTAAAAGCAAAAAAACTGCCCTGCACGAAGCAGGGCCACAGCCAGAGAATTTTCGATAGAAAATTCTCGTACGAATCAAAAAATTACAGGAGGTAATTTTTTTGTTCGCTTTAGTCTTCTACAGCTACACCCAAGTGCTTTTTCTGGAATTTTTTGAGCATTGCTACACCGTTTCGTTTGCCGTTGTAAACATAGCCACCATCCCAGTACTCAAGGGCTGCGAAAAGTGCGTTACCCCCATCCTGATCGTCTGATTTCTTTGTACGGAAAGAAACGTAGTTTGCGAGCTGCTCAAAATCTGAATTGTGGAGAGCTTCAAGTCGTTTGCGGTTGAATTCGTTCCATTTTTCCAAGTCTTTGAAACCTTCACCTTCGTCCTGTACGATGAGGTGAGCGTGTGAAGGGCTGAATGAGTACCAAACCTTGACCTTTTTGTTGATGTCGCAGTTGTTACCATGTTTTACAGCGTTTTTGATAACTTCTGAAATCTGCTGTTCAAGAAGGTTGATTTCCTTAATCTCAAGTGGTGCTGACTGAACGATAAGAAGAGTGAAATAGCGGATCTGTCGGAAATCTGAAGGGAATTCCTTGTAGAGCATATTTGTTGTGTCGAACAATGGGTCATTGTCGTCTGAGCGCAGTTCTTTGATTTGTTCCATTTGTGTTTACCTCTCTTATTATTCATTTACCATGAGAAGAGCTTCTTCTACGCTGTTAGCGATAGGGAAGTATCCCATGAGTTTTGTAAGTTCAATGACCTTCTTTACAGAGCCATGGATGTTTGAGATTGCAAGCTTGAGGTTCATCTTCTTGATTGTTGAGCAGATGTAAATCAATGCACCGATTCCAGACGAGTCGATGTAGTCAACCTGCTCAAGGTTGATGATGAAGCTCTTTACATTTTTCTCAAGCATTTTCATGACGAGTTCCTTTAATTTATAGGAGTTGTAAAGATCCATTTCGCCGTTTACATCTATGATATAAACTTCTCCATTTTTTCTAATTTTCAGTTCCATAAATTTTAACTCCTTTAGTTACTGAATTTTAATCACAAGAAGAGTCTGGTCATCGCGCAGCGTTTCGTTACCAATAAACTTCTTGATATCGGTTTTTACCAGGTTAGCAATATCTTTACCCGGCAGTTTAGCATTCGCCTTTATGATATTAGTTAAGCTCACGAGGGAATATTGCTGTCCCTGTGCATTTAGAGCTTCAACCAAACCATCAGTATAACATATTATAATATCTCCTTGGCTTGCTGTAAACTCTATATCCTTGTAACTTGTCGTTTTTTCGATACCAATCGGCTCGCAAGTTACGGATACCTTTTCTACAGCTTCCTTAGAGGCATTATAACGGTAAACAGGAACGCTTCCACCTGTTGCAAGCTGGACTTTTTTGCTTGTTGGATCATAGTTGATAAGCGCGATTGAAGCAAAGTGGTCTGCGTTTGGTTCTGAACAGATGCCACGGTTTGCCCAGCTCAAGATTGTTCCTGCGGTTTGAGTTGTATTTACGATAAGACGGAACATGGCCCGGATCATTGCCATGACCAGCAATGAGTTCATTCCCTTACCAGCTACGTCCATTACGATGAAGGCAATGCGGTCGTTGCGGGCCGGAATTACATCGTATACGTCCGAACAAACGCCTGATGTATGCTCTGCGTATGTACCGATGTTGATGCCCGGCAAAGGAGGAAGCTTTTTGGGCAGGAATGAAATCTGGATGCCGGAAGCGATGTCTGCTTCCTTTGTGAGTTCCTGTTTGTCTGTATATTGCTTGAAGTTAAGTGCTGTCTTGAGGGCAGACTCAGCAAATTCTGTGAGGGTCTGGGCCCAGTCAAATTCCTTGTCGCCGAATGGGTCTGTTCCCGGATTGCGTGAAAGGGCAAGAACGCCTACAACGACGTCTTTACCCGGCATGCGCAATGGAAGGAAGATGAAGCTGCCAAGCTTTAAGAAGTCTTCCGGCTCGTTTTCGACGATGCGGTCGTCCATTTTTGGAACGGCGATAAGCTCAGCCTTGCCTGCGGTGGCAATTTCACCAAAGATATTGTCGCGGAGAGGAAACTGAGCGTATTTGAAGCTTGTTGATACGCGGAGAGGCTTGTGAGGCAAGTCTTCCGGGAGTTTGTATGGTGGCGGGAAGTCGCCGGTGAATGATTTGACAGTGATTAAGTCCTCAAATTCATCGACCATGAGGATTGCGCCACCGTTTGCGTTTGTTACTTCAACACAAGTCTTGTTGATTGTGTCGAGAAGATTCTGCATTCCGTCTTTGTCAGAGAATGAGTCAGCTGCTGCGGCAACGAAAGCCTTTCCTTTCTGGATGAGGTCAATCTTTTCTACCTGAATCTCTTCAACGACTATCTCCGGTTTGACTTCTTCTTTTTCTTCTTCGATGTCTTCTGCCTTAACATATTCCTGTGGCTTGCCAAATGCCAGCATTACACAATAAGGAATGAGCAGAATTGATGCAAAAAGGACAAGAAGAGCGAAACGCATCATGCCAGGATGAGTCGCCGTATAGATACATGCAAAAATTAATACTGCCAGCGCAAAGTATGAAATGAAACTAACCTTTGCTGTTTTTCTTACTTTAATGATTGTAAGAAGCACTGCGATTACGATTGAGACCGCAGCCGTACAGAACAGAGGAATGTAGGAAATTGCGTCTGATGTGAACATTTTGCTCCCTTAAATTTTTTAGATTTTATAATTGTAACATCGGAAGAAAATGACGTCAAGTTTTAATTTTCTTTTTAAAAATAAGCCCTTTTATCTTATTTTTGAAGTGTTTTACCGGAGATTCGCCAAAAGTCTTCATAAATGGGGCTGCGATGTCGTCCAAAGTGAGCTCTGAGCCGTACTTGTTTTTGATTTCGTCCCAGTAGTTGATCATCCAGACGTAGAGGTCGCTCTTGGTGCGGTGGCGGAAATACTTCATGATGTGGTACTTGTCGATTATGCTGATGACCGGGAAATAGACGTGGAAAAGCCATGACTGCATTGCCATGTCCATGCCGATTTCATCAGATTTGTTCATATTAATGTAGTATTTGTGGGTGAGGATGTGGTTGTAAATCACGTCGTACTGGCCCGGAACCGAAAAATCAAGGCTCCAGAAGTCAGTGACGTCGCCAAAGCCTGTCTCCGTGTAGAAAACCCTTTTTTCGTAGTTGATGACCTGCTTTGTCATCTTTTTGAGGGAGTCGCCCGGATGGAGCTTGATTTCGCTCTGAAGGCTTACGACCTCTGCATCGATGAATTCGACTCCGCGGGATTTTGCAACTGATACGCGGTGGTTTCCGTCACGCACGAAATATACTCCGCCCAGCTCGTAAAGTGAGATGGGGGGCAGGGGAATGTCGTTTATGTGGGCAATGTCGATGTGCTCCCATCTTGATTTGAGGTGCATGCTCTTTGGGAAGAAGCGGTTGTCAAAGTCGTTGTAACGGCCTTCGCTTCCTACGATTAATTTGACTGGAATTGTCTGCATGCCCTTGTATACTTCGTTTTCAGGTTTGAGCAGTTTTTTTATGTCTGAAAGGGAAATCAAAGTTGCTTCGTCAGGATTGAGGAAGTGCTGTACTTCGTTGAACAAGGCCTTGTGCCTTGCGCGCGAGAAATCCTCGTCTGACATGCTTGAAAGTACTGTTCCGCTCATTATTCACTCTCCAAATTTAGAATTGTGTAGCTGAATGCATTTACGACTGTAGTATCGCCGACCTGAGTCCTTCTAGGTGTATTCATGTCGTAAAGATGAATGTGACCGTGGACTAAATAAGTCGGCTGAAATTTTTTTATAAACCAATTGAAACAGTCAAATCCCTTGTGGCACGGATCTTCCTTGTCGTGGATGTGGCGGGGAGAAGCGTGCGTGAGGAAAATGTCCAGGTAAGTTCCGTAGCGGATCTTGTTGTAAAGAAGACGGGGAACCAGTTCCAGAAGCTTGAAGAACATCTGTGAGTTTGTGTACTGGCAGAGACCGTTGTTGTAGCGGATTGAACCTGATGCTCCTGCAATGAGAAGGGGGCGGGGCTTTTTGCCCGGTCGGGGAATCCTGAATTTCTTGTCCTTGATGACTTTAAAGCCTGCGTAAGTGGCTCCGAAACTTCCTTTGAGGTTGCCCATGCTCTGGTCTTCAAGCCAGGTCGGGTGGGCTCCTTTCTGCGGCCTCTGCTTGTGGTAGTAGCCGAAATCCTTGAGGTTGTGGTTTCCGAAGATGAAATATGTCTGCCGGTTTAGCGTGGAGACGATGAAGTCGATGTAGTCGGAAGGCAAATCCCCTGCGCACAAAATTAAATCTATGTCTTTAAAACGTTCTTTCGCTCCTGTGCTGTATACGAGCGGGTCAATTTGATCTGAGACGCAGAGAATCTTCATATTTTAACCTAAATACCTGCTTTTGCCAGAATTGCTTCGAGTTTTTCTCTGCTGACAAGCTCAATAGGACGGTTTTCTGCGAAGCGCATTGCCGATGAAGTGAATTCTGATGAAGTGCAGGCATATGCCTTTGCGCAGTTCTTTGACTTTGCCAAATCGAGGGTGCGGCGGACTTCGGCGTCTTCGATAGGGTCGGTGACACGGTAGAAGTTGAGCAGGAAGAGCTGCTTGCGAACGTTCATCCAGTCGTCTTTTTTAACCTCTGTGGCGATAATCTGGCAGCCCCATTTTGTTTCTTCGGCTGTCTGAGCGGCCATGCTGAATCCTGCAAGCGAAGCCTTTTTACAGATTTCGACGAATTCTGCGTTTGAGCTTGTGAGGAATTCCTTGAGGCTGTCGTTTGACTGCAAATCCTTGTATTCCGAGAGTTTTGCTGAAACGTCACGGAAGTTGCGGTTGATTTTGGCGATAATCTGCCACTGTTCGATGGCCTTGTCGATTTTTCTGTTCTTTTCGTAGCATGAAGCGAGGAAATATCTTGCGTAAAGGCTTTCCTGGGATTTTTCGTCCTTGCCGGCCTTGACTGCCTTTTCAAATTCGAGCTGGGCATTGTCCGTGGCTCCTGCCATCATGTAGCATGAACCGCGTTCGAGAAGGGCCCGCTGCTTGAATTCAGGGTCGCGGCAGGCTTTTTCAAATGACTTTACTGCTGCCGGGTAATCCTTGTTTTCTTTTTGAATTTTACCAAGATAATAGAAGGTTGAGTATGTCTCCGGGCTGAGCCTGAGGGCGTAGTCGATTGCCTTTTTGGCCTCGTTGAACTGCTTTGCACGGAAGAGGATCATGCCCATGCCGGCCCAGGCCTTTACATGCTTTTTGTTGAATTTGATTGCCTTTTGATAGAAGCCAAGGGCTGTCTCTGCGTTGCTCTGCTGCTCGTAAATCTTTGCGCACTGATAGAAATTTTCTGCGTTTGTAGGCTCCAGCTTGGTGAGAAGGAGAAATTCTTTGAGCGCTTCGTCCAGCTGGTTGAATTTGAGGTAGAGCTGTGAAAGCTGCTTGCGGAATTCGGCCTCCGGGAGCTGGGCATCGAAAAGTGCGTTGTTTGCGACAGTCTTAAATTCCATGAGGGCCAGTTCGTTTTTGCGGTCGGCCAGATAAGCCTTGCCGAGATAGTAATGTGCATGGTAATCCCGCGGGTCCTTTGCAATGAGGGATTTGGCGGCTTTTTGTGCCTGAGTAAATTTTTGCTGCTTTATGAGTTTGTTGATTCCATCGAGTTTTTTGGGAGCGGCTAAAGACTTTATTACAAAAACTCCGAGAAATCCGATGAGAACCAGAAGTATTAAAATGACTGCAACAACTACCATAGCAGAGTGGCTCCAAATTAATATAATTTTAAAATCAGTAAATAGTATATAACAAGTATTCATAATTAGCAATTAGTAATTAGCACTTGGCAATTAAGCGCGGGAGTTGTGAAAATCTGAGAATTTGCCGATAATTAGGAAGAATATATATGAAAAAGAATTTTATTTTATTTCCCTTGATTTTCTCACTTATTTTTACGCCTGCTTTTGCACAGAAAAAGAAAGCGTCTGCGGTAAAAAAGGCTAACAAGCCGGTCCCTGCCGCCGTCAATCCGACTACAACAAAGTCCCCGGAGGCTAAGACCGCCGTAGATAAGCTCAAAAAAACTCCGGCCAAAAAACAGAAAAAAGAGGCTGTCATTGTTTATAATGAAGATTTCGTTAAGGGCGAGGAACTTTTCCTTTTAAATAAGCCTGAGGAAGCAATCGCTTATTTTGAAAAATCCCTTCAGAGCGAGAACCTTGACCCCAAAGTTTATATTTATCTTGGTGTCTGCTACTATCAGATTGAGCAGTATGACAAATCCCTTGCAGTCTGCGTTCAGGGACTTGCAAAGGAAGAGACCGACCATAAAATCCTTGCCTACAATGCCGGAAATTCCTGCTATGCCATGGGAAACTACATGCGGGCCGATGCCAGCTATGCAATTGCCCTGCGCGAGGACGAAAATTATTCTCCGGCTGTCTTAAACCGTGCCAACGCCCAGCTTAAACTCGACCACTTGGGTGACGCAAAGGATAATTACATAAAATATCTGGAAATAGAGCCGGAAACACCCCAGCGTGAAAAAATCGAAGAGTTAATCCGTCTGCTTGAAGCTGAAATTGAGAGGCGGGCAAAGGAAAAGCCTGAGCTTGTAAACGCTGAATTCAACATCGAAAATGAAAAGATGGACCTTCCTGACGAGCTTGAGAAAATCCTTGCTGATGACATTCCCCAGGAAAAGAAGAGCGACGAAAAGGTGCCGAGCGAAATCGTTCATTCCGTTGCGCCGGAGCTGCCTAGCGAGCCTGTCGAAAAGAAGCCAATGGAGCGTGTTGATTCCGAAAAAATTGCTGAAAAGAAAGAGACTCCAATCATTCCTGAGCTTGTAGGACCTGACGGAGAGCCGCCATATATTCCTCCTGAACAGCTGATGCTGGCTCCAGTCGTAGTTGCAAAAGTTCCTGAGACAAAAGAAAACAGCGGACTTGCCCGCAATGCAGAAAAACTCAGGCTCGATGACGACATGAAGCGTTTTGAGGAAGAATACCGCCGCGAAATGGAAGAAGCTCGAAGGGCAGAGGAAGCGAGAAGGGCAGCCGAAGCTGAAGAAAGCCGCCGTAAAATAGAAGAAGAAGCCCGCATTGCCGAGGAAAAACGACGAAAGGCGGCTGAGGAAGAAGAAAAAATCGCAGCCCAGAAGCGAGCCCTTGAGGAAGAGCGAAGGAATCTTGAAAAGGCAAAGATGGATGCTGAAATCGAGGCCCAAAAGCGTGCGCTGGAAGAACAGCAGCGTAAAATGGAAGAATCGATGAGGGCTTTTGAGGAAAATCAGAAGCGTATCGCCGAGGAAAACCGCCGTAAAATGGAAGAAGATGCCCGAATTGCCGAAGAAAAACGCAAGATTGAGGAAGAAAGAAGGGCTTTCGAGGCAGAACAGCAGCGTGTAATGGAAGAAACCCGCAAAAAAGCTGAGGAAGAGGCAAAAATCAAGGCACAGGAAGAAATACGCAGGGCAGCCGAAGAAAAGGCCCAGAAGGAAGCCGAAGCTAAGGAAGCTGCCAAAAAAGCTGAAATGGCTAAATGGCCTGCACCTAAGCTTACTCTCGACGTCAAGGGCGGGGAAAAATTCACGCCGGATGGTGACGGACGAAATGACACCGTTACCTTCATGCCGGAAATTAAGTATCTTGAAGAGGCCCCTGAAAGCTGGAAGCTTGAAATAACCGACCCGAAAGGAAATCTTTTCCGCACAATCTCTGGTACAGGAAAATTGCCTGAATCAATTGAGTGGGATGGAAGAAGTGAGAGCGGGGAAGTCGTCGTTTCACGAAATACATACCGGGCTAATCTTACGGTAGTTCCCTGTCAGAAGGACAGAATGCGTACCGGCGAAATGAAAGCCCAGGTCTCTAAGGAAATCAACACGGGACTCCTGCTCCAGGTCGTCGTCCCGGGGCATGAATGGAAAATCGTCGTTCAGTCGATTGCCTTTGACCCCAACGCGGCAGGATTCAATAAAGTCACCAAGGAGCAGAAGCTTTCTAACGCCCAGACTCTCGATGAAGTTGCCGATGAAATCCGTGAGCTTGCAAAATCGGGCACGGAAGTAAACGTTATAATAGAAGGATATGCGAATAATATCAGCGGAACTGAAAAAGAGCAGAACGAAGAACTGCTTCCTTTGAGCCAGAAACGCGCAGAAACAATCGTAAAGGAGCTTATTAAGCGTGGAATTGACCCGAAACTCCTTACTCCGAAAGGTTTGGGCGGTGCAAGTCCTATTGCAGACAGGGACGACCGTGCCAACTGGTGGAAAAACAGGCGTGTTGAGTTCAGAATCACTCAGTAAAATGACTGGTATTGCGTAAAATCTCCAATTACTATACATTATTTCAGGAATGAGTTTAAAAAGTAAGTACAAGTTAATTTCTCTGTTTTTTTCTCTATTTGTCTGTGCATCCGTATATTCATATGATTTAACCTTTAAGGCTGAACCAAGTGCCATAATGCCATTCATGTCGTCCGGGGAAACCAAGTGGGACCCAATCGGCGGCGGCGGCTTTTTAAGTGCCGGCATGGATTTTCTGGGCTGCATCAATTTCGGCCCTTCCTTCGGTTATTTCATGATTCCCAAAAACAATAACGGCGAGCTTCTTGATGATGAGGCAAAATTCGTCTCCCTGATTCCTTTCGGCTTGCAGACCAATTTCTTCTTTTATCCTGCTGCCCGCATTGAATTCTCTCTTGGCGGTGCTGCCGGCTTTGGAATTGCCAAAAACGGAGCCTCTTCACACTTTGCTCCCTGGTACCGGGGCTTTGCTGACCTGGGCCTCCGTCTCAATCCTCACTGGACTGTCGGAGCAGGGGCTTCATATTTTGCATATCAGAACAACTCGTGGGTCGGAAATCCTGGAATTGCAGGCCTTACAGTCGGTCTGGCTTTAAAATTTCATCTTGAAACAGAAAGAAAAAGCAGCGGTGCCGGCTCTGTTGAGTGTACGAGCGACATTCCTGACAGCCTTTTCCCTCTTTTCTATACAATGTATAAGGAAAACCCATTCGGAACCATTTATATCAAAAACAATGAGTCCGCTGAAATCCGAAACGTTACCGTCACTTTCCGTGCAGAGGGCTATACTTCTTCCGAGCTTAAGTGCGGTTCAATTTCAAGCATCAGAAAGCGAAAGGTCAAGGAAGTTCCTTTCTTTGCTGACTTTTCCAAAAAAATCCTCGGATTTACTGAAGCCAGCAAAATCCCTGGTGAAATCATTGTCAGCTACGATTTACTTGGTGAGAGAAAAACTTCAATTTCGTCAGTCATCATTCCTGTTTACAACCGAACCCAGGTACGCTGGAACGACCCTCAGGCACTTGCCGCATATATTTCTTCTTCGGCTCCTGAAGTTCTGGAAGTTTCAAAGGTTCTCGTCGGTATCGCCCGAACAAAACTCCGCTCAGGCGTAAACCGCAACCTTCAGTTTGCAATGTATCTTCTTGAAGGATTGAGAATTGCCGGAATGAAATGTGAGAGCGACTTTGAGACTCCTTACAACCGCTTCCATCTTGATGAGGCTCTGCTCGATTCCATCCAGTATCCTTGCGATACGATTTTCTACAACGGCGGCGACTGTGACGACATCGGTATCCTTACCATGACTCTGCTTGAGTCGGTCGGTATTCACGGTGCCTATATTCCTATTGATGATGACTTTATCGTTCTTTTCGATACTGGTGTTGAAATGGACAAGGCTGACCGCTACTTCAACGGCACATCCCGCATCCTTGATATTGACGGCAATGTCTGGATTCCTCTTTCAATGCGAAGCCTGCAGGAAGGATTCATTAACAGCTGGCACAACGCGGCAAAAGTCATCAACATGATGCTTGAGACAGAAGCCGACCTTACCCTGGTTCCTCTTGAAGACGCCTGGAAACTCTATCCGTCAAACGGTTTTTCTACTATTAATGATAATGATAAGGATAAAAAGAACATTAACTTTAATGTTGATGAAAAACGGCTTGTTGCCTCTGCTGAAGTCGATATGGCCCGCTACGTCGCAACTGAGTTCGGTCCGAAAATTGAAAAGGTACAGAATGTCATAAAAAATGGTGGTGAAAATGCCGATAACTATAACCAGCTAGGTATGCTTTATGTTAGGGCCGGCATGTACAAGGAAGCTACGCAGGTTTATAAAAAATCTGCAAACATGGGAAATGTCACCGCCATGAATAACTTAGGCAATATTGCATCATTACATAAAGATTATCTAGAAGCAAAAAAGTGGTATGAGAGAGCAATTCAAAAAGATCCTGACAATGAAAGTGCCAAGAAGAATCTTGAGCGCATCATGGGGGAATTGGAGTAAAAGGCAAAAAGACATCTTCTCAAAAAAAATAATCCTCATCTTGGCTGCAGCTTTTCTTCCTTTGGCTGCAACTTTTGCCGATGGTGACGTGATTTTGAATGTGCACGGCTATTTGGGCGGTGTATTTTCAAGCAATTATGATGCCTTTCCTGTAACTTCAACCTATGGCGGCGGTGTAAAACTTGCTTACCGCACCCCCACAATTCTTGAAATTTCTACCGGATTTGATTATCTCATCCTTCCTCGCGAAACAAAAACTGACGAAACTTTGTCTTCGGCCTCGGCAATGCGAGCAAACGTCGGTCTTGGCTTTTATATTCCGATTTTTGAGCGTTTTTCAATCCTTCCTTTTGTAAATGCAGGTGTTTACAGCCTTTCGGTTTCTGATACGACGAAAAATTCCCTCTTTTTTGGAGGCGGAATTTCCTTTGCATATAAAATCAATCCCCATCTTTCTTTTGAAGCGCCCTTGATGGTTGAATTTAACCGCGGCGTTTTTTCTGATGTGGGAGCGGCACCCGGAATTACACTCAATGTCTCAAAAATGATTCGCCGTGACACGCTTATTTCCATGCAGGTAAAGGAAGTAAAGCCAGTCTTCCCGGTCTTGCACTCGTGGTACGAAAAAAATCCATTTGCGACTGTTGAAATCAAAAATGAAGAGGAGTGCGGAATCACCGACGTTTCAGTAAGCTTCTTCCAGGGCCAGTACATGGGCCAGCCCCAGCTCTGTGCCACAAGAAAGAGAGTGGAAAAGCAGGAAAGCTTTGACGTTGACCTGGTAGCCTTCTTTAACGAGCAGATGCTTGATTTGATTGAAAAGGTAGACTCTCTGGGCAGCGTAATCGTTGAATACCGGGTTCTTGGCCAGAAAAAGCGAAAGACCTTCCCGATTACCCTGGGAATTTACGGCCGTAACTCCATGTCTTGGGATGACGACCGCCGTGCAGCCGTTTTCGTTTCTTCAAAAGACCCGGCCGCCATGCTTTTCAGCCGCCATGTTACCAGCAGCGTGCGAAACAATTTGCGCTCAGGCGTTCCTTTGAACATTCAGTATGCCATGGGAATCTTTGAGGCTCTGGATGAATTCGGCATCAACTATGTAATCGACCCTAACTCTTCATATTCCGACAACGTTGGTTCTACATCCATCGACTTCTTGCAGTTCCCTTATCAGACTTTGATGTACCGTGGCGGTGACTGTGACGACCTTTCAATCCTCACTTGCTCCCTCTTCGAGTCAGTCGGCGTTCACACGGCATTTATTACGATTCCGGGACACATTTTCATCGCCTTTGACTCTGGCGTAAAGCAAAAAGATGCATGGAGATACTTCAACTCACTCGATGAATACATTCTTTCTGACGGCGAAGTCTGGGTTCCTCTTGAAATCACCCTTTCTGACGAGGGCTACACAAAAGCCTGGAGGGTAGGTGCACGAGAATGGCATGTCGCTGCCCGGACAAACGAAGCCATGCTCTACAAAATGCGTGACTCATGGGAACTTTACAAGCCGGTAGGTGTCTCTGGCGCCCAGGCAAAATTCTTGCTCCCGGAGAAAAAACAGCTTCTTTCAAGATTCTCTAACAGCGTCGACCACTGGATTACCCGCGAAATTGACCCGCAGATCCGTTCATTTAAGAACATGCTGGCCAAAAAAGAAGACCCTGGAGTCCGCAACGACTTTGGTATTCTTTATGTCCGTTACGGTCTGTTTGACGAGGCGGAAAAGCAGTTCCGAATTGCACGAAAATCAAACAATAAAAACGCCCTTCTCAACACGGCGAGTATGTATTATGCCAAGGAACAGTACGAAAATGCGGCCTACATGTACCGACAGGTAATCAATAATGACCCGAAAAATATCCTCGCATATCTTGGACTTGCCCGCTGTGCTTATGAGGTCGGTGACTACGAGACTTGTGACGATGCTTACGAAATGGTCCGCGAAAACGACATGGAACTGGCCATGGATTATGCCTATCTCGGTTCATTTGAGACAGTCCGGGGAAGGGCTTTCTCACTTTCTGAGCGACTTGAAAAAACAATCTGGGTTGGAAGCAATTCATTCATGAACGGTCAGTATGAAATCCTCGACAAGAGCATGTACGAGGAACCGAAAATCGGACTTTCAAACCCTTACATCCAGTCAACTCACATGGAATACAAAATTCCTGAAATCGAAAAGACAATCGTTAAAAAATACGATGAGAGCGACGAAGATGCTTTCACTGGCAGCATGTATGATGCAGTTGCCGAGCAGAAAACCGCTCTTGAAACATCTGGCGAAAGCCCGGCTCCTGCTACAGTTGCTCAGGCTGAGGGCCAAAAGCCTGCTGAAAAGACAGCCGGAAAGACTGGAAAGACTTCGAAGACTCAGGCTAAAAAGACAGCCTCAAAGACAGGAAAAACTTCCGCAAAGACCGGAAGTCCTGCTGATGGTGCTCTTTCTGCCGTTGCTTCTACGACTGGCGGGGCTGCTACAGGCGGTGCCGCTGTCGCTGGAGGGGCAGCCGGTGGGGCGGCTGGAGCAGGAAAGGGCATTGTTGGCGGAGGAATTTCTGGTATTACTGCTGCAATCCGGGCTTTGGGCGGCTCAAAAGAAACGAAAGAATCAAAAGAAAACGGACAGATTGTAAACTCTGACGAAAACACGACCCTTGCCGAAAATACCGCCATTTCTCAAGAAAATCTTGGCGAGCAGAACGAGCAGTTTGTTGAGGCAGACGAAAGCGAAGAAGTCGCCGAGTCGCCATATCAGATTGAGGGCGTAAGTGCGCCTGTTGCAGATATTTCTGAAGGGACTGATTCTTCAAATCAGATTGCCCGCGCTGAGCCTCATGAGAGTCAGACCGTAAGTGAATCAATCGCGGAGACTACGTCTGTTGTCGTTGAGACTGTTTCTAAGAAAGCCGAGCAGGTTGCCGAGGCTGTTTCAAAAACTACTGAAGCCGTGGTCGAGAGCGTTTCAAAGACGACTGAGGCTGTAGTCGAGAGCGTTTCAAAGACGACAGAAGCTGTGGTTGAGAGTGTTTCAAAGACAACTGAAGCCGTTGCAGAGCAGGTTACAAAGACGAAAGAGGCGGTTGCTGAGCAGGTTGAAAAAACTACCGAGGCAGTCGTTGAATTCGTAACGCCGATTGTTGACTCAATCACGGAAATCGTTGACCCGGAAGGAACGGCAAAACGAGTTGAGGCACGAAAAGAGGCGGCCGCTAAGAAAGAAGAAGAAAAACTTGCCAAAAAGGCAGAGAAAAAGGCTCAGGAAGAAAAGAAGGCCCAGGCTCGTACAGCGAGTGAATCTCGTACTGCAAGCAAATCTTATCCAGAAAACGAAAGACTTTCTGAGAGCGAGAGTATCCCAGAATCTCAAAACTCAGCCGAAGAATATATTTATATAGAAGAAAACTCGCCATCAGCCGATTATTCTCTCACCGAGACCGCCGACACTCCTGTTTATAGCGACAGCTCTGTTTATGACGACTCTCCAGCTGAGAGCGACACTCCTGTCGCTGAAAACGCTGACACCGAAAGCGAAAGCGGCTCTGTCACAGAGCGTGCCGAGCGGGCTGAGAGGGCTCTTTCACGAACTTCCGGCAAAAAGGACATGGCTATCCGCTTCTCTGACGGCCATACATGGCAGCGTGTAGCTGTAAATAAGGCAGAGAATAAGCCTAAAAAGTCAAAGAAATCTTCTGCTAAAATCACAAAGAAGAAGTCTCTCAGGGATTACATCTCATTCAGACAGGGTAAGGCTAAAAAAGGCAAGTATCCTTATGAAGCTCCAAGAGAAAGCCGAAACATTTCACTGATTCAGGCCGTTTACGAGGATGACTTGAAGAAAAAACGCTTCTACGTTCCACTCGGCCGCTTTAATAATTTCCGGGATGCCTACCTCTTCTGGCTGGCTCACCCTGAGTATCCGGCTGTCATTGTCCGCGTCGGCTATTCAGAATTTGAGGTAAGGGCAGGGGATTACAGCGAAAAGGAATATAATTTCCTCAAATCCCTGCTAAATAATTTGTAAATAAGAAAATACATAGGAAAAAATTTTCCGAAAATATTGAAAATCGATATTATTGTTGTTAAAATATAATGAAGAATTACCATAGGGGTATTCTGTTCGGACTGAGGATTTAAAAAATGTCGTGTTTGAAAAATTTGTTTAGGGCTAAGTCTGCCCGCTTCATCGTTACTGTCTGCGCTTCTGCTTTCATTGCTCTTGCTGCAGGAATTTCTTTTTCTTGTTCTTTCCTTGAAGACGACGGCTTTTTCGACAAAATCGAGGGCGAAGTTTCGGTTGCAAATGCCGACAAAATGAACGTCTACCTTCGTTACGCCTCAATCAAATTCGGTAAGACAACTCCTGTTGATGCCGCTTCTTATCAGGTTAAAAACAACGTAGCCTTTTCTGTAACTGCCGTAACCAACTCGGATTACGCTTTCTACCGCTGGGCAGCCTTTTCTACAAAAGATTTTGATGTTGCCAAGCAGCACATGTCTATGGTTTACGCCAATGACGATGATTATTACGCAAATTTCGGAAGCCTGGAGCTTGATGCAAGCGTAGTCAAATTTGAAAATCCGCGCGCTGAGACAACAAACGTCACTGTCCTTCAGACCCGCGATGACATCTGGATTATGCCTGTCATTGCAGTCCGACCAACAATCGCCGGTACCTTCCCTGGAACAAGCCAGATTCCTGTCCGAAATACCAAACTCCGAGTACAGTTCTCAAAACCAATGGATATCGAGTCATTTGAGGGCAACTTCATTATTTCTCAGGCTACCCGAGCCGCTGACTTCTCCCTCAACGAAACAGATATCTCCGAAAAATTTAAAATGGAAATCAACGAGAAGGGCAACCTCGTTACCTTCTCATTCAGAGATACAGCCGAAATGTTCAACCCTGCCGTTGTCGTCCGCTTGTATTTTACGGATGACGTTGCCGACTCTACCGGCTACACAATGGCTGACTCAAAAACACTTGAATGGAATATCGGTACTTATGTCGATACTTTGCCACCTCTAATCACTGAAATGACTGCTGGCATTGGCAGCGACTGTTCTAAATTCGCAAGTACGCCAACAAGACTTGCTGATACTGCTACAGCTGACCTTTCTAACAGCCTTTATACTGGCGAGCTTCTTACTCACCGAGTTAAGAACAAGGTTAACCTCTACGTTTACGCTCAGGATATTGCTCAGGCCAACGGTGAACGTATGGAATCTGACGTTCTCATGTTGGGATTCCGGGCTAAGAGCATTACTGACCTCGAAGGAAATGCAATCGACGGCAACGCTGAGGGCAACTTCATACCAAATGTAATCGACACTTATGCTGCCGGCCAGAATTTGAGTGAAATAAACGGTGCATTCAGGACAATCACAGGCGGTAAATCTGCAGGCTGTCTCTACACTTACGACCTCAGTTCTCTGCCAGACGGCCTCATCCAGATTGAGGTTTACGCCGTTGACTCTACTGGTAACGACGGTCTTACAGGCTACGATCCGTCTATTGATGATGCTGATGGCATGGGTAATGGTCCTCGCTCAGTCTTCGTAATAAAGGACAACAGGGCTCCTGCCATCGAAAACGAGCTTGAAAAGATTAAGTCTTCTTCTATCGTGGCTCCGTTCGGCTGGTACAACAAACAGACAATCGATTCAGTTGAAATTTACGACGAAACTTCTGACCCAATCCGCGACTTCGGTCACCAGAAACTCGCTGCGGCTCATGAAAACCTTAAGTGGGTATGCCACCTTGGCACATCAACAGACTGGCAGGTTGCAGCAGACGACAAGGCCTGGGTTCCAGTTTCAGAAAGATATAAAATCGGTGCTGCCGCAGTTGACAGTGACGGACCTGTTTCTGTCACAATCCGACTCATGGACGATTTGGGCAACATTTCTAAGGCAATGCAGATTTCTTCCGTACTCTGCGATAACTCAGCTCCAGAAACCGGAAAAGTATACTGTGTTGACGCAAGCGGAGCTCAGGGACTCAACTCTACCAAGGATGTTGTCGTTCCAGAATCAATGCTCATCAAAGTTCCGTTTACAGAAGAACTCTGTGGTGTTAAAGTCTTCGGCCTCACAATCAAGGCATCTGACGGCAAACAGGTTGAAAATGCATTCGAACATGCTTCAATCCTTTACTCTGTCGAAGAAAGCCCTGAGAAGGCAGCAGCCGTTGCAATCGAAGCAGACACAAGCAGCCTGCAGGACGTTCTCAACAGCAAGGGTAATGTCGGAGCTTCTATCTTCCCGAATGGAATCGAATCTCTCCACGTCCTCCAGTCAAGCTACAACACAGGTATCTTCTATATTAAGAACCTCACGCTGGGCGAAGCAGACGGTATGTACACAGTTACAATCACCCTCTACGATTCAGCACTCAACAAGGCTGGCGAAAAGACAGTCATGCTGGCTCACGATACCATGCCACCAGTTGTCGACCGCGTTGTCATCAAGAACGTCGTTCCGCGTCTGGTTTATGACGAAAACGAAACAACGTACTGGCTTCCAGGAAGCGCCTACGACGAAAACAAAGATGCAAAATACGTTACTGTCGCAGTTACGGCAACAGAAAACGGTTCCGGCGTCAAAGTCATCACTCTGGGAGAAAATGCCCATATCACAGAAGACACAAGCTTCATCATCGAAGGCAGAGCCGTATCTTCAGACCGCTGTACAATCGATGCCAAGACCAACACAGTCACTCTCTTCGATTACGAGCAGCCTGACCTTTACAAACAGACCGGCTCTATCGGATTCGAGCTCACAAATATCCGCCTCGACAAGCCGAACAGCGAAGAAGGAAACAAAGTTTCTGTATCTCTCCAGGACTTCGTCGACAACACTGGCTCTAACGAAAATGCCGGTAACTTCGACCTTTACATTGACGACACTTCAACATCTCCAATCTATCAGGTATTCAGCGACAGCCAGATTCCTGCCATTGCAGAAAAATCTCCGGCTCTTGCCGACGGAAAGGCAGATTCCGCAACCGACGAAAAAACATTTGCCGAAGCCCGCCTTGTCTCTGTATACACCGACACAAAAAACGTCGACCTCTCGCTCAAGCTCAGCCCGGAAACAAATGGCAGCGGCGTAAGGTCTCTCTCTCTTTCAAACGGCCTCTTCACAGGGGAAACTGCTGTTTATGTTGATGGAAAACTCCTTGCTCAAACAGAATATACTCTTGACGGCAGTATCGTTACATTCGTCAACTATGTATTTACTGCTGCCAACACATTCAAATTCACAAATGTTGAACTCCAGGGCTCAGACGACGGCCTGCAGCTGATTTCAATTACAGCAACAGACTTCACAGGCTGGGTCTCAAAAGAAGTTTCAACACCAATGATTACTCTTGACCGTGCCGCTCCTGTAGTCGGAGAGGTAACATGGCACCTTAAGGAAGGCGTCTACGGCGTATCAAAGGCAGCTGTCGTAAGCAACATGGATCTCTGCCTGCCATTCACGGAAGTCATGACGGGCGTAAAAGTCCTCAGAATTGATCCAAAGCTCAACGACAGTTCTTCAAGTGCCACACCGTTTGACTCAGCTGACTTTGCTATCAAATACATTTCAAATGCAGACATTGATGCACTGGCAGAAAGTGCAGGCGAGGGCGGAGAAACTAAGCCGGCCGATACAGCCACCCTCATTGAAAATGCCAAACTTCTCAAGGCAGAAGCTGATTACACTGTCAAAGACAACTACATCACATTTACAGAGCCTCAGAAATACACCAGCGGCCTCTTCGTATTGCAGAATATCAAAGTCGCAGACACATTCGAGGACAATAAATCATACAAAATCAACCTCCATCTTGCAGACGCGGCCCTCAACGGCTGTGCTGCAGACGGTACAATTGACCTTGAATCTGATTCAACTTCTCCAAAGATTCAGAGAATCTTCATCAACAGGCTCATTGCCCGCACTCAGCCGGGAGAAACTGTTGATTCATACTGGATTTCAAAAGAAGACTTCGAGGAAGCTGGCAAAGTTCCGGCAAAACTTGAACTTGAGCTTACAATTGCCGAGAGCGGTTCCGGCGTAAAAACTGTTGAGCTGGGTGAAAACCTCCGCCTCACAGCTGCCTCAGAAATCACATGCGGCACGACAAAACTCGTAAAGGGAAGCGATTACAAAGTCAGCTCTGATTTTGCAACAATCACCCTGATTACAAATTCTAAGCCGACATTCCGCAGCGAAAACGGCGACTTCACTGTTACAATCACAAACGCAACCCTCACAGCCGAGGGCGAAAACAAGATTTCTGTAAAACTTACAGACTTTGCCCTTAATACTGACGATGATTCAAAATCTTCGGACATCGCATATAAAGCAGATAGCACCGAAACTGTTCCAAGCGTATTTGTTGACTTTACGGCTCCACTCCTGCTTGAAGGCGGAGTCAAGATTGTTGACCGTGGCGGTTCTGAGGCAATCAACGGCACAGCTGATGCAGATGCCAATACAGTCGCACTCGAAGGCTTTACAAATGAAAAACTCGTAAATGTTGCAGTTAAGACGGCTGCCCCAGCTGGAGGAAAGGCTAAGCGAAGCGGCGTCAAGCACCTTGTCATCAGCGGCGGAGCAAGATTCACTTCTTCTTCTAAATTCTATTACAAGGATCTTGATGCGGCTGACACAGCTGCCCTGACCCATGCTGATGCAGCTACAAACGGCGATGGCTACGAAGAAATCACAGGCGTTGAAAGAAGCAGTGATAATTTGACAGCAACTCTTCCATATTCTTATGCATGTGAAAAAGTCTGCGAATTCATAGTTACAAACGTCGAACTGACTGGCGAAGAGGGCGAAAACCAGGTCAGCATTTACCCAGTTGACCTTACAGGCTGGTCTGACTCAGAAAAAGCCGTAAACGACAAGATTACCCTTGATACAACAGCTCCTGCTTGGGGCAATAATGCTAATGCTGCTGTCGTAATGGGTACAATCGGTGAAAACGGAAATGATGCTGATTATGTATGGCCAAAAACTTCTGGAGCAAGAATCCTTGCAAGCGATGGCGAAGTTTACTTCTATAAACGACCGCAAGGTACTGAGAGCGAGCCGATTTACCTCACTGTAAATGCATCTGACACAAACTTCTACGGATTGTATTTTGTAAGTGATGCTTCTGATAAGACTTCTGGTGCCGTTGCAATTGCCGCAAAAGAATCTAACAAGGCAATCCTCACAAAGATTACTGACGTTAAATTCGATGCTTCAAGCAACCATGAATATACAATCGTTCTCAAAGATAGAGCCGGAAATATTTCTACTGAAACTAAGTCTGTCCATGTCGTAAAAGACGGCGAGGCTGAGATTGTAAATGATGATGATGAAAGCAGTTCTCTCCAGAACAATATGGAATATAAAGAATCTCGCGAGAACTATCACATCTTCAAGACTTCTGTTCCAAAGACCTTGACACGTGAAGAGTCTGAGGGGGTCGATGGAGTCAGCGGAGTTTCGGGTTATGCCGTATACTACAATGACGGAAACGGCGGCAAGGACGGCGTAAATCCTGTTACAATCGAAGTCAATCTTGCAAATCACAAAGAAAAGAACTTCACGATAAACAGTGGCGTCGCATATTACGCAATTAACGGTTCTGCACAGGCACCGGCAGCTGTACTTGAAGGCGAATACGCAGCACCGACAACTGCACTCCAGAACTGGAACAAGTGGATTCCGTTCACAAGCGGAACAACTAAACTCACGCTCTATCCAAAGAACGACGGAAAGAACCCTCTCAACATGCGATTGTGGTTCAAGGATAATGTAGGTAACGTTAAGTCAGTCGAAATCAAGCAGAAGACCGAAGCAGGTTTGCAAGCTGAACCTGATATCTGGATTTGTGACAATACGATTCCTCAGAACGCAAACGGCACGGATGATGGATTTGTGCCAGAAAACAACCAGCTCAGCGCAAACGGCCTTGATTTCGATTATATGATGCCTGACCACATGTGGAAGGTCGGTTCTTCTGCTTCATCCGCTGTACTTAAGGTTATGTATGCGGCAGGGCTCGAATCAGAAAAAGAAAAAGGAAAGACTGATAATAGGATTTTCTTCTCTGACAATGCAAAAGCTAGTTTTGTAATTAACAATGAACCTTCTGAAACCGTAGCAATAGAAAGCGGAAACGCTGATTCTGATAACTGGGCAGTAAGACTCTTCCTTTATCCTTCTAACTCTGCTACAACACCAAGCCGTGAAGTCGTAATGAGCTGGATAAAAGAAGATGCTAACAAAAACAAGTATTTCTACGGAATTCCTTCGGGCAGCACAATCACTTTGAGCAATATTGAATATCCGAAAGAATGTTCTGAAACAACGCCTTACATTTATGTCGTTGCCGAAGACCGCGTTGGAAACATCAATATCAGCAAGCTCAATGTAAAAGTCAACGCTGCAGAATACGGTTCAACAGCGGCGGCAAAAGATTACTGGTACGGTAAGTTTGTTTACTCTGCTGACGAAGAAGCCCCACAAATCTGGCTGGGCGGCACTGGCGTTCATGGCGATGGAACAAAGGTTGACGTGAACGCAGATTCCTACTCAAGTGCAGAAGAAATTGCCAAACTTGTTCCGTATAATGACGGACGAAGGTCATCTGTAGACTCAACAACTGGAATAACATGGGTTAGTTCTAATAAATATAAAAATAGTGCAAAAACTGATACTGGTATTAATACAAAACATGATTATCCAAATTATTCAAGTGATACATATAATAAGTATCGTATGTTCTTCTATATTGATGTAGATTCATTTGCTCCTTATGCTTACTATTATTCTCATTTACCAGAAATAGAAGAAACTTCATCTATTTCTGGTATAATTAGTAATATTTATTCACCTAATGATAAGTGGACGATTATTGATGGAAACAGTGTCGAGCATGAAGGAAAAGTTCCTGTTTCAATTGGAAATCTTGATGCAATGGCTAAAGAAAACTCTGCTAAGGAGATTTACCTGCATGTTGCCGACAAGCTTGGCCGTGTAAAGACTGTTCGCCTGGGTAATACGAAGTATCAGGTTGATAATACTGCACCTACGGTAAATTTTGGTAGTGAAACTACAGGTCTTCACATAAATGATAATCAGAACTTGTATCGTATTGATGCAAAATCTACAAATTCTCTAGCAATTACATTCTCTCAGGATGCATCTGATAAAATTAGGAACGGTGAGACTGTATATGTCTATATTCCACACAGTTATATTACTGAATCTGGTTCTGGCTTGTATGGTTATAGCTGGGATGAATATTTAGCGGAAGATTCTCTTGCTTCATGCGAAGATGGTAATGGTTATTATCTTGAATTTACAAACAACGATTCAAATGCAAAAAAGTCTATTTCAATTACAAGTAATAAATTCTATGTATTTGATAAAGTAGGAAACAAAACACCAATTACAATCACTTCAAGCGTTGACGACAATCCGCCAGAGCTTACTATGAAATTTGGTGCCCAATATATTGAAGCTTTGACTGAAAAATATCCAGCATTGGCAACTGCATTGGAAGGAAAGGATTTTACAGATGGAAAAATTTATGACGCCAGTGCAAAAAAACTCTTGGAGTGCAATGTCGAGCCTGATTCCGAAAATGCAGCTATTGCAACAGACTCATTTAGTGGAACCTTTAAAACTTCTGGTAATTCTGAAAAAATAGGATATACAAAAGAAAATCCTTACACAATTTACTCAAATGCAAAAAATTCAGGTACTGCTTACGGATATATTCAGGGAACTTTCGTTGTAAGAGACAAAAACGGTACGGATACAACAGGTTATAGTGGTCTCCTTACAGAAATTTCCGTCAATAGATATGTCATTACGTCAAATGGCACAGAAAAAATTATAGGAACTGAAGCTCAAAAATATCCTTTCGCTGTTCCTGCTAAAGCCTCGGATAGTACATATACAGTTAAAATGCCAATTTATCTTGATGGTGATGGAGATTCGCCTTATCAGACTGCATCTACTGGCTATAAGGGCAAATTGTATGAAATTACTGTCAAAGACTCAGGTGGTAACGCGACTACAATTTATCTTGCAGTTATGCGTGACCGAACAGGCCCTAAGTTCAAGTGTGGTGATGGTTACGTAGGTCAAGATTCCTATCACCGTGCCGTAGTACAAGGCGGTGTAGGTTATTATGGAGGCAAGGTTTTCTATCAGTCTAGTGGTACTAATCAGGCTTATGTCAAACTTCCAAAGACTGCGGCCTATAGCGATGGCTCTGATTCTCAAGGTGCTGCCTATGACGAGGATTGTGGTGTTCTTGAAAAGAATAGCAGTGGAAAATATAAAGATATACTAAAAGGAGTTAACAGTAGTTCGTCTTATGAGACATTACCTGGTTCTCCTGATGAAGATGGCTATGTAAACTATAAACTTGGGGGTAATGGTTCTTCTGGATATTCTTTCTGTTTGTATGCTATTGATATTCTCGGTAATAAAGCAACTTACAATTTGTCTGTTGAGAATAATGAGATTCCTGTTTCTGATAAAGTCTATTGTATCGATAATACTAAGCCAACAGTTTCAGCTTTCGAAATGACGACTAGTAGCTATGGTAAATTTTCTAGTGATACAATTCATTTCAATTACAATGCAAATTATGATAAATATAATGGTTATAAAAAAGATGGTGGATTCCAAGGCTTTACAATAAAAGTTACGACTTCAGATGCGAATAAAACTTCTGTAACTAGTGTTGCAAAATATTGCTTTATTTCTACGGATTCTGGAATAACTAGCGTACCTACAGATTGGACAGAATATACAAAAAAAGAGACTAATTCTTCAACCCCTAATACATTTACTTTCACAATTGTTCCGAAAGACTATTTTAATTTGGCTGTGCCTGATTCCGATCCTCGTTATATTTATTTCTATACTGTAGATTATGCAGGAAATTTAAGTTCTGCAAAAAAACTTACAATTAAAATAAACGATGAAAGACCGTCAATTTCAAAAGATGATACTTCTGTTAGTAACTATGTACCAAGCGAAGATGGATCTGTTTATTATTTTAATAAAAATACAACTGTTTCTACAAAACTTACGGCAATTGGTACAAGTGATCCTATAAGATGGTATGGCGTTTATGATAATTGGGATAATGCTAGGTTTGGATATTCTATTGCAGCTACGGAAGTAGATAGGGGTGATAGTTCTACTTATACTGGTGGCACAATAACTTTCTCATTTGCTGCGTATGGTAAAACTTCAGATGGTAAGCTACATGCCGAAAATTCTGGGGCTAAAAGTCAATTTACTGGTAGCGGCTCATTGTTTATTGAAACTTGGAGTGTTGGAAATGTTCCTGCTAAAGAGTATTATTTGCCTTCTGGCACAGAAGCAACTTGGACTTACGACGGAACAGCAGCTGCTCCAAGTACTGTTTCTATACCAAATACTGAGAGCTTGGCATACACTTCAACCAAAGCCAGCGATGCAAATAAAGTTTGGTACAGTAAAGCTGTTGACGATCGTGAAGATAAAACTTTCTATGTAAACGTAAATTTCCCTGAGGATGTTGCTGGCATAAAGGGATATAAGATTAAAATTGGTACTGATTCATGGTCAACGACTAAAACATTCTCTGAAACACCGGCTTCTTCTTATAGTGCTACTGCAAGAAAAATTCCTATCAATGTTACAAGCATAACAACCGCTTCGGATATAACAACAAACGGCAAAAAAGTTTATATTAAAGCTGTTGATGGTCTTGGTAATGAAAGTGAACCATATGAGTTTACTGTCATAAAGATTACAAATGCACCAAAGGTAACTGGCATAAAAATTGGAACTGGTGAAGTTACTGCTGATGGAACTATCAAAGTTGAATCTGCACAGAGAATTTATGTTAATGGCGAAACAACCGCGATTACAATTATCCCTGAACTCGAGTATGATGACATAACCGATATTGTCGGATTTGCTCTTTCAGCTACAGGTGGTTATTCTCCAAAAGGCACTGGCGGTACATATACAATCGAACTTAGTGATTTGCCTTCTGATAAAGACGGTTGTAAGCCTTATACAATCTATGCTAAAAATGGAATAGGTCTGTATTCTGCTTCTGCATATACATTGAAAATTTTCCGTGATGTTACAGGTCCAGAGGTAAAATCTCTTACACTTTCTATAGACTCAAGCAAATCTGCGAATTTGTTGGCCGAATCTGGCTCAAATAATTTGTATTACAATGACAAAAATGCAATTATTAATAGTGTTGGTGAAAATGATGTTCTGATTGAAGAATATGAAAATACTAAAACTATGGGCTCAGGTCTTCCAGATAATAAAGTATTTGCAATTACCACTTCAAATACCGAAGTTCCAACAACTTGGTTTGCTGCTGGAAGTCTCTTGCTTGGCAAACACGACGCTCTTTCTTCTGCAATTTACATTGCCGCAAAAGACTATCTTGGAAATATAAGCCGCACACCTCTTTCTAGTGTCAAAATAACAGTTGGCGAAAATTCTGAGGTTACGATAAACAAATTCATCTGTGATGAAACAAGACCTGAACCGCCAACTTCGGTTGCTATCTCTCCAAACGACTCCTTCAAGGACGGATGGTATAGCGTAGGTTCTACATCCACTGAAAAAAATATTGACCTTTATTACAATAATAAAGTTTCTAATACTAATATAACTGTAACTCCGTCTCTGGCTGCAGCTGATTCTAGTCTTTTGGGGTACAGAGTTGGTACAGACGGCACGGTTAATGAAGAATTAACAATTCAACTGTCTCCGGGTGATGCAAAAATTTACGCCGTGGATAAGGCGGGTAACGTATCTGAATCAGCTTATGTGATTCAAATGATTCAGGATAACACTGTCGCTGCACCAACGTTGCCAGACAATGCTGCGGAAAATCCTGTGATTAATGATGCATCAAAAGATGTTGCATTCTGGGATTCAACGAACAGTATAGTTTACTTTAAGAACGATACTTCTCTAACCGAAATCAAGCTCAATGTGAATTTTACAGCAGAAGATGCAACTGCTTCTGGATTAAGAGGATATCAGATTAATTCTAGCACGATTACTACTACTTCGATTCAGCCTATAAGTGCGACAAATCCGACTTTGGTTACTATTCCTATTCCAAGTTCTCTTACGGATGGTTCTTTCTCTGCAACAATTCACACTGTGGACTATGTTGGTAACATAAACAGTGATAGTGAGGCTCTTACAGTTAAATTCAAAAAACTCACGAATGCGAAAGACGTAACTGGAATTGGAGAAACAATCGAAACTACTGGCGAAGGCGGAAGCTTTAAGCGGGGAACTGATGTTGATGGAGCCGCAGTAATTTACGTCAACGGTTCCGTTGAAAGCGTTACCGTCACGCCGACTTTCACCACAACAGACGTGACAGGCATAAAGGGCTTTGCTCCTGCGTCTAATGGCACGGTTTCTACAAGCAATGAAACTTTCACCCTTGATGTAGATAAGACTAAAGAAAGTAAAACTTACGAGATTTATGCCGTAAACAAGGTAGGTCTTTATTCAGCAGCTGCTTACAAAGTTACTATTATCCGTGATACAACCGGCCCTGTTGTTTCAGAAATTACATTGGTCAAAGCTTCTAATGGAACTGCAAATTTGGTGACAGAAACTGAATCTGAAGTAAGTGTCAACAATCTTTATTTCAACAAAGCTGGCTTGAAGATTAAGGCTGTAACTGCGGAAGATTCTAAAATTAGCGGAGATACAGAACTTCCGGGGGCTGGTTTGGGCCCTGATCCAGAAGTAAAATACAGCCTTGTAGCAAATGGTGTGTTGACAGATGAAAATCGTACTTTCATAAATACATACCAGTATGTGCCGGATCATGTAAGCCTTACATTTGAATTGCCTCTTGGTCAAGATCCTTCTTCCGTAACTAAAAATGCGTCAGAAATTTATATTGCTGCAATCGACAAGGTTGGAAACATTAAGCTCACACCGCTTTCTGATGTTGATATAACTGTTGGAGATGCCACTGAAGCTAAAAAGATTAGCAAATTTGTCTTTGATAAGGATGCTCCAGCTGTTCCTTCAAGTATTGTATTAAATGATACAACAAAAGAAGGCAATGGTGTTCATCTTGGCGCAGCAACTGCTGATGCTCAGGGCAAATATTCATCAACGATTTATTACAATACGGATCTTCTTGGTGTAAATACTGTTTCATTGACTCCAAGCCAGACAACGGCAGATGATGATTTGGATGGATTCTGTATTGAATATAATCAAAACAAACAATATTCTGCCATTGATTCAACTGTAGAATTAGATTTTACAAAGTCAACTGAAAATCCGAAAGCTGCAAGAATCTACGCCGTGGACAAGGCTGGAAATGTCTCAAGCCGATACAAAGTTTGGCTTACGGAAGATAAAGTGGCTGCAAAGACTGTTAAGCAGGTTACGGGAGATCAGAGCTACGAAGGTTCTGTTATATCTGTGTCTACTGTTGGTGGTAACTTAGTATATTATAAATCAGGACTAAAACTTAAGGTGACACTTGAAGCAAATAGAAGCCCAATTACGGCTTATACTACTTTTGTAAGAGGATCTGATACTGATTTAGGAGATCCAAGTATTTGGAAGGAAATTTCTGTAGATACTTCTGAAGGACAAAAAGATGTTTTTGTTTCTTTACCTGACATTAAAAGTTTAAAAAGTGAATGTTCGCTTTGTGTAAAAGATGCAGTTGGAAATAAGACAGAATACATAAATACAGATGTTAACGCAAATCCAAAACCAAATGCACTTGGCGATCCTGCAAATTTAACTGGTCGTGGTTTGCGCGATACATGGTGGCATGTGTATGAAAAACCAACGGCTTTGAGCATTAAATCTAAGGCAGAAACTAAAAAACTGACTCTTACTGACTTTATTTCAAGTTTCCCTATTAAGTCTCTTGAAATAACAGAATTTCGGCCTTCAAGTTCTGGCATTAAGGTTGATGGTGAACTCATTTGTCCAAATCTTGCAGATCCTGACAAGCCTTTAAAAATTACCCCTGCCTCGTCTTCTATATTAGACAATTCTTGCAAGGTTGTATTTACAAAGGGATATATCATGGAGAAGTTGGAGATTAATTTTGACAAGGATGGTCTCTATTTCCTTGATGGCTCAAAAGTAAAAATTACCTCTGTATTTGACGATGATGTTGTTGAATGTGATTTGACTCCTTCACCAAAACCGGAATATGTTCTTGACGGTACAAAACTTACGATTTCAGGCTTGTGGTCAGCATATATGATTGACTATTTCAGTTTCTTGAATAATGGAATTTCGTTTAACGAAGGTGAAAGCAAGGAAATGTCATCTGTTAAGGCTTATCTTGGTGATAAAGAGTCAGCAATTATATCTTCTTCAACAGGTGCAATTGAGAATGACAATAAATATATAATTAATTTTGGAGACAAGAAAACTTGTGCTGACAAACTTGTAATCGAGTTTGAGTCTGTTCCAAATCTTGCAAGTGATGTTAAGATTGAATTAGCTCATTCTAAGACTGATGGTATGGACTTTAGTCTTAAAATGGGAACGCCTGCTGATCCTGCCACAAGCATCTTCACCCGCTTCATCGATAACGTCTCTTCTGGCATCACTTCAATCTTCTCTGGTCGCTCTATGACACATGAAGAACTTGAGGCTCTCAAAGAAGCTAAGGCTGAAAAGGCGGCTGCCCGGGCTGCAGAAAAGGCGGCTAAAAAGGCTGCAAAGAAAGCGGCACGAGACGCTAAGAAAAATGCTGAGATTGCAAGTGCTTCTCCAAAACAGGGTGAATCTTGGACTGGCTTGAGCGGTGAGTTTGAGTCGGCTTCTTCTGAGCTTGATTCTGCTCTTGCAAAAATGAAAGATTCTTCTGGCCCAGAGGCTAAGGCTTCGGACGAAGTTTCTTCTAAGAATGGCATAATAAAGGTTAAGTCTGGCAAGAAAAATGCCGTTTCTAATAGTAAGGAATTGATTACGGATTCAACTGTTAGAAAGACTGAAAATCATGGTAATAGAATGATTTACGTCTTCGGATTCCTTGCAGTGCTTGGCGTAATTTCTGGGATTTTTGCAAAAAAAGTGCGAAAAAACTCGAAAAAAAGCTAAAAAAATGCTTAAATTTTGTGTAAAAAATTGACAAGTTCATTTTTACGCGTTAATATTCTAATTAAGAAAAAATAAGATACACAAAGTGTCTTTAATTTAGGGGGGTGTTCCTATGAAACTTATCAAAACTCTTATTATCGGGATGGTAGCATTCTTTGCTGCTGCTTCTCTGTTTGCGGCTGGCTCTTACAAGGTTGAGCGCGTAACTGGCAAAGTTACATACGAAGCAAACGGTGAATGGAAGGCTGTTACTGTCGGTCAGGAGCTCGTTGCTGGCACAAACATCAACACAGCTTTGAACTCAAGCCTCGTTGTTTCAGATGGCAGTTCATCTGCAACAATCAAAGCTATGCAGAAAGGTTCAATCGAGAGCCTCGCTTCTGCAACTGGCTCAAAAGGCGGTCTCAAAAAGGCAACTCTCTCAAAGAACAATGTTGCTAAAAAGGCAGAAGGTTCACAGAGCGGTGTTGCTACAGCTTCTTCTCGCGCTTCAGAAGCAAAAAAAGACCTCGAATGGGATGAGTAGCCTTTCGTAAGTCGTTAGAAATCCTGCAAATTCTTGCAGGATTTTTTTTATTTAGATTAAAAGTATTATGAAAAAGTTATTAAAAGTTATTGTTCCTGTGTCAGAGATTATTGTCTTTGCACTTATTGTTCTTGTCGCTGTTGTTTTCGTTCCCAGCCTGGACAGAAAGATAGCAGACTGGTTCCAGCGCCCGCTTACTCCGCTTGAAGAGAGAAGTGACATCATCATGATTAATGTTGATGACTATTCCGTCAATGAGATTGGCGTCTGGCCTTTTGGACGCGACGTTTATGCCGATTCCATGGATGTACTCAAGGATTTTCCTACTGAGGCGGTTGTATACGATTTGAGCTTCCTCGACAAAAGCCAGCGCAAGGTAGACGAAACTTATCTTGCCGAGGATTTGCCGGGGAAGATTGACGAGGCTTTCACATACCTCAATTCGGGCGACATTTCGATTCCCGATGCCCAGGAAGCCGTCAATGAGGCCGTTGCTGACACTGTTCGCGACGTTGACGAAATTCTTGCCAATTCCCTTCAGTTTTTCGGCGATTCCTATCTCACTCTCACTTTTGAAGATGCCTATCAGCTTGAAAATCAGGAGCAGGTTGACTATCTTTCAAAGTATATTTCCCTCAAAAATGTCGTAGATGAAGGGGACACCCTCACTTATGACTACAAGGGCGTTATTCCTGCCATCCACAATTTCATGGTTCGTGCAGGCAAGGCTGGCTTCGTAAACGCTCCGCCTGACAAGGACGGATATCTGCGCCGCCTGCCAATCCTCCTTAAATACAACGGCGACTACTACGGTCAGCTTACCCTGGTTCCAATCCTCAAGCGTTTCGGTGACCCGGAAGTTCATGTCTCAAATTCTTATGTCACCCTCAAAAACTGCAAGATGGACGACGGTTCACTTCAGGACGTAAAGATTCCGCGTGACGAAGAAGGTAAGCTCATCATCAAGTACCCGGCCAAAAATTACAATCAGTACAATTCGATTTCCCTCTGGAACATCTACCGCCTTTCACTTCTTGACCGCAACCTTTACAAAAGCATCATGAGCATGAGTGAATCCGGTCTTTTCGGCCTCTGGGAAGGCGATGACCCTGTAAGCTACTACGAGCAGGCCCGCCACATAAAGGAATATCTCTGTACCAACCCGGAAGACCCGGAAAACGGCCTTACCCGAAAGAACTATGCTGTCCTGCGCGGAAAATACTATGATACTGTAAAGCTTTATCTTGAAAGCAATCAGGACAAGCTTCTTATTGAAGCATACGGCGAGGAAGACTACATCAACCAGACTTTTGCCGAAATGCGCGAGCTTTTCCACGAAGTTGAGACTTCACGCGATGAAGTTGCCCTCCGTGTCAGCAATGCAATCTGTATCATCGGAACCAACGCCACGAGTACGACTGATTTTGGCCTCAACCAGTATCAGCAGGCTTTCCCGAATCCTGGCGCCCACTACACGATGGCAAACCAGATTCTTTCACAGGACTTTGTTGATGACAGCCCGGCCTGGGTTTCTGTCATTATCGCGGCGGTTCTGGCCCTTGTTTATTCACTTATCGCCGTCCGAATCAAGAGTACGGTCAAGCAGATTCTCTTCGGTCTTTTTGCAATCCTCGGCACCCTCATTGTTCTCTTCGCTTATTTCTATATCACAAAACAATATATCGGTGTCGTTATTCCTGAGTTCACTCTTGTATTCTCATTTGCAATCACAACGGTTGTCAATTTCCTTTTGACTTCTTCAGAAAAGAAATTCATCACAAGCGCTTTCAGCCAGTGTCTTTCAAAGGAAGTCGTAAACGACATCGTTGCCAACCCGGATTCATTCAAGCTTGGCGGCCAGACTCTGGAAATGACGGCCATGTTCACCGACATCCAGAAATTCTCCGGCTTCTCTGAGCTTTTGACTGCCGGTCAGCTGGTAGCCCTCTTGAACTACTACCTCACCAAAATGAGCGACATCATCATGAACGAGAGGGGAACAGTCGACAAATACGAAGGTGACGCAATCATCGCCCTTGTCGGTGCTCCTGTTCCAATGGCAGACCATGCTTCAAGAGCATGTGCGGCTGCAATCAAGATGAAGAAGTCTGAAGTCGACATGAACGAGGAAATCCGCAGCATCGTCCGCTATCCAAGACCGGAAAGCATGGACGAAGAACTGTATACGGCCTTTAAGATTATGGTCGAAAACAAGCGCGAGATTTTCACCCGAATCGGCTTGAACTCAGGTGAAATGGTCGCAGGCTACATGGGCAGCGAAAACAAAAAGAACTACACGATGATGGGCAACAACGTAAACCTTGCTTCCCGTCTGGAGGGCGTAAACAAGCAGTATTCAACAGGCGGCATCTTAATCAGTGAGGCCACCCGGAACATGCTTGGCGACCGCTTTGTCGTTCGAAGCCTTGACCGTGTCCGCGTAGTCAACGTAAACACGCCGATCCGCCTCTACGAGCTGATTGACGAAAAGTCTGAGGCAGGCGAATTTACCCTTAAATACATGGATCACTGGGAAGAGGTTATGGCTCTGTTCGAGGCTAAAAAGTACGCCGAGGCACTGGCCGGCTTCCAGAAGCTTTCTGAGCACAATCAGAATGACAAGGTCGCAAAGTATTATATCTCTCTGCTTGAAAAGTTCTTCATCAAGGGCACTTACCCTCAGGAGAAGGATGACTTCGGAGTTGCATATAATCCTGAAGACGGTGTATTTAAGTTGCTGCAGAAATAAACAAAAGCCGGGCCAAGTGACCCGGCAATTTTTTTATCTTTTTATCCCTTAATCTTTTCGTTGAGTGAGCGGACTTCTGTTTCTACGTCGGCTCCGTTCCAGATGTTTTTGAGAGCTCCTTCTGTTTCACCCCAGAATTTGCCCATGGCCGGGATTGACGGCATCGGGAAGGCATATTCCAGCTGCTTCAGGAATCCTGCCATGTACTTGCTGTTTACACTTGTGTTGATTGAGGGCATAGAACCTGTTAGGTTGAAGCGCATCTGCTGGATTTCCGGTGACAGGATGAAGTCGAGGAAGTCTGCCGCTTCTTTTGGGTGCTTTGAGCAGCTTGTGACGTACATGCCACGTGTTCCGCTGAAGGAAGCCGGTGGATTTGATTCTCCTGGCAGGCATGGAATCGTGGTTACGCCAAAGTCAATTCCTGCCTTTTCAAATGGATTTACGTTCCAGAGGCCTGTGATGTGCATGGCGGCGTTACCCGAAGCAAAAAGGGCATCGCATGAAGCAGTGCTGAGCTCGGTGTCGTAAAGGCCCAGGTCGCTTCTGAGGGACTGGAAGAGCTTGAGTCCGCTGATTGCGGCGGCCGTGTTCATGTTCGGTCTCTGTGAGTCTGTGCCGCTTTCACCGTAGAGGCGGTTGTTTCCTGCCGTGGTGAACAAAATCGAGTAGTAGCCGGAGAAAATGTCCATTACGAAGCCCAGTTTTCCCGGATTTTCCTCGTTGAATTTCTGAACCCAGGCCTTGAGCTGGTCCCATGTGCGGGGAAGTTCGTTTTCGCGGATGAGGCTCTTGTTGTAGAAAAGGGCGTAGGTTTCGGCACTGGCAGGGTAGCCGTACATGATGCCGTTGTAGGTGAGTGCCTTTGAGCATGATTTGAGCACTTTTCTTGAGACTTCCTGGGGATTTTCCGTGGGAAGGATGAGGTTTTTTGTGACCAGGGTGCCCAGTTTGTCGTGGGGAGCCGCGATAATGTCCGGTCCGACACCGTTTGGCCCGTCTGTTTCAAGAGCTTCGGTGGTGTTGTGGACGTTTACGTTGACAAAATCGATGATTACGTTGGGGTGAAGGGCTGTGTAAGCCTTGCCCGCCTGCTTTATGAAGGTGTCGATTCCGTCTTTTGACTCCCAGACGCGGATATGGATTTCCTTTGAGTTCTTCGGCACGCTGCCGTCTTTATTTTTTGAGCAGCCTGTAAGCAAAAGAGCCGCTGCTGTAACAGAAAGAATTATGCCAGTGATTTTCTTCATTTTATACCTCCCTTAAACCTGGAACTGGTCAACCTGACCGCCGATTTCGTTGATGGAAGCTTCCATTTGGCTTGAAATTTCTGAAAGTGCCGTTCCTGTCTGGCGGATTGATTCTGCGCCTTCTTCCATCTGGTCCATGTTCTGCTTGAGCTCTGTTGTCGAAGACTGAAGGTTCTGGATTTCCTTGAGGATTGCGGCGTTTCCTTCTGACATTTCGTTTACTGCCGAAAGAACGATGTCCGTGCTGTCGTTCATGCTGTTGAGGGACTCGTTGATTTTTTCTGAATCGGTCTTCTGCTCGTCCATTGCGACTGCGATTTCTTTGACCAGGTGGTCCGTAGACTGAATCTCTTCGCTGACGTTCTTGAATGCAATCTGAGATTCGTTTGATGCGATGATGATTTCCTTGATTGATTCCTGAATGTTGCTAAGCTGTTCGCCGATTTCCTTTGACTGGGCGGTTGAAGTTTCGGAAAGCTTGCGGATTTCGTCTGCAACGACTGAGAAGCCCTTGCCTGATTCGCCTGCGTGAGCCGCTTCGATTGCCGCGTTCATGGCCAGCATGTTTGTTCGGCTTGCGATGTCACGGATGGTCTTGTTTGCGTTGCCCAGCATTTTTGACTGTTCGCCGATGATTGAGATTTTATTGCTTACGTCGTCCTGCTTAATGACTCCGCTCTGGGCCTTTTCAGTGAGGTTCTTGAATGAATTTGTCATCATGTCAACTGAATTGTTTACCTTGGTGATGTTCTGAACCATTGCCACGATTGCATCATTTGCGACTTTTACGCTTGCCGACTGATTTTCGACCATGCGCTCAAGTGACTCGATGTTGGCCGCAATTTCATGGACTGCCGAAGCCGTCTGCTCAACGCTTGAGAACTGAAGGGTTGTTCCTTCGCGGGTTGAGTTGATGTTTTCGATGATTGAGCCGATTGAAGCCAGGGTGTTTTCAGTGTCGCCCTTGAGGGATGTTCCGACTTTTAAGAGGGAATCCTTTGATTCCTTCATGACTTTGATGATGCTCTGAAGTTTTTCGGTGAAGGTGTTGAAGCCGTCTACCAGCTCGCCGATTTCGTATTCGGTCTTGATGTTGATTCTCTGGGTGAGGTCAGCCTTGCCGGATGCGATTTCGTTGATGCTGCTGCTGACCTGTTTGAGAGGGCGCAGGCTCTTTGAAAGAAGGAGTCCGAAAAGTGAGCCGAGTACAATAGAAATGATTGTAATTACAAGCATTCGGGTGAGGATGACGTTGAGTATTGCCAGTGCCTCTCGCTTGTTCTGGATGATGCCCAGGTGCCATTCGTCGTTGTTGATTGAAATGTAAGAGAGGAAATATTCCTTTCCGTCCATGAAGAAGGTCTCAAGGCCGGTTTTTTCCTGAATCATCTTGATTTGTGCTTCCCGGAACTGACCGAAAGGACCTTCCGGCGTATATTTTGGATCGTGGATGTTGTTTTCAAGACTTGACCAGCCCTTGTAATCAGTACCGGCCATTTTTTCGCCCGCATCGTTGATGATGAAGATGAAGCCGTCGTAGTCCAGCTGGATTGATGAAGTGATTTTGTTGGTGAAGGATGCGTCTGCAACTCCCGAAAGAACACCGACCGTGCTGCCGCTTTCGTTGATGAGGGGGCTTGAGATGACGACTACCATTTTCTGATAGCGCTCGTCATATACCAGATCGGAAATGTTTGCCTTACCTGAAAGAGCCTTGCCGTAGTAGTCGCGGCCACCAACCCAGATGTCGCCGCCCTTTGTTGAGTGGGCCATGCCGTTTGCGTTTGCGACCTCAAAAGACTCGAATCCGACCCTGAGGGCTTCTTTTTGAAGGATTGGAAGCTGACTTTCCCAGTCCATGCTCCTGATGTCATGCCGCTGGGCGATTGCCTCGACTTCTCGGATGTAGGCGTTGATTGAAAGTTCGATGAGCTGACCTGCATCATCACGTGATTTTGTCATTGTGCTTATTACTTGATTTGTTTGTACTTTGTAAAGAAGAATAACTGAAAAGGATGTAAGCAAAACGCAGATGGAAACAACAAGTAAAGCTATCCTCATGACAATTTTGAAAGATAAGCTGTTTGTTTTCATAGAACCTCCTGAGTTCTAAAAAAGCGTATAGAAATATTATCAACTAATTGTCAAAAATTGTAAAATTTTTTTTATAAGTAAATCTTAAAAAGAACGAGAAGGAATGTCAAAATATGTCAAAAGAGCGTAAGAAATGTGAAATTTGTGCATGGATTCGAAATTGCGTGACAAAATCGAATCCGTGAAGCTATCTTGTGCGGCGTACCCTTGCGAAAAGCTCTTCCTTGGTGAGGGTTGTCCAGCAGGGGCGGCCGTGAGGGCAGTGGGGATCTTTTAAAAGAAGGGCTTCCCGCGCAAGATTTTCTGCGGCTTCGGGGCCTAGAATCGTTCCGTCTTTGACCGCGGCCTTGCAGGCTGTCATTGCAGCAATCTGGTAAATTATTTCTTCTGGGCTTACGTGCTTTTCAAAGAGGGCTGATTTTAAGTCGGCTTCGCTTCCTGTGTAGCGGGCTGGAATCGATGTGAAAATCCATTTGCCCTTGCCCTTGTTCTCGCACTTGAAGCCTGCGCTTGAGAGTGTCTCCTGTATTGAAGCAAGATAGTCGTCGTCTTCCTTGGACTCAGTCTGTATTTCGTAGGGGACTAAAAGTTCCTGACTTTCGCTGCCTCCTGCCATCAGCCTGTTGAAGAGGATTCGTTCGTGGGCTGCGTGCTGGTCAATCAGATAGAAAACGCCTTTTTTCTGAACCATGAGGAAGGTGCCGAAAATGGTGCCGTAGTAGATGAAGTCAGGCTCGGCCCGCGATGTGAGTGAAGAACCCGGAATTGAGAATCGAAGCTCAGCCGGAGAAGCATTGGTCTGAAAGCGGATGTTCGTTGGGGATGCGACTTTGAGGGTGTCGGTTGAATCGAAAGCGGTGCTCGCTGAAAATGAGTGAGCGCCTGCTGTAGCTGTGGATGAAGCGGCTGAATCTGGGGCTGCGTTTGGAGTGCGAGCGGCTGCATTTTGATTGTTGCCGGCTGAGTTTGGAGTGTTGCCGGCTGAGTTTGAGAGAGGGGCGGCCTGGAAATCCAGAGCGTATTCTGCCAGCTTCGATGAATAAGTCGGCTTCGTGTGGTCAATGGAATAGATTCCCGCGTCGCGCGCGGGAATAACAGCAGTTCCGTGTGCGGGCGTGAAGTGTGAGCCTCGAGAATCCTTTTCCTCGCGTGCCAGCTCGTTATCAACGATTGCCTGAAAAAGCGTATTCCTTTCATTTTTGGCGATTTCTTCCTGAATTTCCTGCTCGCGCTCGAAGCTGTTTTTGATTCCGTAGCTTCTGAAGTAATTTTTGACTCCGCTTGAAACTCCGTGGTGAACGCTGGAAATGTCCTTGAAGCGTACTTCCTTTTTGGCCGGATGGATGTTGAAGTCAACAAGTCGAGGACTTACTTTGAGGAAGAGGGCTGCCACCGGATGAGTGCCGTTGGGGAAAAAGCCCTGACAGCCGTATTCGATTGCCTGCATTAAAGAATATTCCTGGACTCTGCGGCCGTTTACGAAAATGTAGATTTGCTTGCGGTCATTTCGGTAAATGCCCGGCTCTCCGATTACGAGTGAATAGCTCCAGTCGCTTATGCCGTCGTTTTCCTTGCCGCTGGATTTTATTTCTGCAAAAAGACTTGTGCTTTCTTTGAGTTCAAGGGCGCGGGCAAAACGCTCTGCAAGAGAGACACCGGATGGAAGGTCGTGGCGGATTGTGCCGTCAACCGTGAGGCGGAAAGCAATGTCCGGGCGGGGCAGGGATTTTTCGATGAAGACTTCCCGGCACATCATTGTCTCAGAAGACGGTCGCTTTAAAAAATTGCGGCGGGCAGGGAAGTTTTCAAAAAGCCCCTCGCTCATAACTATTGTGCCCTGTCCGTCCTGAACCGGCGGAATACTTTCGATTAAATGGTCTTCGGTGATGCTGGCCCGCATTTTTTTGCTGCCGCTCATGATTGAAAGTCGGGCTACGGCTGCGATTGAGGCAAGGGCTTCACCGCGGAAACCAAGGGTCGTGAGATTGAGAAGGTCTTCGGATTCGGAGATTTTGCTTGTGCAGTGGGGGCGGGCGCAGTTTTTGAGGTCGTCCTCAGTCATGCCCGCTCCGTTGTCCGCGATTCGGATTTTTTCGATTCCGCCGCCTGTGATTTCGACGTTGATTGAATCAGCCCCGGAATCTACGGCATTGTCGAGAAGCTCGCGCACGATTGCGGCCGGCCGGTCAATTACTTCACCGGCGGCGATTTTTCGTGCGACGTCAACTGAAAGGGCACGGACCGGGCGGCGGGCGGGAGTTTGAGCGTTGAGCGGAGTTGAAATGTCTTCTTCCATTACTGGCGGAGTCCTTCGGTTGGAGCACCGGCACTTCCGGTCATTGAGTCTGCCCCGGAAAAGAGGTCAAGCTGGGGCTCGATGTTTATCTGGGGAAGGGGTGAGGCCGGGTCTGCCTTTACCGGCTGATTCATTAGAATCTGGATTTTGCCTTCGATTTTTTCTATGTCTTTTTCGAGAGTTTTTGCGAGTTTGATTCCTTCCTCAAAATTTGCAAGGGCATCTTCAAGGGAAATGTCCTGCTTGCGGATATTTGCTGTGAGTTCTTCCAATCGGGAAAGGTTTTCTTCAAATGATTTCATATTTTTATCCTATCAAAAATATTGTGTTTTAACCACTGATTATGTAATCTGCCTTTTCTTATTATTCCACCCTAGCGTAGATTTTTCCATTTGCCGGAGTGATTTCAAGTCTTGTGCCTGCACTGGCGTCGAGCGGGCTTCGGACGATTTTTCCATCTTCGGTGCGTACCATTGAGTAGCCTCGGTTCAGGATTGTCTGGGGGCTTGCCTGCTCAAGAATGTGGACGCTCTGCTGGATGATTTGCCTTGTTTCCTTGATTTTCTGATTCATTCCATCAATCATGGCCTGGCGGGCGTTTTCCAGTCTGTTTAAAAGGGGCTGTTCGATTGAGCGGAAGCGGACTTCCATGTTGCCCACGTCGAAAGACTTAATCATGAGCTTTAATCTTTCAACTTTGCCTGTAATCTGATTGTAAAATTCTTCTTTATAGGCTGCCAGTCCCTGCAAAATGTCGCTCTGCTTGGGAACTACAAGTTCTGCGGCGGCTGACGGGGTGGGAGCGCGCATGTCGGCTGCGTAGTCGCTTAAAGCCCAGTCAATTTCGTGACCGACTGCACTTACGACCGGAATGTGGGAGCCTGCAATTGCACGGACGACGACTTCCTCGCTGAAAGGAAGCAGGTCTTCGAGGGATCCGCCGCCACGGCCTACAATGAGGACGTCGCACATGTCAAAGTCATTGGCGGTTTTAATCATGTTTGCGATTGTGACAGCCGCTCCTTCTCCCTGAACAAGTGCCGGTAAAATCACAACGTCAACGCCCGGATTCCGTCTCTTTGTAATCTGAAGGATGTCTCGCAGGGCAGCTCCGGTGGGGCTTGTTACGATTCCGACCCTTTTTGAAAACCGGGGAATCGGCTTTTTGCGCTCAGAATTGAAAAGACCTTCTTCTGCCAGCTTGCGCTTTCGTTCCTCAAGAATCTGAAGTATGTTTCCGGCTCCCGCAATCTCCATCTTGTTGATGATAATCTGGTAATTTCCGCGCGGTGCATAGACTGAAATGGAGCCGGTGCATTTGACCTTCATGCCGTCCTTGGGCACAAAATCAAGGCTCATTGCCCGGCCTCGGAACATTACGGCACTGATTTGAGCTCCTTCGTCCTTCAATGTGAAGTAAAGATGACCGCTTGAATTGGGCCTGTAATTTGAAATTTCACCCTCCAAAGTGATGTTTGAGAAGGTGCCTTCAAGAATTTCGCGGATTAAAGATGTGAGGTTTGAGACTGTAAAAACAGTGTCTTTGGGAAAAAGCTCGGTCATATTTTCTAAATTATACATAAAAATTTGAAAAAAATGCTGAAAAATTAAAAAAAAATTTGGATTTTACTGACTTTTTTCACTTTGCATTGCCGAAAACGCAAAAATTTTGGCAATTAATAGGCAAGAAGACAGAAAAAAAATGGAGGTATTTTGTGTTCTTGCTAAGACAAAAAATCCTGAGCCTGTTCTTGGGAATAATTCTTCTGCTGGGCAAGTCTCTTGCTTTTGCGGATGAAGCTTACGAATTCGTGAACCGGGACATTCATGAAATTCTTTACGCTCTTTCTCTCTACACGGGGCTTTCTATTTCTGCTGATGATACAGTTTCTGGAAAAGCCGACTTCCGTTGTACCGGGGAAAATTTCGACGAGTCTTTTGAGGCCTTCCTGCTTCAGTCCAGGCTTTATGTCGAAAAGTCAGACAGCCGCTGGACAGTCAGCCGTGTCCGCATTCAGAAAAACAATGAGTTGTATTCGCTCGATGCCTTTGATGTGAGCCCAATGCAGCTTTTTGAAAAGGTCGCGATTGCTACCGGTTTCTGTGTGACTTATGATTCCCTTCCTGCGGTCAAGGTGAGCCTGCACACTGGTTTCTGTAAGTCTGAGGAAATCTTGAAGAGGATTACCGGGCTTTGCATGGGATTTTCGCTTGAAAAGGAGCAGGAAAAATCTTTCCATGTAGCAAGGAACAATTCAAGTCAGAATCAGAACTCGATGGGCGGAAAGGCTTCCTTTGTTTTGAGCGAGGGTAAGTGGTTCGTGGACGTTCAGAACTCAGCTCTTTCGGCTGCGGCGGAAAAATTCTTTTCTCAGGCTGGGAAGGAATTCTGTTTCTCGCTCTCAAATGAGCAGAAAATCATGCGCGCCTGCTTCAAGTCAGAAAATTTTGACCAGGCTCTAGGGCTTCTTTGCATTCAGGCTGGGGCGGAATACATGATTCAGGACGGAGTTTATTTCCTCAAGGCTTCAAAGAATAAGAATCTTTTTGCTCAGGCAGGAAAGGTCTGGCGAAAGTGCGGGCTGAAATTCCTTAAAGGCAGCGAATGTCTTTCCCTGCTTGCCAAGAGGTTTCCTGAGCTGGAATGCATTCTTCTTGGGGACGGCCAGAATTTTTTGTTTCTTTCTGATGACGAAAAAGCTCAATCCGTGCTGGATTTTGTCGCCGGAGTTGACAGTAAAAACAAGGCCAGAGTCGTGAACCTTAAATATATCCGCACGGAAGATTTTATGGCTCACCTTCCGCCTTTTCTTGAAAAATCTTCTATCAGCGATACCGGTCACGGAGACAGCTTTTTCTTTGTCGGATCGGATGCGGCCTATCAAAGTCTTTTGGAAGAGCTGGCTGTGCTGGACAAGCCTGTTTCCAGAGTCCGCTACGACCTTTTAATCATGCAGTATCAGTCGACCAAGGGCAGCGAGTGGAATCCCAAATTTAAGGCGGGCAGGGCCAGAGTGGGCGACAAAAACGAGGGAGCCATTCAGCTTGGCAGCGTCCTCAACATGAATCTTGATGTCGTGAGCGCATTCGGCCTGCACTTTGCAGGTGAGCTTCAGTCAGCTATTTCTGAGTCCAGGGCCAAAGTCTTTGCCGACACGACTTTGAACGGCGTGAGCGGAAAGCCAATCAACTTTCAGAATACCAACACCTACCGCTACCGGGACAACAATCTGGATCCTGAGACCGGAGAGCCTATCTATTCGGGCATTACAAAGGAAATCATTTCCGGCTTAAAGCTTGAGGTAATCGGAATCGTAAGCGGCGACGGAATGATTACATCGAAAATCACGGCCAGCGTTTCTCGCCAGGGAACCGACTTGTCCACTACGACAGGAAATCCGCCGCCAACCAGCGAAAAAGTGATTACTACCGAAGTGAGGGCCAAATCCGGGGAGCCTGTTGTTTTGAGCGGGCTTGTCCAGGAAGAAGAAAATCAGAATATAAGCCGCATCCCCTTTTTCTCAAAAATCCCCTTAATCGGCCGGCTCTTTAAAGTTGACGAGGATTCAAACGAAAAGACAGAGCTTGTCATTTATCTTCTTCCCAGCACGGAAAGTTTTGACGCGGATAAAAAAGCTGAGAAAAAGCGAAAGGACTTTAAGAAACAGCTGCTTGATATTTCCGGTTGTGTGGCGGAGGCAAAAAAATGAGCAAGTTTGACCTGTCCGTTAATTTCAGCCTTCACAATGGCGCGGTTGTCCTCGAGAGCGAAGAAAATTTGGTAAAAATCGGCCTGACTGACATCTCAAACATGGAACTGCGAAAAAAACTTGTCAAATCGGTTGAGTCTTTTTTTGCTTCCCAGGGAAAAAAGCCTGAGAGCGAGATCTTTTGCGATTTTATTCCAATCGATGAAGGGCAGCTCAAGCATGAAATTTCCCTGCGTTATGGAGAAAGTGAGAGGGAAAACGAGAGGCTGAATGAAGCCAGTGAGGCGACCATGCTTTTGGACACCCTCTTGGACGAAGCCTGCAAAAAAGGGGCGACGGATATTCATATAGAAGAAAAATGCGTGCGTTTCAGGATTGCCGGGAAGCTGGAAGACATTACAGAGCTTTCTGCGGAAAAAAGCCGGGAACTTGTGCGAAGGATAAAAGTCCTTTCAAACCTCAACGTGCTTGAAAGCAGGCGGGCTCAGGACGGTCAGTTTGTGTTTTCCGGCCAGAATCAGGTTTTCGTGCGCGTTTCCTGTCTTCCGTCTTTTTCTGAGGGTGGGGCTGCTGAAAGTGTCGTTTTAAGGCTTTTGAACGTGACTAGAATTCCCCTTTCCCTTGAAGAACTCGGCTTTTCTGTGGACCAGTGCGGCCAGCTTGAAAAAGTCCTTCAAAAGGAGCAGGGGCTGATTTTGATTTCTGGTGCGACCGGCAGCGGAAAATCGACGACGGCGGCTTCTCTTTTGACCCGGCTTGAAAAAATCTACGGCCGCAGGAAAAAAATCATCACGATTGAAGACCCGCCTGAGTACCTTCTTGACGGCGTGACTCAGATTCATGTGGACGAAGAGACCGGCATGAGCTTTTCGGATGCCCTTCGCTTTATCTTCCGCCAGGACCCGGACGTGATTTTCGTGGGCGAAATCCGCGATTCACTGACCGCAAAAACGGTCCTTCAGGCTTCACTTACAGGTCATCTGGTTTTTGCGACAGTCCATACGGGCGGAATTAGGGAAACTTCAATCCGAATGAGGGAACTGGGCGTGGATTTTTCAGAATTTTCGACTGTCCTTCTTGCCGTGATTTTTCAGAAGCTGATTTCTGATGAGGCGGGCAGGGTTGGTCTTGAGGCCCAGATTGAAATTCCAATGGCAGAACAAGTGAAGGAGGTTTTTTAATGGACTCATTTTTCAATTTCTTTTCCAGGAAAAAGCGACTTATTTCTTTCACAGAAAGACTTTCTGAACTCGTCTCCAGCGGAATTCCTCTTCAAAAATCGCTTGGAATCCTGGGGAGAATTTCTTCCGGGGACAAAAAACTTTCAGAATTCTGCCTTTCCCTTCAAAAATCTCTGGCGGAGGGAAGCAAATTTTCAGCCGCAATGAGCATGTCGGATTTTGTAAAAACTCCTGACTGGTATCTGGCCTACATCAGCGTGGCCGAAGAGTGCGGGAACCTTGCAAGCCTGCTTCTGCACCTGAAAAAACTTCTCTGCCATGAAAAGGAAAGCCGGGAAAAACTTATTTCAGCCCTGCTTTATCCGGGATTTTTGGTTTTGCTGACCGCTCTTTCAGGCTTTTTTTCAGTCCGTTTTTTCCTTCCGGCTTTTTCTGAGCTTTTTAGTGGCGGCGAAAAGTCTGCCCGGGCGATTGAGGCTGAGGCTTTGAGGACAATGCTTTTTGCTGACCTCTTTCTTTTTGCAGGCTTTTTCCTGCTGGTCTTTATTTTGGGAAAAGTTATTCGCGTAAGTCCCTGCCTCAACGTGCTCAGGACGATGGATTTTCTTTCTGAAAATTCCCTTCCGACTCTGGCGGCAGTCAACTGTGCTTTTGCCTTCTGTGAAAGGGATAAAAAACTTGCCGGGGCCCTGCTTTCTGTTAGGGAGCAGCTTTTGGATGGGGAGAAAATCGCCCTCTGCTTTGGAAAATGCTTTGAGAAAGCGGGCTTTAAAAAAGAAGGACTTCTGCTTTCGGAAAATCTTTCCTTGTGCGAGGAAACCGGGAAAAACAACGGCTTTAAAAAGACGGCCAATTACATCTGGACAAAGCATGAGGGGCAGGAAAAGGCCTTTCTTGCTCTTGTGCAGCCAATTTTGCTTATTCTTGCTTCATTTTACATCACCTTGATTTTAAAAACGGCTTTTTTGCCATACATCACAAATTTTGGAGGACTTATATGAAAAAAATCACGCGGAAAAATCTTGGAAAACTGAAAAATCGTAAGGATGCCGGCTTCACCTTTATCGAGACTCTGGCCGTCCTTGCCGTGACTGCAATCCTTACTTCTCAGGTTGGAATTGCGGCCCACAAGATGATTCAAAAAGCCCGGACGGCTTCGGCAAAGGCTCAGATTGAGCAGCTTAAGCTTTCGCTTCAGAACTATTTTGCTGACTGCGGGCGTTTCCCGACCGAGGAACAGGGGCTCATGGCCTTGTGGGAGGAACCTGAGCTTTTTCCTCTGGCAGAAAACTGGAACGGTCCCTACACGGACAAAAAAATTACGGCTGATCCCTGGGGCAACCAATACATCTATGTGGTCAAGGATACGGCAAGCGGGGTGGAGCTTCCAAAAGGGCTGCCCTTCGGAATCATTTCGCTGGGAGCGGACAAGAGCGAGGGTGGTACCGGCTCTGACAAGGACATACTTTCATGGGAATAAAAAAGGAGGAAAAAATGAAAAAACTTATGAAAAAGATTTTGCTGACAAGACTGATTCTGGAAGAGTTCAAAAGAAATCTGGGCTACAGCTACCTGCTTTTCACGGCCACTGGGATTTTCTGCCTGCTGACCTTCCTCTTGTGCACTGTGATGGCAATCGGAAAGTCCCTTGCCGGCACTTCAAATTTTCTGGCCATGGATTACATGCTCAGATAAAAAAAAGCTGATTCAAAAAGGAGAAAATTATGAAAAAAACAATTATCAAAGCGTCTGATTATGAATTTTACAGGATTTTCCTTCCCTGGAAATGTATTTTTTCCCACCGAAGGAATTTTATCGTGAGCCAGCTGGAGAAAATGCACCCGCGTTTTTCAGCCAATTGCTGCTATGACACGAAATATTCGCTTGAAAAGAAAAATCTGCTTGCCGAGGTCGTCGTCATGGAAAAAGCAAGCCTGGCCCAGTATAAGAGCGGGGGCGGAAAACTCTATCTTGAGAGCGAGAAGAACCGCAAAGTCTTTTCGGGCGGAACTAAAATCTTGCAGGCCTGCAGTCTTGCCCTGCTTGTGCTCTCGGGAATCTTTTCGTTCAGAATCGCAAAATCCCTCATGGCCCCGGAATCTTCCAGCAGCGAGAAAATTTGCTCTCAGATTCTGGAAGACGAAAAAGTCCTTGCTGCCCCGGAAAAATCTCTTTCTCATGCGGAAGAGCTGATTTCCTCGGTTTTTGCTTCGGTAAGCTCTCACGGCGGAAAAGTTGCCACGTTTTCGTATAACAGAAATGACTCACTTGCAAATGGAAAGGCCGGTGGTCTCTGCACTTTTTCGATAAAGGGCTGTAACTGCGAGGAAGTCGCCAATGCCCAGTACTGCGTCGTTTCCTTCAAGGATAATGAGCCCCAGTTCGAGATGGTTCTTCCTTTCAGCTGTGATTTGCCCGCAAAAAAAATCATTCCGGAAGGAGAAAAGGCGGCTGAGGAAGAGATTGCCTCTGTGGTTGCAATCAGAAAGCAGCTGAGGGACCTGGGGGCTGTCTTTGAAGGGGAGCGTAACGGAGACGAAAGCGTGGAATTCTCTTTCTTTGCCCGCCGGGAAATCCTTTATTCCTGCCTGAAAATTGCGGCGACAGAAGCTGAAAATGCCTGCTGGGCAGAAAAGTTCATTTCCCTTTCTGAGAAGGGCGGAATGTGTAAGGTAAAGCTGGTTTTCCTCAAAAAGATGGAGCCTGATTCATTCAGTCCCCTGCAGCTTGCGGCCCAGTACGCCTATCTTTTCGGCTCGGAAATCAAGCTTGCCAAAAAGCCCGCAAATCTTTTTCAGCTTGCTCCGGCTTCTTCCGGTCCTGGCCTGATAGCAAAAAATAAAATCGGTGAAATCAAGAAAAAAGACGGCTCTGTCCTTGTCTGCTACAGAAATTCGGACGGTCGTATGGCATTTGAAAAAAAGGAGCTTGTAAATGCGAACTAGTAAATTCTTTTTGATTATTCTTTCAGCGCTTTTCTTTTCGTGCGCTTCAACAAAATTCGAAGGGAAAGCCGTTCTCACTGGCAGGGTCTGTGACACGGATGGAAAGCCTGTTCCCAATTATCACATAAACGCCGGAATCGGCTTAAACGCAATCACTGATGCGGGCGGAGTCTTTGTAATCCGCGACCTGCCTGCCGGAAATTATGTTATCTCTGGCTCAGGAGACGGCTGGTGCTCGACTGAGCAGGAAGTTTCTTTTTACGACAGAAAATCAATTGTCTGCATTGAGGTGGAAAGCCTGGAGTCGATTTTGCCCCAGATTGAAAGCTTTATAAAGGAAAAGAATTATTCTGCGGCAAAAAAACTTCTCTACAAGTCCAAAAAGCTGAATGAATCCAATGCAATTTTTAACTGCTACAAGCAGCTGATTGCATATTGCTCATCTCCATCGTCCAAGCACGAAAAGGCCTTTCTTGCAAGCCTTGAAGGTTTTTAGGAGGTCGGAATGCAGAATAAAATTTTCTTTGTGATAAAGGTGCTCTTTAAGTATCTTTTGCCGTCGATTTTACTGCTCACGTCCTTCATGTCTTGTGAGACGACGGACTGTTTTTCATGTCCCTATCTGATTTCAAATCCCCATGTGGAGCTGGGAGAATTTGAAGACAAGCACAAATTTGCCGGAATGCACTTCGGTCTTTTCAATGACAGCAGCAAGAGCATCGATTCATTTACCCTGTCCTTCATGCTTTACGATTCGGACGGCGAAAATCCCTTCAACTGCTCGAACTGCATAGTCTCCAAATGCCAGTGGTTTATGGCAGCCGGCTCAAACATAGATTTCGTGATAAATCTTGACCATTACATTTCAGTCCTGCCCGACGAGCCCTATCTTGTGGATTTCATCTATGTGCGGGAAATCCACTATTCGGACGGCAGCGTCTGGAAGGATCCCTACGGAATGTTCTGTGTGACGGAGGAGCATGAATGAAAAAATATCTGAGACTGATTCATATTCTTTTCCTGCTGACTATTTTCTCTTCCTGCGGAAACGATTATTCCTGCCCGGATTCCTATGTGCTTCCCAAAGATGACGGCAAGACTGCAAAACCGGCTGCGGAATCAGAAAGTCCGGCTGGCGATAGTTCTTCGGAAGAAAGTTCAGGCGAAGAAGACATTTATTATCCTGATGATACGCTTTACGAAGTCGAAGTTGATGAAAAACTTGACGAGGATTTGAGCCTGCATGAAAAAAGGAAGTGGACTTTTCTTCTTTACATGGCCGCCGACAACAATCTTGAGGGAGACGGAATCACTGACTTCAACGAGATGGAGCAGGTCGACTACGGAGAGGACGCCAATCTTCTGGTTCTTTTTGACCGTTCGGAAAACTATGATGCGACGAACGGCAACTGGACTGACACCCGGCTCTACAGGATTTCAAAGGACGAGCAGCAGAACAAGACCATGATTGCAAGCGAGTGGCTGGACTGCGAGGAACTTTGCCTAAAAAAGGATGGCGCGACCGAGCTGGACATGGCAAATCCCCTTACGATGTCAGGATTTTTGTCCTTTGCAAGAAGATGTTATCCTGCTGAAAATTATGCCCTGATTATCTGGGGTCACGGAACAGGCTGGCGTTCTTCTGAGCTTCCGGCTGAGCCTTATCGGGCCGTCGCCATCGATTCTGCTTCTTCTTCCTACATGACCATTTCCCAAATGAGGCAGGCGATTTCAGAGGGCATGGGCGGGGAAAAAATCAGCGTGATTGGCTTTGACACCTGCTTCGGAGTCTGCCTTGAAAGCGCATACGAGCTTTCTTCCTGCGCAAAATACATGGTCGGCACTCCGGCCCTCGTTCCTGAAAGCGGCTGGAACTACACGGACCTTTTCACAGACTTTCTGGCAGGTAAAAAGACCGTCTCTTCCTTTATGGAAGCCGCTTGCTCCCAGTTTAAGAAAAGCTATAAAAACTACACTTACGCCGCTTTTTCCTGCATCAATCTGGAGAAAATCCCTGAGCTTGTAAACCAGCTTTCCCTTTACGCAAAAAGTCTTGCGGCCTCGATAAAGACTAAAGACGACAGGGATAAGGTCTTTTCAGTCTTTACGGAAAAATGCGTTTCCTACTGCGCGGTTTCATATCCCAGCGATTTTTACGTTGACTTGAAGGACTTGCTTTCCTTTATGGATTCAAACGACAGAAAAAGCAGGCTGGTCCGATCTCTAAATGACTCACTCGTTTCTTCATGGAGCGCTTCCGGCCGCACGGCTTCCATGGGGCTTTTCTTCTGCGTTTACCAGAGCAGCGGCGTGATTCAGGCATCGCATCCGTCCATGTACACCAACGGTTCCCGCGATCCACTTGTAAGCCGCTTTGTTACGGATTGCACGGGCTACGTTCCCTGCATAAAGAAAAATGGAAGCCTTTTGGAAAAACTTTTTTACACAAATTTCTAAAAAAATTCTGATTTTAAAGGAGGTGTGCTTATGAAAAAAAAATTTTCTCTTTTGAAAGTTCTGGCTCTCTTTTTGATTTTATTCTCGGCCTCTACTTTCAGGCTTTATGCTGATGACGACGATTCTGATTCCGATGACGGATGGAGCGACTCAGGCTGGAGTGATGATTCGGACGACTCTGATGACTGGAGCGACGACGACTGGGGCGATTTTTGGAGTGACGATTCCGATGATGATTGGGATGATTCGGATGATTCGGATGATTTTGACTGGAGCGACTGGTGGGGAGACGACTGGTGGGGAGACGACTGGGATGACAGCTACAATGATTTCTGGTCGGGTAATGATTTTGATGATTATTATAACGACGATGACGAAGATGACGACGATGATGACCTCACTTACAATGTTCCCAACGGTTCCGGCGGTTTTGATACGATTGGCTATGATGATGTCTTTGACGAGGAAGGAAATTTCATTTACGACTACACAGGTCCGGGCGACAAGGCTGAAAACGAGGCCGTAATTGCTGAGATTTTCGGCGGTGGCGGCGGAAAGCCTGGGGCTGGTGACAGTTCCGAGGATGCCGAGGGCTATCTATCCATGTACATTGAGGCGGTTCAGGCTCTTGAGGAAGCCATGAAGTGCGGCGAGGATTTACAGACAATTGAAAACCTTGAGTTTGCCGTTTCCGTCTATCAGGAGGCACTGGATGATTACTGCAATCAGAATTCCTATTCTTACAGTGTGAGCGAAAACAGTCACTTCGGTGTAGTCACAAATGAGAATGGAAAGACCGTCTGCCATGTCGGGGATCCTGTAATCCTTTCGTCCGGGGACTTTATCATCGATGACGTTGATTTTTCGGTCAGGGGAAGAAAGTCGGTCTTCTGCTTTGAAAGGCATTATTCTTCCGGGGACGAAGCCCAGCATGAAATCCCGCATGGAATTTACGGTCAGGGCTGGGCATCGAATCTTGAGACTAGGATAATCCGGGGAAGGGCGGATCTTTATTCAGAAAATCTTTCTGCCTGGGAAAATTATATTTCCCGTCTTGAAGATTACGCTGATACGATAGAGGGCTATGTCGATATTGACCCGGACTGCTCTTCCGTCTATGACGACATGATTCAATTTATGGAAGAAGAGGCGGCAAAAAGTCAGACAATCCGGGAGAGGGCGGAAAAAAACGAAGAGGTCAGGCTTTTAAACCGCTACGTCTCCTATGGGCTTCCATCAGAGCATGAGGCGAATATCGGCTTTGATTCCCTGATTTATGTTCAGGACAACGGATCTCTTGCAATCTTTAGAAAGGACGAAAACTCTTCCTATGAAATGATTTCTCCAAACAAGAGCATAAGGCTTGAAATCACTGAGCTGGAAAAGGGCTTTTGCGTAACATATCCTGTCACGGGCGAAAAACGCTATTACTCAGAATACGGACTTCCAGAGCGCTTTACTTACAGAAATGGCGGAAAAATCGAATTCTTCTACGATGAAAACATGAAGCTCTCCCATATAATCCTTGATGAAAAGCGCAGGCTTAATTTCGGCTGGGAAGGAAATAATCTTGCATACATACTTGATCTTAATTCCGGGGCTAAAATTTCCTACGGCTATGAAAATGCCAGGCTTTCTTCCGTCACGGACATTGATGGCGACATTAAAAAATTCTCCTACAACTCGGACGGTCTTCTTTCAAAGCAGATTAAGGCAGACGGATCTTCCGTGGAATTTGACTATGAGCTTATCGAGGGTAAGATGCGGACTGTGGCGACTGTTGACGAGAAGGGGGCGAGGGAATCTTTCAGCTACAATATTTCTCAAAAAAGCATGGTTTACACTGACCCAGACGGATTTTCCACAAGCTACACTTACGATGATTTTGGAAGGACTCTGACTGTCGAAAAAAATCCTCCGGCTGGCGGAAGCAATCTTTCTTTCCTTGAATATGAATATGATTCTTCCGGCTTTTTGACCGCGAGCTTTGAAAACGGCGAAAAAACGAGCTATGAATACGACCAGCTTGGAAACATGACCCAAAAAACTTACCCCAAGGGCGAATCTGAAGAGTGGACTTATTCAGGCTATCTGCTTACTTCCTTTAGGGATAGGCAGGGCTTTCTTTATCAGTATTATTATGACTCATCTTGCCGCCTTACAGACATTTATTATAAGGAAGAACTTGTATTCCACTTTGACTATGACTCTCAGGGGCTTCTTTCCTGCCGGAAGGACAATTACGGGCGGCAGACTGATTTTTACTATGACGAGTGGGGCAACATCACCGAGAGGGTCTTGAAATTTTCGGGGCTTACAAAAAGTGAAAAGTGGACTTACGATTCTCTGGGGCGCCTGACTTCCTATACTGATGTCCTGGGCCGGAAGAGCGAGTTTTCATATTCCCCCCACGCAAAAAGAGTGAAACTGTACAACGGGCTTCAAATCGAGGAAGAGTATTCTTCAAGAAAACTGCTTCTCAAAAGGACTGAGACTGACCTGCACACAGGCGAAAAGCGGGTTCACAGCTACGAATACGATAAGAACAAGTCCTGTACCGCAGAGTACATTTCTGGCGTGGATTCCCGGAAAAATGTAATCAGTCCGCTTTTGCTTGCATCCATGGAATACCGGCCCTCTGGAAAGCTTGCCTCATACCTGGAATTTGACGTGCTCGACGACATTAATAATTCTTTTGCAACGGAATTCGCCTATGATTCGCTGGGGAATTTTGACTACGCCCTCTCGTCCCTCTATGAAAATCCTTCCTCGGAGCAGTACGCCCTTACTTCCTATCCGGTAAAAACTCTGCCCGGAAAAGCCCTTTCTGATATATGCTCCCCGGAAAAATCTTCTTACCGCTCAGGCGATTCGCTAGTCCTTTTGGAATATGATCTTCTGGGAAGAGTCACGGACAGAAAGATTTGTGAGACTGACGGAAAAGTCGTGAGGGAAGATGCCTGGATTTATGAGGACGGAAAAGTGATTCATATTTCAGGCGGAAAATACTATGAATACTTCTATTATAACGCTTTCTCCGAGCTTGTAGCCTATGTCGATGGTGAGGGTAATAAGACTGAATATATCCGCGACATTCTGGGCCGGGTTTGCATACAAATTGACCCTTACGGCGAAAAGACTTTTATGACCTATAACGGCAGAAATCAGCTGGAGTCAGTCACTTACCCGGACGGCATCAGGGAGCAAATGCAATATGACGGCCGCTCAGAAATCATTGCTGAGCCTCTTGAAAATCCTGGCCGCCAGATAGTCTCTTCCCCGGACGGAAAAACTTACACTGTAAGGAATTTTTCTGGAGGCGAGAATATTTATTCTTACAATGAAAAGGGACTGCTTCTTTCCTGGCAAAACTCCCTGGGAAAAAAGTGCGGGATAAGCTACAATGCCGACTCTTCCATCGCAAGCCAGACGGATTTTAATGGAATCAGAAAGGATTTCACTTACGGAAAAAACTCCACAAAAGTCGATAGCTCAGACGGAAGTTCATTCTTCTACCAGTACGATGCTTGCGGTAATTTGACCCAGGCTTCTGACAGTGACGGAGAATTATTCTTCACTTACGATAAGGCAGGGCTTTTGCAGAGTCAGGGCGACGGCAGTCTTTCAGGCAAAATAGCGTATTCCTATAATCGTGCAAAAAAGCTAGTCAAAATCGAGGCTGAAAAGAGAGTCATCACTTATATTCGCGGCAAAAAGGGCGAAATCCTTGAAATTACGGACACGGTAAGCGTTGAGGCTTTCCCGTCAAAGATTTCCGTGCGTTTTAGCTATGACAAGTGCGGCAGGGAGACACTTCGCGTATACGACAGCGGAGAAAGCCTGAACACCTTTTACGACGAATACGGCAGGCGGATTTTGTCCATCGGCTATTCAGCAGACATGAGTCCTCTTTTTATCGACGGACTTGTCTATGACCAGGCCGGGAAAATAATCTGCTCGCTAGACTCTGACTTTCAGCTGCGTCTTTATTCTTATGATTCAATGGGCAGGCTCAAGTCAGTTTCATATCCTTATTCAGATTCCCTTGCCCAGAAAATGAAGTCTGAGATTGGGGCGGCAGGACTTTATTATCTTGAAAATTCCGCCGGCTTTGAAAGGCATTCCCTTGATTCTAAGCTCTATTCCCAGATTCAGGAGCTTTGTTCAAGAATTGGCATGGGCGGCTATCAGATAAATCCTTCTGAAACGATGATAAGCGAGCAATATGAATATGATTCAAACGATAACATGATAAGGAAGACAAATCCTTTCGGGGCAATAAGCTATGCCTACGACAGCGAGAACAGGCTCCTTTCATGGGGAAATTCCGGCCGGGCTTTTTACGATGCGAACGGAAATATGATTTCAAAGGAAGATGCCTTTTCTAAAGTTTCCTATAAATACAATTCCGAAAACCGCATCGAGGAAATCCATGGCCAATCTCTTTTGGATGACAGTCTTTTTGTCAGAAAATATGCCTACGACGCCTTGGGCCGCCGCTCAGAGTCCTGGAGCAACAATGAGGGAAAAAGCCGGAATGCTTATATAGGACTTGGAAACATGCTTTTTGCCAGCCTGCAGGAATTTTCAGATGCTGATGAAAATATTTCCGCCTTTCAAGCTGGAAAAGGGCGTACCAAAAATGAAAGCGAGCCGCCATCGTCCGGAAGATATGTCTTTATCGGGGATAAAGCTTCTGACAAGGGCGGGGTAAAGACTTCTTCTTATTCTGGAAATATCCATCCCCTTTATGATTATGATGGAAACTTAATTTCCTATTTTTCTTTCGGCCATGAGACTGGCGGGGAAAAACGCCTTTTGATGACTGACAGGGCGGGTAGCGTCCGAAGTGAAATTTCGGCTCAGGGCCAGGTAAGCCACTATCTTTATGATGTTTTCGGCCTTCCCCTTGCTGATTCTGGAAAATTCGCCTTTGCCGGAAAGCGCTTTGATTCAGAAAGCTGCCTCTACGACTTTGGCTTTCGTGATTATTGTCCTGAATATGCCCGCTTTTCTTCGGTCGATCCCATTCACGATGGCCTTAACTGGTATGCCTATTGCCGGGGAAATCCTGTTGAATTTTATGACATGTCAGGTCTTTATCCTGTAAAAAGCGAGGAACAGTACATGCAGGATATGGGGCACGTCTATCTTGGAAATTCTTCCAGTGAGTATGCTGATTTAGAGGGCTGTCTTGTAACGGCGATTGCAGAAAGTCTTTCGGCCATTACCGGCGTTCCTGTGACCAACGACTATATCAACGCCATTCAAGCCTGCTTTACTGGCGGAAATATTTCCTGGGATGGAATTGAGTCCACATTCGGCCTGACTAAATCCACGGACTTCAAGGCCCTCTCTGACGTTACCGATGACAGCGTGAAAAAGGGCGGTATTGTTTCCATGGTGAATCAGGGGCGGCATTCATATGACATGATTGATTACCTGATGAGGGGAGAGGCCCTAAAAGATAACAGCGCAGTCAAAGGGCTTGTCGCCATCGAAGACATCAAGGACGTAAAGAACACCCTTTCCCTGATTGAAAAGTCCGGGGAGGCAAAAGCCGTTCTTGCCCAGGTAAATCTTGACGGCAGCTGCCTGCATTTCGTCGGAATCGGAACTGACATAAAGACGATTCAGGGGCAGCAGGTTGTCGCCATAACGGCAACCTCAAAATTCGATACGGCCTCACAGCTTGGAAATAACCGGAAAGAGCAGGGCTGGATTGTCGACAAGGGCCAGGTCTATCTTCCGATTACGCTGATTAACAGAATTGATACGCTGACAAAGGCTCAGTGATGATGGCAAAAGTCGCAGGTCTTTGACATAGAAACCTTCACCTTCGGACTTGTTCCGAAGGTCTTTCTGTAAAACGAAAAATTAACCTTGCTTTTATGGGCTTTTATCACTAAATTTATTCCATGAATATCGTTAAAATTACAGAAAACTCACTTCTTCTTTCTTCCGGCCTTCCACAGAATTCTTTTGCAAAGACCGACATGGAAAAGCTTTTGAATGAAAAGAGCATTATTCTTCATATAACAAAAGACACAATTGCCTGCGAATTTTACACTTTTGACGGCACTAAAGTTGGCGAAAAGGACGAAACTTATTTTGAGGGAAAGGCTTTTCCGGGCGAATTCCTTTCGGACATCCTTGAAAAAGAGGATTTCGAAGCAAAGGACAGGCTTTCCCTGGCTAATTTTTGCCGGGCCGTGGATTACATCCTTCAAAATCAGAATTTGTTTGATGGAGCAGACTTTACAGCAGGCGGCAAGGGAATCATCATCAAGTCTGACTCAGATTCTTCCCACATCCTCTTTTTGTCGGCCGCCCTTTTTGATGCCTGTGCCCAGAATCACAGGGGGGACTACTCAGAGCTTCAGGGAAAATATATTTACAAGGGACTGGATTATGAGCAGCAGCTCTGCTTTTTGCGGGGAACGGTCGCTTACACAGCCCTGGCCGGTCACTTTCCCTTTGAAAACGAAAACACAAGCCAGAGGCAGGAAGATATTTTTGACGAAAACTTTATCCCTCTCGACCTCTGGAATCCAGGCATCGACAAAAATCTCGCCCAGAGCATAGAATCTTCTTTAAAAGCAAAAATCACCCAGAGCATCATGGCTGGAAAGAAGAACCTCACCGACGTAAAGGCTGAGAACAAAAAACAGAAGCTGCTCAAGGAAGCAAAGGCTTTTGATTCAAATATTTTCCTTTCAGAACTGGAAAAAGATTTCCGGGGCAAGCAGGATGATGAATCTCTGGCAGAAAAGCGGCAGTCCTTTGTCAGCCGAAAGAACAGTCAGCTCAGGGTAAAAAGATTTTTGAGGCGCAACAAGAGCCGGATTATCGCGGCAGTTGCTGTCATTCTCTTCGCTTCCTGGGGTGCCGACAGCATGATCAAGCAGAACGGCAAACTCCTCACGACCAGGGGCATGACTTCAATCGAAGCGACCCAGGCCTACTACTCAATGATTCACAGGATGGAAGTTTCAGGACTTCAGGAAGTAATCAAAGGCAAAAAGACCAAGGACCTCTTCGCAAAAATCAGCGCCTATTACGTTGCATCAAAGCAGAGGCTTCAGGTTCACCCGGACAACGGAACTGTAACTCCGGCAAAATGGTTCTTTTATAGAAAGGCTTCAAAAAACTGGATGTTCGGCATCACAAAGCTCACGATTGACGGACAGGAATTCGCCGCTGACAAAAAATACCCGGTCAGAAGCGACAAGCCCCTTCCTCTCACAGAAGAAAATGGCAGAATCCTGAAGGAAGGAGACCAAGTCACTCACACGGCAGAATACTATCTTGTCGAGCAGGCTGAATCAAAAATCTACATTCAGAAAATCACTGACATCGTAACCCTCCGCTACATTGGAAAGCGCTGGCGGGTTGTTAATGCCGATGGAAAGGCAAAAGTAAGCGACGTAAAGGCCAAGGATTTCGCCAAAGAATACTACGAGCTGCTCGGAAAAAGCCTTGAAAGTCAGGAAGACATGCTGCAACCAAAAGCAAGCCAGGATGATGATTTAAGGGAAGAAAGCGCGTCTAAAATCCGGCCTGCAATTGAAGTCCTCAGGCAGAAATATGACTGGATTCCAAGTGAGGAAGACATGACTTTTGCGGCTGAATTCCTTTTCAATGAATACGGAAGCATCGAGGCGGAAAAGTTTTTAAAATGACAAAATTTCATTTTTTGTCATATTGACATTTTCGCGAGAGAAATATACACTTTTTACATCTTTTATACGAGGTGTATTATGGCTTTTGAATACAATCTTGAAAAGCAGCACGCTAAAGGTAAACTCCACGCAATCGAGCGCATCAATGCTCTTGTGGACAAAGACAGTTTCATGGAAATTTACGCCGCAGCACGTCATCAGTGTACGAACTTCGGCATGGATAAAAAAGACATTCCTTATGACGGCGTAATCACCGGATTTGGAACAATCAATGGCCGCAAGGTCGCAATCTATTCACAGGATTTCACAGTTCAGGGTGGTTCTCTGGGTAAAGTTCACGGCGAAAAAATCGCTGAGCTTATCGAAAAGGCCATCGAATACAAATGCCCGGTTATCGGCGTAAACGATTCGGGTGGAGCCCGCATTCAGGAAGGCGTTGATGCCCTTTGCGGTTACGGCGAAATCTTCAAGCAGAACGTCCGCGCTTCCGGCGTCATTCCTCAGATTTCAGTAATCGTCGGTCCTTGTGCAGGCGGAGCTGTTTACTCACCAGGCCTCACAGACTTCATCTTTACAGTCGACAAAATCTCTGAGATGTACATCACAGGTCCAAAAGTCGTTAAACAGGTTATGTTCATGGACATTTCTTCTGAGGACTTGGGCGGTGCTGCAATCCACGCTCAGAAATCAGGCGTTGCCCACTACCGCGCTCAGAACGAAAAAGAGTGCTTCGAAAAGGTCAAGGAATTGCTGGACTACATTCCACACTTCTATGGTGACAAAGTCAAGGCTGATACAAAATTCAAATTCTCTTCAAAAAAAGCAAAAGAGATTCAGAATGTATTGCCTGAGTCAAGCACAAAGGGCTATGACATCAAAAATGTAATCGAAAACGTAATTGATGACGGCACATTCTACGAAATCATGCCAGAATTCGCTGCAAATGCTGTAGTCGGCTTCGGCAAAATCGAAGGAAAGACAGTCGGTATCGTTGGAAACAACCCTGGCTTCTTCGGCGGCGTATTGAACTGCGACGCATCAGACAAAATTTCACGCTTCGTCCGCTACTGTGACTGCTATGACATCCCATTGCTCACATTCGTTGACGTTCCGGGCTTCATCCCAGGACCACAGGAAGAGCAGAAGGGAATCATCCGCCACGGAGCAAAACTCCTTTACGCATACAGCGAGGCTAGCGTTCCAAAAGTAACCGTAATCACACGAAAGGCATACGGCGGCGCATACATCGCAATGTGTTCAAAGCACCTCGGCGCTGATTTCGTCTACGCATGGCCAAAGGCAGAAATCGCCGTAATGGGTGCAGAGGGCGCAATCGGAATCCTCTACGCAAAGGAAGCTGATCCGAACGTAAAGGCTCAGAAAGGTCAGGAATACCGCGAGACTTTCATGACTCCGACAATCGCAGCTCAGCGTGACTACATTTCGGCAGTAATCAATCCGGAAGAAACAAGAGCAAAAGTCGTTCAGAGCTTTAACTTCCTCGAAGGCAAAACTTCAAACGACGTAATCTGCAAAAAGCACGGAAATATCCCACTGTAATAATTAACAATTAGCAGTGACAATTGAATTCGGGACATTGGAAGCAAATCTTCCTCGTCCCGATTTTTTTATGCTAAGACGAAGATGATTAATTTTTTTTAATAAGCCCGAAAAATAAAAAAAACGGCTGGAGTTGGGGTTCTGACACAAACCCACCTGAGCTTTGCTCACTGTGGCGTTTGGGGCAGTGTTCCCAACGGGAAGCCGTTTTTTTAGGTTATCAGATATTTCTTAAAAAAAGAAGATTAATCATCCTCGTAACCGCGCATTGCACGCATGTAAGCGAGGTAATATCCGCCACCAACGAGGAATGAACCGCCTACGAGGTTGCCCAGGGTGACTGGAATGAGGTTCATTATGAAACCGAAGAACGAAATGTTACCGGCTGCTCCGTAGACATGCTGTGCAAGCATTCCGGCCGGGATAAAATACATGTTTGCAACGCTGTGTTCGAATCCACATACGATGAAAAGGAAGATTGGCAGGAAGAGGGCGATGATTCGGCCGCTGAGCTCTTCTGCAGCCTGGCTGGCCCATACAGAGATACAAACCAAAACGTTACAAAGAATGCCCTTGATGAAAGCGTCTACAAAAGGAATGTTTGCCTTTACAGACGCTGTTGTCATTACAGTTTTTACAAGCTCGCCGTTATAAAGAGAAATTACGTGACCGTAATTTGCAAGAAGAGCGATGAAAAGACTGCCAACAAAGTTTCCGAGATAGACAATTGTAAGGTTCTTGAGGAAGTCCATCATGGAAATCTGCTTATCAAGAACAGGAATAAACAAAAGACAGTTGCCTGTAAAAAGCTCACCACCTGCGATAATAACCATTGAAAGGCCAATCGGGAAGATGATGCCGCTCAAAGCCCGACCAAAAGCCACAGGAACAACACCGCATGAAATAATCTGGCTTCCAAGAGCGCCGAGAGCAATGAATGCACCCGCGAAAATCGCAAGAATGAAAGTCTTCAAAACAGGCTGTTCAGTTTTTGTGGAGCCGAGCAGCGAATAGAGTTTAATAATCTCTGATGGTAAATGCATATCTTCTTCCTAAAAGTTATAGTATGTTAACAAAATTCTACCACTTTATGACTTTTTTGTCTATTATTTTTTCTTAATCTTCATTTAATGTTTATTTCAGTTAATTTTTACATTCTTTTTTTTCACTTGTTTTAATGTGTCCGCTGATTTATAATTAACTCAGAACATAAAAGTGAGGTTTTCATGATGAATCTGCATTTAAAACAAGTATACAAAGGGGGGGGGTAATTTCTAGGGGGCTTATAGTCCTTTTCCTTTCCTTATTTTCATTTTGCCTTTTGTCCTGCGGGTCGGACTCTTCTGACGGTCCTGCGGAAAATACGGGAGCTGGCGGAGCCGGAGGCAGCGGAACTGAGCTCTCCTATCCTGACACTTTAACCACTGAAGAAAAATCAGTCATTTCATCACTCACATCAGAAAGCCTTTCTGACTGCCTTAAAAGCCTTTACAAAATCGAAGAAATCCTCGGCCGTCACACTTCGGAAGCCGGAGTCACGGCCTATAGGTACATGCTCTCTCAAATCGCTGTTACAATAAGCGACGCCGGGCTCAAGACTGTTTCTGCAGCCGAAAGGGAGGCAGACCCGGCAGAGAAGCTTTCAAAAGCCGGAAAAGCATCATTCACGCTCGGAGAGAAGAAGGAAAACCTCAGCGAGAGCGGCAACGACTATCTGAATTACGACGTCTATGTGGCTTCTTATGATGACGCGAAGGGAGCCGTCGAAAAGTATGATTCCTTCTATGACGGCGACTACTCAAAGGCATACGAAGACTACTGCACGGCCTTTGACGCCTGCTCGGAAGCGGAGACGGCATACGGGGCGCTTTCCGGAAACCTTTCCCGGCCCGAGTACGACAAGGTCCTGTCTCTTGCAAAAAACGCAGTCTCAGATTTCAAGGACAACTTCATCCTAAACAAGACCTATAAGCTCGAAGACATAAAGACTAATGTGGCCGCCGCAAAAAGCGAGCAGGCTTCCCTTGAGTCCTCGCTTGTCCAGGCTGCGGATTCCCTCGACTCTGCACGAACTAGGCTTGGCTTGGCAGGCAATGAGCTGGTGACCGCAGGCGCAAGGCTTTCCTACCTCAAGGATGACGCTGACTGGTGCCTTGAGAAGCTCAGCGGCCTCGAGCTGATTGAGGGCTCAGGCGGACCTGTCTATACAGGCCCCCTGACCGCAAGAATATCCGAAGCGACGCTAAAGGCCCTTGAGGACCGGGCATTCAACAATGATGATGATATAGAAGCATACGTCCGAGGCTACTACTACAACTCATTCTGCGTCGAGCTCTATGACTCTGAAGACAGGTTTGTAGAGGACTTCTCCAACGGATTTAACGTCGCCTTTGCCGAAGGAAGCGGGGAGAGCGAAAGGAAGGTCACGGTCACCTTCTACTGGGGCAGCAAGGAGTACAGCGTGAGCTTTACGGCATCAATGTACGCGGACCCTGAAATCAGCCTGGGCCTTTCAGACTCGGAGTGGAGGGAGCTTTTTGAGTCAACAAACTGGAGGAAGTGCAGGAAGGTAAGCTTCACGATTCCCGAAGGTGCGGAGGAAGTTGACCTTATGACCCTGGTGAGCCGAAGGAATGACGTTGAGGTGAAATTCGATTCCTATTACTATGAAGATTCCAACCGTGTGACAAGGAGCGTTGAGTGGCCAAAGAAGGTTCCTGACTCTGTGAAATGCTTCAGCCTTGATATGACAAGGATTCCGGAGACAAACTGCGGGTCTTACTATAATAACAGTGCAAGGGAAAAGGATAATGTCGTGTTGATGGAAGCAATGGTTGATCCTGCATCTGTATTGGCTGATGTTCCTGTTGGTGGAAAAGGGTCAAAAGAGTTTATCCCAGGGGTTGAAATTGTTGCTTATAAATTACAGGAAGATCCATATTATGCTAATGAGACTAGAATGTTATCTGTTAAGTTTACTGATGCAAATAAAAAGGGTAAAGTTACAATGCCTGCAAACTATAATTTAACAGGAACCTATAAAGGTGGTATTGAAGGAAATGTTGAATATACAAACTTGGCATCAACAACTATGTCTGGTGAAGTTAGAGGTTTTGAGAGTATTTCTGCTATTTACTTAACATTTGTTAAGAATACAGATAACTCGAAGCTTCCTACAATAAGAAATTTGGAGTATACTTCTGTTAATACAGATGAGAAAGTAGAGTATAACGGCTCTATTGGAGGCTATAACCTATACGGCTCAAAAATTGATAAGATTATTGAAAAGTATTATTCAGAAGATTCAAGTGTTGGAAAGTTTTCTATTAAGGATTCTTTATCATCTTTTGTGTTTGATGGTAGTGAAGAGCTTGGAGGCCTTCCTATGTATAGGGAAAATGGAGAGCATGGTGCTGTGCCTTATGCTCTTGATATTAATGCCGCTTTATTAACGAAGTTTCAGTTAAAAAATGTTCTTGTTACTGGTACTAATAAAACAGAAGAAAATAATTTGAGAAGTAATAATACAAATGTTAGATTTGATACGGATATGAGTGGTATTACTTTTGGGGGGAGAGCAGAAGGTGTTATTGAATTTGAAAAAGATGCTCCATCTGTGATTGATGCTGGGGCACGTTCAAAAATTATATTACACAAAGTATCACATGAAACAATTGTTGATTCAGCTAATATTGAATTAAAGGATACTGTTACTCAATCTCAAGCAAATAATTTAAAAGATTATTCTTTAGGTGTTCATTCTAATGTTTATAAGAGTGATTCTATTAAGCTTAATAATTTAAGTGCAAGTTTTGAAAGTACTCTTGCTCCTTCTGAAAATGCAAGATGGGAAAGAGCTGGTAATCAGGGTAAGAATTATGGTGAAGTAGAGTAAGCAGTTTACGAGCATGGCGAGCCCCCAGTCGTCACCCCAGAAGTTTCCCTGGTCATCACGTCAGGGGGCGGTCATCCCCCCGGGTGCTGCTAAAAGAACCGGGGCACTTGCCCGGTTATCAAGCCAGGCCCGTGTCGCAGCTTTCGACAATATTCATCCGCTGCTCCTTAAAATAGCCCTCGAGAAAATTGCCCTCCTGCGCATAGCCGCAGGAGAGTTTTTTGTTAATGCATAATTAAGATTTCGTCCTTGAGTGCCAGCACCTGTTCCAGCGGCAGGGAACAACACTTTGCAATTTTCTCTGGGGATAAATCAGTTTCAATGAGCAAGTTCTTCGCGTTGGCAATGGCAGCCTTTCGTTCACCTTCACTTCGACCAAGCTCTTTGCCATAAACTACGCCGTCGTCATAGCCATCCTCGTAGCCTTCGGCACGGCGGTTACGGTCATAGTCTTCCTGATTGAATTCTGTGAGAAGGTTTCCGACAATATTCATCCGCTGCTCCTTGAAATAGCCCTCTAGAAAATTGCCTTTAATGGCAAAGTCCACGGCCTCGTTGATTGCTTTCTCCGGCTCCATTCTCTTGTCGAGGTTCGCCTTTACCCGGTCAACGAAGACACAATAATGATACAACGACTCGCATTTTTTTTGAAGACTTTCGTTGTGATTTTTGTTGATGTTGATTACAGTTGCCGTCCATTCGAACTCACCGCTTTCATCTTTAACTTCGAACAAATCGGAAAGCCTGTATTTTACGATGTCTTCCTGTTCCTGCTTTCCGTTGTAAAAGACGACAAACTTAGGGGAAGGAATCTTGATTCTTGCCCGGCCGAAAATGTCCAGATTACGCTTGGCGACTTCCTTCTGGTAAAGCTGGGAGAAGTAAATCAGTCCCCTGAGTGGCATATTTGGATTTACCGTGGACTGCTGCTCAAAGAGGTGCATTTCTGAGTTTATCAGGAAGGACAAGTCGTTCTTCATGGTGACGTAGATGACGTCATCAATCGTGGTGATTTCGAGCGCGGAAATATCGGTATAATTCTTGTCACTAAGTGCGTTATACAATGACAAAAGCCAGCGTTTGCTCCGGTCGTCCTTTCCGCTGTAAATCGAGCGGAAGAGAGTGTCACGAAATGTCCTTTTCGTCGCGTCAATTCCCGGCAGGGTAGTTGATTTTATTTTAGCCATCTTCTCCTGCATTTTCGTTCGATTCTTCTTGATTGCCTTTGTTTTCTTTTTCATACGAACTCCTTTGAATAATCTGCGTAGTTTTTCACGGCATCTCAGCCGTTTTCTTTCTACACATATTAATTGTCTTTAAAAGTGCGTTTTGGGTAATGCAAATGAAAGAAAGTCAGAAAATTACAAAAAAAAATGGGCCTTGCGAAAAAAATCCGGTTAAATTCCCCCATGCCTAACTTTCAATTTCCCGTTTTCAATTTTTCGTTTATCTGCTATAATTTTTTTATGAATACAAAAAGACTTTCTTTGCTTGCAATTTTTTGTGCCGGAGTTTCCGCACTTTTTTCTTTGACTTTAATTTCTTTTAATGCTGATATTTCGCTTATTGCCCTGCCTCTTTCGCTTCTTTTTACGGCGGCCCTGGCTTTCTTTTCAATAAAAAAACTTTTCCTGGACGACAATCTTGCTTTTATCGCTGTTTTTAGGGAACTTCTCCAGTATCTTCCTTACGTTCTGCTTGTCGCTTTTGTTTTCAGGCGGGCAGGCGATAAGGGCACTCCTTTCGCCCTTGATTTGATTTCCGTCTTTCTCTGGATTCTTGCTTCTGCTGTGGCACTTGTAATCCTCCATTTTTTGAATCCCAAATATATTTCAAAGGTTGATAAATCCTGGGCCAATTTCCTTGAGGAACAAAAGGCTGAGCGTAAAAATCCTAAAAACCGCTCCCTTGTAAAATCGACCCTTCGTGAAATTTTGAGCTGGGTGGACGCTCTGGTTCAGGCCGTCTTCATGGTTCTTCTTTTAAATATTTTCATTGTCCAGCTTTATGAGATTCCTTCGGAGTCAATGGTCCCGGAATTCCTTATCAAAGACCGTGTCGTAGTCTTTAAAACTCTGAGCGGACCAAAATTCCCGCTTTCTGATGTTGGTCTTCCATATATCAAAAAATATAACCGCGGTGACATCGTCGTTTTCCGCAATCCCCATTACTCAAATGACCGAAAATCAGAAGTCCGCACCTTCCTTTCCCAGCTCGTTTACATGTGCACCCTCACAAAAGTCAATCTCAATGTCGATGAGAGCGGAAATCAAAAGGCTGACCCTCTCGTAAAGCGTGTTTGCGGCGTTGAGGGCGAGCAGCTTATGATGCAGGACGGAATCCTCTATGCACGCACGAAAGATTCTCCAGAATTCAAGCCTGTTGATTCTGATTCAACCTGGGCAACCTGGAATCTGAATGCGGTCAAGCCAAGCCTCAAAAATGAAATCCGGGATTTTCCTCTTTCTGATTCTGATTATGCCCAGATGCTTGAGACCGAGGAAGCCAGACGCAATCTAAATATAGAAGAAACTCGCGCAGAATGTAAAAAACTTGCCGAAAATTTTGCATCGAACTATAAAAAACTCACGACTTCCAAAAAAGGTACGATTTCTTTCAACGAAGAGCAGCTCAATGTCTATTCGCTTTTCATAAACTCAAATTATCTTGCGGCCACTCTGCTCACTACCGAAAACGGAGCTGACTGGTTCAATTCATTTATGACCGACTGGTGTGACAAAAATCCTGATTTTGCCGGTGACTTGTATGCTGAAGCCAATTACCGCCTCAATCTCATGATTAAAGTCCTTGCCGGTAAAATCGTCGTCCGAAATTCTGACCTTTATCTTTCGGGCCTTTCTGATGAAGATTTTATGAACGATTCCCTTCGTAATTCTTACATGACTGAGGCTCAAAAACTCTTTACATATTGTATGCTTCTTGACCAGCGCAACATGCCGGTTTTCCCTTCAAATGCTGATGACGGCTCTCCGCGCTACATTCCCAAAAACTGCTACTTCATGATGGGCGACAACCGCTTCAACTCGCTTGATATGCGCCATTCCTACGAAAGATGGAACACCAAGCTTTCTCCTGCCGATAATTACAGTGTAACATATACAACTGACATGCAGCCTCAGTTCGTCAACCGAAGCCGCATGCTTGGAACGACATCCTACAGATTCTGGCCGCTTTCAAGGGCTGGAAGACCGGGACACACCGGGAAGTAAAGTTTATCGGAAAGTTTAATATGAAGAGAAGAGTTTTTTTATTGATTTCGACAGTTCTTTCCTTTGCAAGTCTCAATGCACAGACCACTCGAAGCAGCCAGGGAATTGTTTCCGTGCGTAATGAAGCTGATTCTCTTCCTCCCGTGACTGAGAGAGTCCTTTTTGAAAATGTTCCCGAGCTCCTTCAGGGAATCTGGCAGGGGGCGGACCGGCTGGTCATGTTCTCCAATAAAAATGAATTTGCTCTTGTCCTTCGCGTTTTTTATCAGTGGTACAATGACAGGGCTGCGGAACCGGCTTCCTTTTCAGAAATAAAGTCCCGCGACCGAAACAATACGACAAAATCTCCGGCCGAGGATATTCAGATTCAGTACAGAACTATTGTTGAAAATCCTTCAAAAAATGCTGGAGTCTACGAGCTTTCAATCAAATATCCTCACGAAAAAGATCCGGTTCTTGTTCCAATCTGCATAATTGACGGAAAAATTTACATGGATTTTCTGATTAAGGACAGCGCCCAGGTAACGGATTTAAGGAAGGGCGGGGAACTTTCGGAAAAATCTGATTCAGACGGATTTTATCGTGCCGCTTCAAATGCAAACGGAATCATGATTTCAAGTCCGATTTTCAAAAAGGAAGTTATTTCATATTTCATGGGCGGCGAGGGCGAAGTATACCGAATCCGCTACTGGCTTTCCGAGATGGATTATTCCTACGCCAAGGCAAGCTTTACTGACGGTGACAAGGTCTTTTCTGTGGACAAATATCTTCGGATCGGAAGCTCTGTCTACCAGTGTACGACAGGCAGAAGTAGCAAAATCCGCAATATCCAGAAATCAACGAAATTTGACAAAAACGCAGCCTATGATTCTGACGGCGGAATTGTAGCATTTGGAGAGCCTTATCTGGTAAAAGTCCCGGAGGGTGAGGACCGGACCGCACTGGAAACTTCTGCCTATTTCCTCGATTCAGTTGGAGAAAACAACAAGCGTAGGCATCCGGCTCCCAAGCCGCTTTTCCCGCCGACATTCCCCAAATACCGCTGGAAGGAAATCACCGAGCTTGAGCTTTACAATCCGTCAACATGGAACAAGCGCAACCTCGACATTCATAAATAATAAAGAGTGTTAAATCGCCTGAAATCTATTGACACTTTTTAGTCTTTTTTATAATATATTATTCGTTGGTGGTCATAGTGAGGTGGTCATACCCGTTCCCGTTCCGAACACGGAAGTCAAGCACCTCTGCGTCGATGATACTCCGAGATGGGGGAAAGTAGAGAGCTGCCAACTTTTTTTGTTTTAAATACATTTTCATAAAATAAGGAAGGCTTTTATGGCTCAGTTGACCGGTTCCCAGATTATAATAAATCTCTTGCGGCAGAACGGAATAAACGTCGCCTTTGGTCTTCCTGGCGGAATGATTCTTCCCCTTTACAACGAACTTTTTGTTTCAAATTTCAAGCATGTTCTTGTCCGTCAGGAGCAGGCCGCAGGCTTTATGGCTCAGGGAGTCGCCCGCGTTACAGGCAAGGCAGCCGTCTGTATGGCAACCAGCGGTCCGGGGGCAATGAACCTTCTCACAGCCGTTGCTGATGCCCGCTCTGATTCAATTCCGCTTGTTGCATTCACCGGCCAGGTAAACACAAATCTTATCGGCACTGACGCCTTTCAGGAAGCTGACACTTTCGGCCTTTCTTTCCCGATTACAAAACATTCTGTCATGGTAAAGAGCGCAAAGGAGCTTCTTACAGCCGTTCCCCTTGCTTTTGCCATTGCAGAGAGCGGAAGGCCTGGTCCTGTCCTTATCGATGTTCCTCGAAACGTTCAGACTGAGCTTTGTGAGGTTCCTGAGGATTTTGACACTTCTTTTAAGCGGATTTATGACGAATATCTTTCTCACTCAGTCCGCAACAAAACAAAGGCAGAAGACCTTCCTGCTGTAATCGATAATATTGTCAGCCTGCTTTCAAAGGCTAAAAAGCCAGTCCTTTATATCGGTGGTGGTTGTAATTCTCCAAAAGCCAGCGAGCGCATCCGCGAATTCCTCAAAGTTTACGATATCCCGGTTATTTCAAGCCTTATGGGCCTGGGCGTTGTCCGCCGTGACTCTCCGTCTTTCCTTGGCATGGTCGGCATGCACGGAACTTTTGTTTCAGGTAAGGCGGCTTATGAAAGCGATCTCGTAATTGCGGCTGGCTCTCGTTTTGATGACCGTGCCGCTGGCGTTCCAAACGGATTCTGTCCCAACGCTAAAATCATTCATATTGATATCGATGCCGCTGAAATCAACAAAATCTTGTCCAGCAGCATCAGCTTTGTTTCTGATACGGCGGAAGCCTTTGAAAAAATCAATTCCGCCCTCAAGAATGCTGATTTGTCAGAAAATAAAAACGAGCGCGCACAGTGGCTCAAGGCTTGCGTAGAACTCAAAAAGCAGGAAAAAATCGAGCTTGAAATGAGTTGCAATGCCGCAGACTGCTGTGGTGCAAAAACTTGCGGTAAAAAGGACGGAGCAAACTTCCGGAATCCTCGCGAATTCATTCAGAATCTTCCTTCTGGCGATGATATCATCGTTACAACTGATGTCGGCCAGCACCAGATGTGGGCTGCCCAGTATTTTGACGTTCAGCGCCCGCGCCAGTTCCTTACATCAGGTTCTCTGGGTACAATGGGATTCGGATTACCTACGGCTCTCGGAGCGGCTTTTGCTGAGCCTGAAAAGCGGATTATCTGTATTTCCGGTGACGGATCAATCCTCATGAACATTCAGGAACTTGCTACGATGGCCGAAAACAAGCTCAATGTAACGGTTATCGTTCTTGAAAACGGAGCTTTGGGCATGGTCCGCCAGCAGCAGGAATATCTTTTCAACAAGCATTATTCAGCAAGCACTTTCGCCTCAAATCCAGATTTGCTTAAAATCGCCGAGGGCTTTGGAATTAAGGCTATTGATGCTGATGCAGATCCTGACTGGGAGAAAAAGGCTTTCTCTGTAAAAGGACCTGTCTTCGTCCGAACAAGAATTGCCCGCTGTGAAAACGTCCTTCCTTTTGTAAAAGGCGGCTCACTTAATATCGAATCCCTTAGATAAGGCAAATAGCTTGGAAAATATGTCACCTTCGGACTTGCTCCGAAGGTCTTTTTTTTTTTGTGCCTGAGGGATTTAAAATAAAAAAGACTCAGGTGGAAACCTAAGTCTTAAAAGTGTGGGCAGTGAGAGACTCGAACTCCCGACAACCTGGGTGTAAACCAGGGGCTCTACCAACTGAGCTAACTGCCCAAAGAATGATAATATAATATCCAAAGAAAGGACTTGTGTCAATAGGCAAAAGCCCTTTCTTTGGAAAAAATCCTTATTTTTCCGATTTTTCTTCTTTTTTGTCCTCGTCAAAAATCTCGCGCTTAAAGAGAACTATGTCGCGGATTTTTACAGAACATGCTGTATTGAGCTCTGTTTTGACTGTAGGATCGCTGATGATAGGTAATTCAAAATAGTTGTAAGTTTTTTCGTATCCCTCAACGTCTACCTCAATTTCGAACTCAAATTTGCGGCTTTCTCCAGTCTTTTCTGCAGGAATTGACTTTGCCCAGAATGTGAAAGCACCCTTTGTGCTCAGGAAGGTCTGAGTCGGGTTAGCCCAGGTCATATCAACCATGTCTACCGGCTTTCCATCGAGTTTCAAAAGGATTCGGGCACCGGAAATCGGCTCGAAAGTGCTTCCGTCGAGAATCGTTCCTGCAAAAGTAGGGAAGTTGTAGTGAGGATTTTCTTCTTTATGAACTTCACAATCTTCGCGTGGAAGAGTATGGAAGGGCCTCTTTGTTGATGAAATAATCCTGATGCCGTCCATAGCCACAGCACTGATATCTGCAATCAGCTGATGATCAGCAAAAATTTCATTTGAGTGAGTAACACCTCTGCCTGAAACTACATATTTTGGCGGGATTCTGTTGAGCACGTAGCTTATTGTGTCCAGCCTGCAGTTTTTGCAATCACATGTGAGCCAGGGGGAATTTGCCTGTTTTACCTGATCGTAGAGTGCATTGACTTCTGCGGTAACAAGGTCCTCCATCATGTTGTGTACGTTCATAAATTACTCCTCCTTTTTTTGTACTACTTAGTTTCCGCCCTTTCGGGTGTATGCAGCCAAACCGCCAGCCATAATGATTTGTGCAGAACGAGCAGCAATATCGTTCACGCATTCAATCTCGGTTGTGCCGTTGATAAGGACTTTAAACGGCTTGTGGTTTTTGAGGGAATCGTCCAAATTTCTGAGTTCCAGCGTATCCCCTTGTTTTATTTTATCATAGTCTTGAGAATTTGCAAATGTCATTGGAATAATTCCGTAATTTATTAAGTTTGCTTTATGAATTCGGGCAAAACTCTTTGTGATTACGGCCCTTACGCCAAGATACATAGGTCCCAATGCTGCGTGCTCGCGGCTTGACCCCTGTCCGTAGTTTTCTCCACCGACTACACAGCAGTCAGCAAATTTTGCTTCTTCTGAACGTGTGTAGAAAGTTTCGTCGAGACGGGTGAGGGTGAACTTTGAAATCTCTGGAATATTTGAGCGGAGAGGAAGAACCTTTGCTCCAGCCGGCATGATGTCGTCTGTTGATACGTTGTCGCTTGCCTTCAATCGGACAGGGAGAGAAAGGTTTGACTTGTATTCACGGCATGCAGGACAAGGCTTGATGTTTGGTCCGCGAAGGATTTCAACTTTGCTAGCCTCGCTTTCAGGAAGCGGCGGGATTACCATTGCGCGGTTTGTAGCGCAGTTCAATACCATCGGGCTTGAAAGGCGTGGGTCATTTCCGTCGAGCATTGAGATTCGAACGCCTGTCTTGTAAGCCGGGTCTTCGTAGCTCAAAGTTTCTGCCTCTGTAAAGACTCCTGTTACTGCTGCTGCTGCTGCTGTCTCAGGTGAAACGAGGTATACGTTTGCGTCTGCTGTTCCAGATCGGCCCTTAAAGTTTCGGTTGAATGTTCGGAGGGTGACTCCTTCTGAGTTTGGAGCAAAGCCCTGACCGATACAAGGACCACATGCTGATTCGAGGATTCGGAAGCCTGCTTCGATCAAGTCCTCAAGGATTCCTGCCTTTGAAGCCATGAGAAGGGTTGTGCGGCTTCCAGGTGCGATTCCGGCTTCTACTCCCGGCGCGATGTGTTTTCCTTTTACGATTGCGGCAACAGATTCAAGGTCGTCGAGTGAAGAGTTTGTGCAGGAACCGATTACGACCTGAGTGACTTTTTTGCCTGCGAGGTTCTTTACAGAATCGATTACGTCAGGGTTGTGTGGGCAGGCTGCAAGTGCGTGAAGTTCGTCGAGGTTGATTTCGATGAGCTTGTCGTATTCAGCTCCCTCGTCTGCCTTCTGCTCGCTCCAGTCTGAGCCGCGGCCCATTGACTCGAGGAAGCGCTTTGTAGATGCGTCTGAAGGGAAGATTGAGCATGTTGCGCCAAGTTCTGCGCCCATGTTTGTGATTGTAGCGCGCTGAGGAACTGTGAGCTTTTCAACGCCCTCGCCGAAATATTCGTAGATTGCGCCTGTTCCGCCCTTAACTGTCTCACGGCGGAGAACTTCAAGGATGATGTCCTTTGCGCCTACGCCTTTCTTGAGCTTGCCTGTGAGCTTAACGCCGAAAATTTTTGGCATCGGAGTGTGGAATGCGCCGCCACCCATTGCGACAGCTACGTCCAAACCGCCGGCACCGATTGCAATCATGCCGATTCCGCCGCCTGTTGGTGTGTGGCTGTCAGAACCAAGCAGTGTTTTGCCCGGCTTTCCGAATGATTCAAGGTGAACCTGGTGGCAGATGCCGTTACCCGGACGAGAGAAGTAAAGACCGTATTTTGCCGCAACTGACTGAAGATAACGGTGGTCGTCCATGTTTTTGAAGTCAGTCTGCAAGGTGTTGTGGTCGATGTATGAAACTGAAAGCTCTGTCTTGACCCGTGGAATTCCGATTGTCTCGAACTGAAGGTAAGCCATTGTACCTGTGGCGTCCTGTGTCAGTGTCTGGTCGATGTGGATTGCGATGTCCTCTCCGCGCGGGATAGGAGTGCCTTTTTTGAAATCGATGTTCGGGCATGCTTCTGGAACAATGTGTTCCTGCAAGATTTTTTCGGCAAGAGTTAGAGCCATGAGTGTACCTCTTAATTTAAATTAAAAATTTGCTCACATTATATACCTTTAATTTCTCTTGTGCTATACTATATAGAAACGTTTATGAATAATAAAAAAGTTTCTGCAGTTTTATTTCTTTTTTCTCTTTTGACTTTTACATTCCTTTCCTGCTCAAATAACGATCAGGAAAATTCTGTCGAGGATGAAACTCCAACCTTGCGCTACACGGCCAACAGTCTCTACGAATCCACAATCTGGACAGAGGCAGTTGAGCTTGACCGCCTTACCGCAAACATTTCAGCCGTTCCAGGCGTTTCTCCGCGCATAAATCTTTCTCCGCTGGCAGTCCTTGCAAGCAAGGAGTCTTTTTCAAAAAAAGTCTTCCCGGTTCTGGGCTCTTTCGGCTCCCTTGACACCACGCTGATTTCAAAACCACTCAGGGAAATGCTGGCGTCTTTTTCTGACTCAGTGTCAAAAAACAAGCCGGCAGATTCCTTCATGGCAAAAGACTGTCTTTATTCTCTGGCACTTTTCTATTCTGACTTCAATAAAATCTTTGGCGAATGTTTCGAACTCAACAAGGTTGAAGAGCCTGCTGAAAAAGAGGCCGGAGCCGAAGAAAAAACTCCTGTCAGTGAAAATGCAGAAGGAGAGGCAAAAGACAAAGAAGAGTCAGAAAATCCCGAGTCAGCTCAAGCCGAAAAAAAAGTCGAGGAAAAACTTTATTTCACTTCATACTTTTTTGGTCAGCCATTCCTTGATGGTGTCTGCTACGAAGTTCCTGTTAAATTTTTCTCTGACAAAGCCACTCTCACACTTTCAGTCTTCTGTATGGAAAACTCTGGAAGCTGGAAAATCGATCAGGTTCAAATCACTGACTGGGAGATTTTCTAATGGAAAAATCTGAGCTCACTGGTATTGAAAGGCAGCTCGTTCTCGAATATCTGATGGACGGAAATGCTCCCGTCACACTCACTCTTATTAAGGAAGAATCTTCAGCTCCTTCAGATTCCGCGCCAATTTCAGCCATTTTTCCTGTCGCCCTGCGGGCCGAGCAGCTGAAAGTCCTCAATCAGGGAATTATCCTTCTCAAAAACGTTCCTGAGTCAGCCTCTGTTTTTTTGGGGCAGACGGTTAAGGTTCAGTTTTATTTCAATAAGCTGGCCCTTTATTTTGTAACTAAGGTTCAGCGGGTGTCGGCCGGTTTTGCCCTTGTCATTCCTTCCGTCATTTCTAAGGTTCCTGATAAAAAAAGTCAGGAAAAATCAGGATTTGCGGTCGTCCTCTTCTATAAAAACGGCTCAAAAAGCGGCCAGAAAATCGACATCCACTGTGATTTTGATGAGCGTTTTCCTCTTTTCGTAAGAAGTGACTTTAAAAAAATCGTTGACCGCTATCTTTCCGAAAAAAAATCAGAGCAGGTCGAGTCCATTGCTGACCGGATTCATGCCCCGAAAGTGATTTATCTTGATTCCCGGAGGATTGTTTTTGCCGCCAAAAAGACCGACATGTCTTTGACCCAGGGCTGTGAGTACGCCCTTCTTCTCCGCTTCCCGATTGCGGGCCCGATAAAGGAGCGCAAGGTTTATCTGACTTGTATCGTTGATGAAATGTTCGAGAATTATGAGTGCAACCGTCTCTGTGCCTGCGCAAAGTTTTCTTCAATCAGGGAAGAAGATGAGCGTTTCTTGAGTGACAAAATTGTAGACGAAACTAAATCAGACTGATAGAATAAATCCATGTTATCGAATGCAGGAGCGCAGTTACAGGTTTTGTTTGGCAGCCCGGTGTTTTTGGCTTGCGTGTCAAGCTGGCTGTGTGCGCAATTCATAAAAACTATAATCAAGCTTTTTTCTGGCAATGTTCATAGTCTGGCAGAGCTCTTTGAGCTTCTTTTCTGGCGGACTGGCAGCATGCCGTCAAGTCATTCTTCGATAACAGCATGTCTCTGTACAACAATCGGCTATCGTTCTGGCGTTGATTCTGATGTATTCATCCTTTCCCTGGTCTTTTTCCTTGTCACGATTCGTGATGCGGTCGGAGTAAGAAGGGCAAACGGAATGCAGGCGCGTCGTCTTAACGAAATCGGTGAAATCTTAAGGTCTCAGGGCTTTTATAAAGAATTCAACAGGCTCAAGGAAGTGAACGGTCATTCTCCAATGGAAGCTTTTGTCGGAAGCCTTTTGGGATTTTTCATCGGAATTGCCTTTTGTGTTTTATAAACCTGGTTATTGACTAATGAAGTTTGATTTAAAAAAGATTATTCCATTTGCGGTCGTTCTCACGGTATTTTTCACCCTGCTTAATTTTAGGAGCGTTCCTGTAAGTCAGTTCTGGAAGGGCTGGCGCATGCTTTACGTTTACAGCCAGGATTTGACCGAAAATGACATTCTCGCCGTCCTCGAAAAAAACGGCTGTTCATCTGTAATTTCATATGGAAATCAGCGTCTCCCGGTTTTTTCTCAGCTTGCTCCGGTTCAGGTTCAGTCTCCTGATTCATATCTTTACAGGCGGGCTGACTTTTTCATGGACAAAATGCACCGGGCCAAGGTTTTTTATATTCCAGAAAATCAATTGTCCCAGCTTGAAAGCGGAATCCGGGAACTTTCTGCCTTTCAGGGCACTTCTGCCGGCAGCGACGGTAAATCTTCCTTTCCCTGGCTGTCACCCTTAATTGCTCTTTTTTTCTTTGGCCTCTTGCTTTATTTTTCACGGAATAAAGTTCTTTTTGCCTGCGGAAGTCTTTTCTTCCTTATATTTGCCTTTTGCCGGCCTCTTTTTACGGTTTCAGCCGCTGTTTCCCTCTATCTTTTTGCCTTCTTTCTTTTCCACAGAATCTGGGGCCGCAAGAATTTTATCAAGACTACCTTGAATTCGCCCTTTATCCTGCTCATGGCTCTTTCTCCCGTTCTCGTGATGCTGATTTCTTCGCCGGTCAATTCAATTTTTTATATTGCCTCATTTCTGGCTTCCGCTGCGCTTGTTCAGATTTATCACCTGCGCGAAGACAATAAAAATGCCGCGTATTCTTTTCAGCCGGTCTATATTCGCTCTTCAAGGATGATTCCTCTTGTCGGTCGTCTCGGCATCCGTCTTCTCGGCGGTCTTTTGCTTTCATTGCTCTTGATTCTTCTTGCCTTTAAGCTTTCCGGCAACGTCTCTGATTTTTCCGCATCCGCTTCAATGCCGTCTCTTCCAGCTCCCGTAAATTCTTCTGACTCAGAACTGGTTCAAATGAAGGATTTCGTCAACTGGAGCTGGAACACGGTTACTTTTCCATACCGCAAAATCGGAGAAAAGGTCTCTGAGCTTCCAAACGAAGGTGATGCTGTTTTAATTACTGATTATCAGAACGTGGACGGTAAAATTCAGAGCGTAGAAAATCCGGCTTTTGTCTTCAACAGCGATTTCCGCGAATCAGTCTATAAGGCCGTCGACAGCCTCGATTATCCTGCCCTTGAAAAAATGATGCTTAAGCAGGGTAAAAATGCGAATTTCGGTTATGCAAAGGGAGCCTCGTCATCTTCTTCGGAACGATTTGGAATACTTTTGCTTTTGATTTTTATTGCAATTCCTTTTTCACTGGGAATCTATTATATTTTAGGAAGAAAACGCTATGGTCTCAGCATCTAATTTTATATCTGTAGATAAAAACATGATTTCCTCAGCTGTAAACGGCTTCTTGCCTAAAGTTGCCGTTATTCCTATTGCCGAAGATGATAGTGATATGGCTGAAATCCTTGTTCTTGAAGGAAGCAGGGTGAGGGAGGGTGATGTAATCGCAAAATCCCGCGGACTTTACATTCACTCATCAGTTCCGGGAATCGTCACTAAAATTGCCCAGACTCAGTACAGCAACGGAAAGCAGGGCCTGAGTGCTTTTGTCAATTTGGACGGCGCTTTTTCATTTCTCGGCAAAAAACTCATTCCCCAGGAATGGAAGTCATACGATGCGGCTACCCTCAATTATCTTATCCGCGAAGCTGGCGTCATCAATACATTTGCAAAGCCAACTCCCGTCTATACTCAGATAAAAGAAATTTATACGCCCAAAAGCAGCATTGCGGTTTTAAGGCTTTTCGACTCGGAGCCAAGCTGCATTACAGAGTCTTTCTTGTCAAAAAAATATCTTACAAATATTCTTGAGGGAGCTGCGATCCTTGCTCATGCATTCCGTGTTTCAAGCCTCGTCCTTGCATATTCCTCAACCGACGCTGACAATTTAAAAAGCGACATTGATTCGATCCTCAATTCAGAAAAAAAGGCCCGGATTTTTGATTCAGACCTCGAAGTTTTTGCAGTTGGAATTGATACCCGAAAATATCCGGCCGGAACAATGCACGACATCACAAGAAGCGTCAAAAAAACTTATAAAAGCGACTTTTTCTCAAAGCTGGGCAAAAAGGACCTCTTTTTTGACAGCGTAACGGCCCTAAACGTTTACAATGCAATCGTCCTCAGAAAGCCAGTCGTAAGCAATTTCGTTCATGTCACAGGGGACTGCCTCAATTCAGCAGCCCTGCTCAATGTGCGGATTGGTACTCCCCTGCGCAATATCGTTGAACAGTGCGGCGGCTTCAAGAGAAAACTTTCTAAAATCATCATAAACGGAATTGTTTCTGGAAGAGCCGTTTCCAGTCTTGATATTCCGGTCAGCCGCTGGGTAAAATCAATAGAATTTGTTCCGGTCGGCCAGATTCATACCCAGACAGCTGACAATTGCGTCCGCTGCGGAAACTGCCGTAAAATCTGTCCTGTTCACTTGTGGCCGGGCAATCTTTACAGGGTAGCCCACTTGCAGAGCCTTGAAACTGCCTGTGCCAGCGACAAGGATGCCTATAAGTCAGCCGTCCTTTGCACGGAATGCGGTTTGTGCAATGCTGTTTGTACGTCGCGTCTTCCGCTCAGTCAGACAATCTCAATTTTGAAGGATTCATACCATGAAGAATAAAGAAAGCTTGTATAAATCAATTTTTCTGGGGCCTTTCACTTATCTTCGTCCCTCGGTGCGGACTGAGGCCTATATTGTTCTTTCTCTCCTGCTTTGCCAGGTAGCCATGCTTTTTGTAACGAAAAGTTTTGACTCCCTTCTTATTCTTCTGGCTTCTCTTCTGGCATCTTATGCGGCAGAATTCCTCAATAAAAATCAGAATTACAAGAATCTTTTCGTGATTATTGCAAGTACAATCCGCGGCCTTGTAATTGGTCTTTTATTGCCCGCTAATTTTCCGCCCCTTGCAGTCTTTTTCATCGCTTTTTTCGTTTTGTTCATCAACAAGCATACACTCGGCGGATTTGCCAATTCATGGATTAATCCCGCTGCAATTACGGCCGCAATCTGCTGGATTATCGGCGTAAGATTTTTCCCAGCCATTGAGCTTCCGGGAACAGCTTTCCAGTCAAAGAACATTGCCCTTATTTTGATTCAGAACGGCACTTTCCCCCTCAATTCTTTTGACGTAACCGTTACCAATTTCTTGAACAGGCGGCTTTTCAGTCTCTTCGGCGTTTCAATTCCAGAAGGATATTTTTCACTTCTCTGGGATTCTCATGCAAGCATTCCGGCCTTCAGGTTCAATCTTCTGACCATAGTTTCTTCAATCATTCTCCTTGGAACAGACGTCCTCAATCCGATTATTCCGACTGTCTTTATTTTTACTTACGGAATTCTTGTTAAGGTTGCGGCTCCCTTCTTCTATGACGGAAGCATTTTCCAGGGAGACGTGATTCTTGCCCTGCTTTCGAGCGGAACCCTTTTCTGCACCTTCTTTTTGCTTCAGTGGCATGGAACGACGCCTTTTACAAACAGGGGAAAATTCCTCTACGGTCTTTTTGCCGGTATCCTGGCATTCTTCATCCTTGGAATCGGGCTTTCACCGGCGGGATTTGCCTTCATCATTCTTATTACAAACATTCTTTCCCTCTTCATTCAGAGCGTTGAGAATCACTTCCTGAAGGAGTTTACGAATTCTGTTCTCCTGCAGCAGGTAAAGGCAGTAAAGGAGGGTAACGATGCGTAAATTCCGGCTTGACAATGAAACAAAAAAAATACTTAAGCTTTTCTCGATTTTTTTCGGCATGATTTTCGGAATGTGCATGCTGCTGGTTTTGTTTACCCTGCTGGCAAGAAATTCCTGGAAGTCTGGGCTGGCACTTGAAGTTCAGAATGTCCTCGATTCATATCCTGAAGCCCAGTACACGGTCGGAAAGTATATCGAGCTTGATTCTACGCTTTCGACAAGCACTGCCGTCTATTCCCTGCTCAAAAAGGATGACCGCAAGAATCAAAAATATTACGGCATAATCGTCAGAATTCCTTCTATTCTGGGGCCTGTTCCTGCCGTTTTTGTTTACAATGAAAACACAGGCGTAAAATTTGCAGGCTATGCAGTGGACAACGGAAAGGCTTCCGACACGGTCGGCAAACAAATTTCAAACAGCGTGATGAATTATTGGGAAGACATGATTCCAAAAATCATCTCTAAAACTAATTCTAACTGAGGTAAAAATGTCTGAGCGCAAAAAAATATATTTTTACATAGCGACAAATCTCGCAATGCTGATTCCTGTTCCGGGAAGGTTTGCCTATGCAATAATCCTTATCCTTCTTTTCAATCTCCAGATGGCCGTCTCAACAATGATTTTCCATGCAATTCACCGCATGAATCTTTCAAATATGCGCAACGCCCTGCTTTCGCTTACAATCATTGCCCTCGGCATTTTGTACAAGCAGCTTCTTATAATTTTCTGCCCGATTGCGGCCCTCACTTTAAGCTATTGTATTTTCCTGCCTACATTGGCTTCGGTCATAATCGAATTTTTCTTCCTCAATTATGAGCAAGGAGTAAAGGCTCACATTGCTGCAACAATGAAAAAATCCTGCGTGATGTCACTTTTTTTACTTTTCTTTTTCTTTATCCGTGACATTTTAGGCTATGCCACAATCACTTTCCCGGGCTGGAAAAAGATTGTGGTAATTCAGCTGCCTTACAATCCTTCCGGAACTGGGGCCGGCGTTTTCCTTGCGACAATTCCTGGCAGTCTTTGCTTTATGGCACTTCTTTTGGCCCTCTACATTTTTGTTGCCAAAAAAATCAATATTTTCTTGAACTCTCCCGTAAAACAGGAGGTAAAGTAAATGCTTTCCCTGATAATTTATTATCTTCTTTCAGCTTCTGCCGTTCTTTTTTACGGAATCGGCCTCAATAAGTCAATTTCTCATTCTGACAATTTTTCTTCGTCTTCTTTGACCTGCGTAAAGTCTCTTTTTTCTGCCACTTCGACTACGGCCGTATCATTTCTTCTTGTAAACTGGCTTTTGGTTCCCGTTCAGCTCACGGAAATTTATCCTTTTATCGCGACTTTGCTTTTCATCCTTTTTTCGACTTTTATCGAAATCTTCATCGGAATCGGAATCCGTCAGTCGCCAGTTGATTTTTCAATTCCTCTTTTGAGCGTATTTTTGGGACTGAGCGAGGGCAATTCCTTGGGAGCTGCCGTCGTTATTTCTGGTCTCTGTATTATTTCCTTCTACTTTATGGTAATTATTTTCCACTGTGTAAGGCAGAGGGTAAGTTTTTATACCGTTGAAGGCGGACTCAAGACCTACTGCGTCCTTTTGGTTTGCCTTGCATTCATTATGATTGCCATCTGCGGCTTCAATGTCTCATGGTTTAATCTCTATCTTGATGGGGGAGCAAAATGATCCTTTCTTTATTTTTCCTTTTTCTGATGCTTCTTATCATCACGGCCGTTATTTTTTACATTTTCTGCTTCTTCATTCCTGCCCTGAGGGTCAAATACGAAGGAATTACAGATTCCCTTGCCTCAGAACTTCAGTTTTCTGATGAAGATATTTATGATTTCGTTAAGCCGGATTTTACAAAGAAGGCTGTTGTTGAAAAAATTACCCACACAGAAGATCAGAGGCGCATGATTTATAAGGGCGAAAAAAACTGCCGACTTTTCCATGATGCCTACAGTTCAGAGTACAAGAATCCAAAAATCTGCATAGGATTTGGTGACTGCGTAAAGGTTTGTCCACAGGAAGCCATTTCTATTCAGGATGGATGCGCAAAAATATCGGATATGTGCAACGGCTGCGGTAAATGCATTGATTTTTGTCCGGAAAACATCATTTCTCTGGTTGAATATGAAAAAAAATCCGAAGAATCCTTAACAAAAGGCTTTAAATTTTGGGCAGCATGTTATAGACTTATACTTAGGGTGCGGGGATAATATTTAAATATTAGCCATATGAAAATTTTAAATGTCTGTTTTTATGTAACTGGGGCCGCATCCGCCTTGTCTCAAAATGAAGAATTTGAGAAAAAGTACCAGGATTATTACAAAAATATTGTTTCTTTTTTACTTGAAAGGCAGAAGAGCCGTTTTTCCGTTTATCTTTCCGGTCCTTTAGTTTCATGGATTGACCGCGAACACTCTGAATTTACCCAGCTCCTTTCCAAGCTGACAAGCCGCAAGCAGGCCGAAGTTTTGGGCGGCGGCTATTATAATCCTGTTTTTCCCTTGCTTTTTCCCCAGGACAGAACGGGCCAAATCGATTTAATGACTAGTGAGCTCAGAAGTAGCATTGGAAAACGCCCACGCGGCATGACTGTTTTCAATTCAATCTGGGACAATTCCCTTATTCCCTGCATTCAGTCCTGCGGAATGGAATATGTGCTCCTTGACAGCTCCCTGATTCCCAAAGAAAAGCACTTTTACCTTCCATTAATTGTGACGGAGCAGGGCAAAAGCCTCAATGTTCTTTCTGTTAACCGCGAATTCATTCCGAATACCCTTATTGCTCCTCGTGAGTATCTGCGCAATCTCTTTGATACAGTCAATTACCTCACAAAAGACGACGCATATTCTTCCTTTACTGATGAACGCGTTGTCGCTATAAAAATTGATGAAAATCAATTCAAAAGGCTTTACGATACAAAGTGGCTGGACAAGTTGTTTTCTACCGCCGAAGAATTTTTTGCTGATTCAATAAAAATCACAATTCCATCAGAGTATCTTCACCGCGAGCAGACAAGAATTCCTTCCTATATTCCTGCAGGAATTCAGTCTGATGTTGCCAAATGGGCAAAAAAGGCCTATGAAGAGGTGAGTGTTTCCAATTCTTCTCAGCCTACGATTTTTGATTTCCTTCTCACTTACAAGCAGAACAAGGCCCTTTATAACCGGATGCTTTACATCTCCCTGCTCATAAATCAGTGCAAGGGGGACAAGGCCCGCAAAAAGATTGCCCGTGAAAAGCTTTGGATTGCCCAGAATGGCGAAGGCTATGTCTGCGACCCTGACGGTGTTTTTGCAAACAACGCAATGAGGCAGCACGCCTACCGGAACCTTACCGAGGCCGAAAAACTTGTCCGTGAGGCTGTAAAGGACGGATTTAAGGAATCTGTTTCAAATTATGACTACAACGGCGACGGCTTCAACGAGTATATCTGTGCCATGAAGCAGTACACGGCCTGCCTTTCACTAAAAGGGGCCCAGCTCACGGAACTTGACATAATCCACAACACAGGAAACTATGCCGACTCCCCAAGGCGAATCAAGCAGTTCGACAAATTCGAAGATAAATACCACCGCGGACTGTTTGTAGACCATCTTTTCTCAGTTGATGAATTTTCTGATTACAAAAAGGGCACCCCTACAGGCAGCGGAATCTTCTCCCAGACTTTATTCAGGCAGCTGGATTTTGACGCCCACCGCCACGAAATCAAGCTTTCAGGCTCAGGCAAATTCTCACCGATTCAGGCCTGCGTCACTCTGGTCAAAAAATATATAGCCAACTCAAACGGCTTTGCGATTCAGTATATTCTTAAAAATGAAAGTCCCTTTGACATTAAGGGAGTGTTTGTCACCGAGTCCAATTATGCCCAGACGGATTTTTCTTCGGTCAAGGCAAATTCCTACAAGGTTGAAGTCATTGCAAACGAAGAAAAAAGTGAAATTGATGCCAGGGATTCTGCCCGTTCTGCCAAAAAAGTCTCTTATGTTCAGATAACGGACACTTCAAACGATATTTCCTTTGTCTATGAGCCCAATGAAATGTGCGATATGGTCTGCATGCCAATTATTTTCCGCCGTCCGTCATCATCAAGCGATGCACCGACAATTTCCGGCAACGCATTCGTAGCCTCACTCTGCTGGAACGTAGAGCTTGAAGCCGGCAAGGAAATTGAAAAAACTATAAATTATTCGATTATCGTTCCAAAAAAGAACAGAAGAAAGAAGTCCTAAAGATAAAAGAAATCTGATAAATCCGCCGAATGGAGGCCTGGGCCTAAGCCTCAAGACCGCCCTGTGAAAGCTGCAGGTACATCTGATCTGCAAGGCCGAATCCCGCATTTTTCGTCATCATTGTTGCGTATTCGTCGTAGAGCATGTCCTCGTACATGTCTTTTGCGTAGTTTGACTGGGAATCTGCCTTCATGACTGTCTTTCTCATTGAAGAAAGCATCATTTTGACGACGTAAGATTCCATTTCAAGTGATTTTTCGTAGAGTTTTGAAGTGCGGTCGATTTCTTTTGGCTGAACGTGAGGATTTGCCTGATTTGCGGCTGCTCCCTGAGGAAGGGCATGCTTGTCGCTTTCTGCCATGAAGCTGCCAGAAAATCCTGAAGTCCAGTCACCGTTAATGCGGCCGTCATAAGAAACCTGTGAGGAAGAAAGATTTTTACCGACACCGGCGTTTTCATTCTTAGCGAGAGATTTTGCCTCGTTTACAAGAGCATCAAATTTTCCCTTTTCAGAAGAAATCTTTGCGCTGAGAGAAGCACCTTCGCCTTTAGTAATTGCTGAAATACCGCCGATTGTCATAAAAATCCCCTAATTCCTATCGTTTCAAGTTAACTGCTGTTGAAAGCATTGAGTCTGTTGTCTGGATTGCCTTTGAGTTGAACTCGTATGCGCGCTGAGCGACAATCATCTGAACCATTTCGTTTACAACAGAAACATTCGACATTTCGACGAACTTGTGCTTTGTAACGCCGAATCCCTCGAAGCCCGGTCGGCCTGCAATTGCCTCGCCTGAAGCGTTTGTGACTTTGTAAAGGTTGTCACCGACTGCCTCAAGACCTGCATTGTTAGGAAAGCGGTAAAGCTCAAGCTGGGCAACGTCAACAGGATCGTCCTGACCGAAAATCTTTACTGAAACGCGGCCTGTGTCATCGATTGCAAGAGTGTGGATGTCATATCCTTCCGGCATGATGACTTCCGGCTGAACGCGCAGTCCGTTTGAATTTACGAGCTGGCCGTTCATGTCGATTTTGAATGAGCCGTCGCGTGTATATGCGTAGCTTCCGTCGTACTGCATTACGCGGAAGAATCCGTCACCGACGACTGCAACATCAGTGTCAACGCCTGTAGCCTGAAGGGAGCCCTGTGTGAAGATGCGCTGTGTTGCCGCAACTTTAGTACCTGCACCCTGCTGGATTCCTACCGGGGTGACTGTATCTTCTGTTGCAGGTGTTCCTGCCAGCTTCACGTTCTGATAGATAAGATCTTCGAACTCAACACGCTGCTGTTTGAATCCAGTTGTGTTTACATTCGAGAGGTTGTTTGAAATCGTGTCGAGATTCTGCTGCTGACCGTTCATGCCTGTAGCTGCTGTCCAAAGACTTCTTACCATATTTTTACTCCATTGTTTGGCGTTGTACGCTTTTTTATCTGATACTTAATTATCGGAATTCAAAATAAAAATTTAATGGTGTTTTTTTTGAAATTGCATAAAATTCGATGAAACCTTTTTCCTTGCAATGGTTTTAATTATTTGGTAAAGTAACTGATAAAATTTTAGATTGGGGTTTTGTTCTCTTATGGAAGAAAATACACAAATTCAGGAAGAAGACGAAATTTCTTTGATTGATTTGTTTGCCGTGCTTCTCCATTATAAATGGATGATTATCATAATCTCTTTGCTGGCGGCTATTGGTTCTGTAATTTTTGCAGTTTTATCTATAAAAATGGACCCGGAAAAATCACCCCTGCCGAATGTTTATACTCCAAAGGCAGAAATGCTTATAAAAGAAAGTTCTTCTGGTGGCGGCGGTCTTTCTGCGGCCCTGTCATCTTCAGGTCTTGGCGGAATGGCCAGCCTTATGGGTGTGAGCGTTGGCGGTGGAGCTACAAATTCAAACCTTGCCAATTATCTTATTACTTCTGATGCCCTTCTTGATGCCGTTACTGATGAATTCAAACTTATCGAAAAATATAAAATTGAAGAGCATGTTCGTGCAAGCAGCCGTAAAGCCTTAAAGCAGGTCCTCAAGGCCAGCTCTGATACCGACAGCGGAGTCTTTACGGTTTCATTTACTGACATTGACCCGGTTTTTGCCCAGTCAGTCGTAAATTTCGTAGTGGACTGGATGAGCAAAAAATTTGATGAACTTGGCCTGGACAATAATAAAATCCAAAAGGAAAATCTCGAGCGAAATATCCAGTCAAGCTACAATGAAATCCTGCGTATTGAGCGTGAGGTTAAAAAACTTGGCGCCAGTGTAGGCTATGGAAGCAGCGCATGGGATATTCCTTCGATTACTACCGGTTCTGCAAAGCTGCAGCTTGAGCTTGATGCACAAAAGCAGGTTTATACCCAGTTAAAGACTCAGTACGAGCTTCTGAAGGTTCAGATGCAGAGCGAGACTCCTGTTTTCCAGATTCTTGCCCGTCCTGAAGTTCCTGACATGAAGTCTGGCCCAAGCCGGGGTAAACTCTGTATCATCATTACTTTTGCCGCTTTCTTTATGTCTGTCTTCCTGGCATTTGCCTTGAACGCATGGAAAAACATAAAAAATGACCCTGAGGCCGTTGAAAAACTTCAGCTTAAAAGAAAAAATAAATAGGTTAATAGAGATTTATGATGAAAATATTAAAGGCGATTTTTGTTTCTTTGTGGATGTCTGCATCTTTAAATGCGCTTTTTGCTCAAAGTCAGAATGTAACTGAAAGTATGGAAAAACAGACTGGTTCTGGAAAGGTTGCCAGTGATGTTACAAAACTCCCTGATGCGCAGCTTGCCATGTCGGTTTCATACTATCCTGTTACAGCCGGTGATGTTTATACACTTGCCTTTGCAATGGGGTCAGCTGCTGTCAAATACACGATTCCAGTTGATTCTACTTATAAAATTCGTGTAGCAAATATGGGTGTCATCAATTGTACAGGTCTTACATATTTGCAGTTGAAATCTCAGGTTGAGGCTCTTGTCCTTCGCAATTATCCGATGGGCGGTGTTCAGTTCGTTCTTTCTTCACCTTCGACTTTCTTGGTCAGCATTACAGGTGAGGTTAATTCCACGGTAGAGCGCAACGCATGGGCTTTGACAAGGCTTTCTACGTTTATAACAAGTAGTTTTACAGCATATTCTTCAAACCGTGCTATTACAATCGAAGGGGCGGATGGGAAAACGAATACCTATGATTTGTTCCTTGCAATGAGAAAAGGAGACTTGTCTCAGGATCCTTTTTTGCGTCCTGGCGATAAAATCATTATAAATCGTGCGAAAAGAGTCGTTAGCATAAATGGAGCTGTAGAGCGTCCTGGAACTTATGAGCTTTTGGACGGGGAGAACCTCAAGACACTTATAGAATTTTATGGAAACGGTCTTGCTCCTCTTGCTGATACGTCACGAATAGAATTGTACCGTTCTCTTACAGGTGAAAAAAACTCTGGACATAAATCTTATCTTAATGAGAAAAGCATCCTTGATGATTATGAATTGCTTTGTTATGACAGTGTATTGATTTCAAGCTATTCAGAATTGACTCCTGTTGTATTTCTTGAGGGTGCAGTAAATGTTCGTGGTAACAAGTCTGGTGATTTAGAAAAATCTCTTGATTCTTCACAACGCATTCCTGTTCCTTTTGTTGTTGGCGAAGATTATGCTTTTTTTGTCAGAAGAAACAGAGGTGTGTTTAATGCTGTTTCTGATTTGTCTGCGGCTTATATTATACGTGGTGGAGAGGTTATTCCTTTGAATCTTTCTCCTATGCTGTATGATTCTTCTTATAATGCCAACATGGAGATTAAACCTGATGATACGCTCGTAATTCCTTTTAAGCAGTACTTTATTTCTGTAGCAGGTGCTGTCTTAAAGCCTGGACGATATCCTTTTATTCCTGACCGAACATGGGAGTATTATATAGGTTTGGCTGGAGGTTTTAATGAAGACGTAAATTCTGGATCTGCTATCGTTATTCGTGATATAAACGGCAAAAAGCTTTCAAAGAATGACGTTATTACTCCGGAATGTACTATTACTGCAAAATCAAACAGCTTCTTATATTATTATGGTAAATATACGACTCCGTTTGCAACAACTTTGTCAATCGTGCTTTCTGCTTTGGCAATTATGACTTATGTAAAATAATTTTGCTTTTGCAATTTTTTCTTGACATCGGATTCTCATTTAATGAGAGCCCCGATGTTACAAATAAAAATCCCCGCCTTTCAAAGTGCACTAATGAAGGGCGGGGATTTTTATTTAATTTCAAATTATGGATTTATCAAGCTTCCTTGATAATTTATATTATTTGAAATCTTTTGGTCGTCTCTCTGTACGCTTGCATTTCTGACATTCAGCGTAGTTCTTGAGTCTGCCGTTTTCAAGCTTTGTTTTCATTTCAACTTCGCCACCACATGTGCAAGTGAATTTCTGTGTTGCAACTGTAGTACGAGAGTTCTTTGATGCACCAGCCATTACTAGCCTCCCTATAAGAATAATCGATTATTTTGTTATTTTATATAAAGTACGGAAGTATGTCAATAGAATAGAAATCTTTTATTTTGTCTTAAAATTTCCGCTTGCAATCTGTCAAAAGTAGTTTATAATAAAAGAATCTTTATAATATAGAGAGGTTTGCATGGACATCCAGGTACAGGATTTAATCGAAAAGATTAAAAAAGACGGTGTCGCAGCTGCCGAAAAATCTGCTTCCGAAGTAAAGGCTCAGGCTCAGGCTGAGGCTGAGAAAATCATCGCTAATGCGAAAGAAGAGGCAGAAAAAATAATCAAAGCAGCAAAAGATGAAACAGCGCGAATGGAGAAGGCTAGTGAGGACGCAATCCGTCAGGCAAGCCGAAACCTTGTGCTTTCATTCCGTGACAGCATCACAAAGGAGCTTTCAGCTCTTATCAACGCGGAGTCAGAAAAAGCATATTCTTCTGATTTGCTCGCAAAACTTATCCCAGAGGCAGTCAAGGCGTGGGTCTCAAAATCTGAGGCAAGCGAAGTTTCTGTTCTCCTCAACGAAAAAGATTTGAAGTCTCTCGAATCTAATCTTAACGCAGCTCTCAAAGCCGAAATTTCTAAAGGTCTCACGCTCAAGGTTGATAATTCAATCAATGCAGGTTTCCGTGTCGGAGTAAAGGACGGTGCTGCATTCTACGACTACTCAAGCGAGGCTGTTGCTGAACTTTTCAGTGCATATCTCAATCCAAGAGTTGCCGCAATCATGAAAGAGGCTGCAAAAGACTAACAGGGGGTGAATATGAGTAATCAATACTACCTTGTATCGCAGCTTCCCGGTTTTTCTGTAAGCGACGATAAAACGGTATTGCCAATTACTTATGAATATTATTACGACCTCTGTTCACGCTTTCTTAGCAAAAAGGAAATGAAGATTCTTGACGGACTTTCGCTTGAACCTCCTCTTGAAGATTCAAAAACCGGCTCTGCCTTTGTAGATGAATGGAATCACAAAGAAAAGAGTCTCCGTCTGGCCCTGGCTCAGATTCGTGCACTCCGCATGAAAAAGAAGTTCAGCGCCGGCAATGAGTCAATCGCCCCTGATGCAGTTCAGGCGGCTCGTACGGCAAGCGGTATGGACAGTCCTCTGGCTGCCGAACAGTACCTCAATCAGTACAGGCTCAGTGTTATAGAAAGTATGCGTCCAACAGACGGCTTTTCACTTGATGCCGTGTTCAGTTACGGTCTCAAGCTGCGCCTTGCTTCACGAATGAAAAAGTTCGACGAGGCTAAAGGTATGGCTTCTTACAAGAAGATTTACACAAGGATTCTTGAAGATCAATAATTTAATGGAGAATTAAATGACGGATACAAAAGGAAAGGTAGTCGGAGTTAATGGAAACATGGTTTCTGTCGAATTTGACGGAACAGTTTCTATGAACGAAGTTGCCTATGTTAAAGTAGAAGATTCTAGCCTGAAAAGCGAAGTTATCCGTATCCGCGGAAATGTAGCACAGCTTCAGGTCTACGAAATGACAAAAGGAATCAAGGCGGGGGATGTCGTTGAGTTCACTGGCGACCTTCTTTCTGCTGAGCTTGGACCAGGCCTTTTGGGTCAGGTTTACGACGGCTTGCAGAACCCTCTTCCTTTGCTTGCAGAAAAGGCAGGCTGGTTCCTTGAGAAGGGTATCTATGTTGACCCTCTCGACAAGGAAAAACAGTGGGAATTCACACCGACTGCAAAACCGGGTGACGTTCTCAAAGCGGGCGAATATGTTGGAACTGTTCCGGAAGGACCTTTCACACACAAAATCTTCGTTCCGTTCTATCTGCTCGGCTCATACACTGTAAAAGACATTGCGCCACAGGGCTCATACACACTCAAAGATACAATCGCAACTTTGACTGATGAAAAGGGCAACGACGTTAAGATCGGTCTTTCATTCAAATGGCCGGTTAAACGCGCAGTCAACTGCTATGCGGAGCGCCTTGCTCCAACTGAGACAATGGTCACAAAGGTTCGCCTTATCGACACATTCTTCCCGGTTGCACGCGGCGGTACATACTGTATTCCAGGACCATTCGGTGCTGGTAAAACCGTTTTGCAGCACACCACATCAAAATACGCTGACGTTGACATCGTAATCATCGCGGCTTGTGGTGAACGAGCTGGTGAGGTCGTTGAGACTTTGACTGAGTTCCCTGAACTCAAAGACCCGAAAACAGGCAAATCATTGATGGAGCGAACAATCATCATCTGTAACACTTCTTCAATGCCTGTAGCTTCACGAGAAGCTTCGGTTTATACATCAGTTACTTTGGCTGAATACTATCGTCAGATGGGCTTGAACGTCCTTCTTCTTGCTGACTCAACATCACGCTGGGCACAGGCTTTGCGAGAAATGTCAGGACGATTGGAAGAGATTCCGGGCGAGGAAGCATTCCCGGCTTACATGGAATCATACATCGCAGCATTCTACGAGCGTGCAGGTCAGGTTCGCCTTTCAGACGGAAGCAAAGGTTCTGTCACCATCGGCGGTACAGTATCTCCTGCGGGCGGTAACTTCGAGGAACCTGTTACTCAGGCAACCCTTAAAGTCGTCGGTGCATTCCACGGTCTTTCACGCGCACGTTCCGATGCTCGTAAATACCCTGCAATCGACCCGATTCAGTCATGGTCAAAATATCATGGCGTAATCCCTGAGAAAAAGGTCACATACTGCTTCAACATCCTCAAGAAGGGCGTTGACGTAGGCTCTATGATGAAGGTCGTCGGTGAGGAAGGTACTTCCCTCGATGATTACCTGGTCTACCTCAAGGAAGAAATGCTTGATGCCGTTTACTTCCAGCAGAACTCTTTCGACGCAATCGATGCAAACGCTACGGTTGAGCGACAGAAATATGATCTGGACAAGCTCATCAAGATTCTCGGTTCTGATTTCACGCTTTCTGACAAGGATGAGGCACGAACTTACTTCAACCAGCTCCGTCAGAAATTCATCGACTGGAACTACACTGAGTTTGAGGGCGATGACTTCAAGAAAATCGAAAAAGAAATCGATGATTTGTATGCTTCAAAATCAGGCAAGCTGACAGCCGAAGCAGAAAATCTTCTTAAAGCATAGGGGACGGTGAATAGATATGAATAAGGTATACAATAAAATCGAATCTATTACAGGTTCCGTAATTACAGTAAAAGCTGAGGGCGTTAAATACAACGAACTTGCAGAAATCACCACACGATTCGGTAAGTCTCTTGCCGAGGTCAACAAAATCGACGGTGACACAGTTTCATTGCAGGTTTTCGCAGGCGGCCGAGGTGTTTCAACCGGTGACCAGATCCGCTTCCTCGGAAACGAAATGCGCGTATCTTTCGGCGACGATTTGATGGGACGTATCTTCAACGGTTCTGGTGAGCCTCGCGATAACGGTCCGTCTCTTACTGAGAACATGAAGCCAATCGGCGGTCCTTCAGTAAACCCTTCAAAACGTATCCTTGCTGAGCGAATGATGCGTACGAACATTCCTATGATTGATATGTTCAACACGCTCGTCGTTTCTCAGAAGCTCCCGATTTTCTCTATTTCGGGTGAACCTTACAACCAGCTCCTTGCACGCATCGCCATGCAGGCAGAAGCTGACGTAATCGTTTTGGGCGGCATGGGTCTTAAATACGACGACTTCCTTTACTTCAAAAAGACTTTGGAAGACGGCGGTTCTTTGAGCAAGACTGTAATGTTCATTCATACAGCTGCTGACCCAACAGTAGAATGTATCAAGATCCCTGATATGTCACTGGCTGTAGCGGAGCAGTTCGCTTTGCAGAACAAGGACGTTCTCGTTCTTCTTACAGACATGACTTCTTATGCAGACGCAATGAAGGAAATCGCCATCACTCAGGAGCAGGTTCCTTCAAACCGTGGTTACCCTGGTGACTTGTACTCACAGCTGGCTGCCCGCTACGAAAAGGCAGTTGACTTCAAGGGAAGCGGTTCTGTAACAGTTCTTGCCGTCACGACAATGCCTGGCGACGACGTTACTCACCCGGTTCCAGATAACACCGGTTACATCACTGAAGGTCAGTATTATCTTAAGGGCGGTCGTATCGAGCCTTTCGGTTCTCTTTCTCGATTGAAGCAGAACGTAAACGGCAAGACACGAAAAGACCACCGTGCCCTCATGGATGCTATGATTCGTCTTTATTCTTCTTACAAAGACACTCTCGAAAAGAAGTCAATGGGCTTCATGATGAGTAAGTGGGACGAAAAGCTCCTTAAATACGGTGAAATGTTCGAGAAGGAAATGATGGACTTGTCAGTCAACATTTCCCTCGAAGGTGCTCTTGACTTGGGCTGGAAGATTCTTGCCGACTGTTTCGACAAGGATGAGACAGGTATCAAGTCTGAGTTGATTGGTGAATTCTGGCCAAACAAATAGTTTTGCAGGACTTTAATTTCAGGAGCTGTTAATGGCAAAAATTAAGCTGACTAAAAATGAACAGAAAGCTCAGAAAGACGCGCTGAAAATGTACCAGCGTTATCTTCCTACGCTTACGCTCAAAAAGCAGCAGCTTCAGTCTGAAATCAGAACTATCGAGCAGAAGGCAAACGAAGTCCGAGCCCAGAGAGTCGCGCTTGAAAAGGAATTTCAGGTGTGGATTTCTGTATTCGGTGAAGAAGAAGCCTTCAAGCCCGGCATGGTTACTGTCCGCAACATAAAGAAGGGAGTCGGCAATATCGCCGGCGTTACGATTCCTGTGTATGAGGGAGCCGAATTCGGCCGCGGTGACTACGATCTGTACGAAACACCGCTCTGGATTGACCTGGCTGCTGACCGCATGGAAAAGGCACTTTCTTTGGATTTGGAAGCCAGTGTTCTTGATGAGCAGGTAAGGCTGCTTTCTCAGGAACTGCGCACTACAAGCCAGCGCGTGAATCTTTTTGAAAAGGTCAAGATTCCTGAGGCAAAGGCAAACATTAAGAAGATTTCGGTTTATCTGGGCGACCAGCAGGTTAGTGCGGTTGTAATTTCTAAGGTCTCTAAAAAGAAGATTGACCAGCGAAATGCCGCCGCTGCAGCTGCCAAGAAGGCTGAAGAAGCAAAGGGGGCTGAAAAATGATAGTCCCAATGAAAAAAATCTCCCTTGTCGTTCTTGAAAATGAGCGCAAAGGAGCATTAAAAGATTTGAGAAAGCTGGGTCTCCTTCATGTCGAGGAAGTTCAGGGTTCAAGCGAGGAATTGTCTGCGTTCAAGGATCAGAACTCTAAGATTGAAAAGGCTCTTGCAATTCTCACAGAAATCAAACTCGGCAAAAAAGACAGCCTTAAGCCTACTGTAATCGGTAAGGAAGCTGCCTTTGACGTTGCAAAGAATGTTCTTTCCCTCACTGATGAGAAGAAGAGCTGCTACGACAGAATCACAAACGATTCGGTTGAGCTTGAGCGTTTTGCAAAATGGGGCGGAGTAGATCCAGCTGATTTCGCAGAACTCGGTGAAAAGAACCTTCATCTTGCAATGTACGAAATCCCGTCGGACAAATATGCTCTTGTCGGGGACGAAGCAAAAACTGTCGTTGTCGGAAAGGACAAGTCACAGACAAGATTTATTCTTGTAAGTGAAAAGCCTCTTGCCGTAAACGAGCGTCCGGAAGGAATCCCGGCAGAAGCCTATCAGGTTCCTCTCCCTCGCATTTCGACAGCTGCTTTGAAAAAAGAAATTGCAGATTCAAAGGACCGCATTGCACAAATCGAGTCTGAATTAAAATCTGCCGTTCAGTACAAGGATTCGCTCAAAGATTCCATCAAGGGAATCGCAAAAGACATTGAGCTTGAAAACTTGTATTCGGGCATGGGAGTTGAGGAAAAGCTTTCTTGGATTACAGGTTTCGTGCCTGTTGATTCAATGGCTAAATTCGAATCGTTCGCAAAGGAAAAACAGTGGGCTTTTGCCGCAAGTGATCCTAGCGACGACGACAATGTTCCTACAAAACTTAAGAACAACAAGCTCGTGAGCCTGATTTATCCGCTCACGGACTTCCTTGGAACTGTTCCTGGCTATCACGAATATGATATTTCCGGATGGTTCCTTGCTTTCTTTACCATCTTCTTCGGAATGATTTTCGGAGACGGCGGATACGGAGCTTTGGTCACTGCAGTAGCATTGATTTTCATCTTGAAATCTGCCTGCACTGGCAAAAAGGTTCCGCCTATGCTGGGGCTTGTACTGCTTTTAGGTATAGCCACAATGGTTTGGGGAGCGGTCACCTGTACATGGTTCGGCCTTACACCGGAGCAGCTTCCTGACTGGATTATTGCCCTGTCTGTTCCGCCGATTTCAAATGCCTATGCAGACGTTCAGTGGCTTCCTTTCTGGACTACGGATTCTTCTGCCGGCACTCTGGGAACCGCACAGAACCTTCAGATTTTCTGTTTCACGCTTGCCCTTATCCAGCTCTGCGTGGCACATTTGAAGGGAATGGCCCGTTACATCAGGGACAAGCAGCACAGGCTCAAGTTCCTCGGTGAATTCGGCTCGTTCGTGCAGCTCATCGGTATGTACTGGGTAGTTCTTTCAATGGTTGTTGACGGTAATGTATTCCCTCTTATGGGCGGAGACGTTTACGGACTTCCTTGGGGAACAATCTCAATCGTTCTTGTAGGCGGCGGCTTTGCATTCAGCTTCATCTTCGCAAATTACGAGGGAAGCATCGGCAAGTCAATCCTTGAGAGCGTAAAGAACATCATTTCCGTACTTTTGGGTGTAGTCAATGTCTTCTCGGACATCGTTTCTTACATCCGATTGTGGGCTGTCGGTCTTGCCGGAGCTGCTATTTCGGGAACGGTGAACACATTCGCAGGTCCTCTCGTAGGTCATGCGGCATTGTTCATTGTGCTTATCGTACTGCTTGTTTTTGGTCATGGCTTGAACATGATTTTGAACTTGCTTTCGGTTATTGTTCATGGCGTGCGTTTGAATACGCTCGAATTCTCAAATCACTTGGGAATGTCATGGGCAGGATTCAAATATGAACCGCTCAGTGAGTAAGTCGCTGGCGTTTATATAACATTCGGGGAAATCCCGAGCAAAATGAAAACTTATCTAAAGGAGATAAAATTATGAATTTTGGAATGATTGGTGCAGGTCTTGTAATGGGTATTGCAGCTATTGGTTCTGCAATTGGTATCGGTATCGCTGGACAGGGAGCAATCGGCGCTTGGAAACGCTGTTTCATGGCTAATAAGCCGGCTCCATTCATCCTCACTGTATTTGCTGGTGCTCCACTTACACAGACAATCTACGGCTTCCTTCTCATGCAGCAGATGGCAGCATCTTCAAAAATCACTGAGAATCCGCTCTTTTTCCTCGGTTTGGGAATTGCAGCTGGTTTGGCTATGTGTTTCTCTGCTATCGCTCAGGGAAAAGCTGGTGCAGCAGGTTCTGATGCTCTTGGTGAGACAGGAAAAGGCTTCTCTAACTACATCATGGTAGTAGGTCTTTGTGAAACTGTTGCCTTGTTCGCGATGGTATTCGGAATGATTCAGTGTTAAATTAACTGGATAAACTAAAAAAAGGTGGTCTCACGTCGAGAACCTGTCAAAAATGTCGCGGTGAACAAGTTCAAGCGACATTTTGCCAGAACCTCGACTCCGACCACCTTTTTTTTGCTTCTGAGCTTTACTTAGCTCTTTACATGAAGCTTGGTTTTCTATATAATATTATTACATTTTTACTTTACGCCCGGGTGGCGGAATTGGCAGACGCGCTAGGTTCAGGTCCTAGTGAGGGCAACTTCATAGGGGTTCAAGTCCCCTTCCGGGCAAAAAATTAAGCTTCCTTTCGGGAAGCTTTTTTTATTGATTCTTTCTTTCTTTTACGAAATTTCTAGATATTTCATGGCGCAGCAGACGAAAAGCACTAAAATTCCTACGATTGCAAAAAATGACCATACTGGTAGAGAACCGTCGGCTGTTTTGCTGCGGGCTGCGGCTGGATTTCTTGAATTGATTGCGTTTAATAGGGCTTTTTTTGATCTGCGGCTTGCTTTCGTTTCTTTTTGGCTTGGCGCGTCGATTTTGTGGCCGTTGCCGACGGCATAACCGCAGGTAGGGCAGCCGTTTGCGAATTTGCTTGGCATTCCCGTTGTTCCACAAACAGGACATCGTACTGATGAGAAGAATTTTCCGCAATGTCTGCATACTCTTGCGTTTTGCGGTACTTCAGCACCGCAGTTCTCACAAAAGAATTTAGCTGATTGTTTTTTCATTTTTTAACTTATTTTCTTAATCGCAAGTGCGAGTTTTTTTGCATCGTTTGACATTACTTCGGCAAAAACATTTTCGATTTTGTCGTCAATTTTCATTGAAGCAATGTCGATTTTTGTTCCCGGAGAAAGATTCATTATGAAATTTGGAATATCAGGTGTGAATTCAAGAACAAGGCCGTTATAATTTCGTGCTACTCCAGAGACCATGGCAAGGGTGATTGGATTTGTGAACACGAAAGAGACTGAAGTGGCTCCTGTATCAAGCTTGAGTGCTTCCGCCTTTTCTTTTTGGTCAGCTTTGTTTGCGTTCATTATAGCTGCCAGTTTTTCATCAATGCTCTGTTCATCTGCCATATCATTTTCTCCATCTTGAAGTTGAGAAGTTTCGGCTTCTAAAGAATTTTCTTCTTCTGAAAGCTCTTCCGATTTACTATCTTCTTCAATTATATCATTGTTTGGCGATTCTTCAAAGTTATTTTCTTCAAGAAGTTGCTTCAATTCCTCAATACCTGGAAGGGAGGTGGATTCCGACTCATCGTAAGGTTCGTTGATTATATCAGTGACAGTTGGTATGTCGTCATTTTCGTTGATTTCTTCGAGTTTGTCTGCGGCTTTTTCATCAGCGACAATTTCCTCGAGTTTATCGGCTGCCAATTCATCTCCGGTAATTTCTTCCAGACGGTCTGCGGCACGCTCGTCATTTTCCATCTCTTCCAAGCGGTTTGCGGCGTCCTCATCGGCAAGGGCTTCTTCTTCAGCTTCCTGGATTTCTTCTAAAGTTGGCTCGTTATTTTCGATTTGATTTTCGTCATTTGTTTCTTCAACTTTGCAAGCGAGGTTTTCGAAAGAGTCGTCCTCGGTTTCTTCGACCGGTTCGTCTTCTGGTACGTCCTCAATTTCTTCGGGGGATTCTTCTACTGGTGTTTCGAGAATCTCTTCGTCTCTGACTTCTTCAATCGGTTTATCCTCAATTTCTTCAATTAATTCTTCTTCTGGACTTTCTTGAATTTCTTCGTTTTCGACTTCTTCAATCGAGTCTTCCTCGATTATTTCGGCCGGAGTTTCATCTTCAATTTCAGCTTCTGGGACAGAGATTTCTGAAGCGGTTTCGATTTCGTCGACAGGTTCTTCGTTTGGAGAGGCCTCTATTTCCTCAACCAATTCTTCTTCTGGAACATCCCGAATCTCTTCTGTTTCGATTTCTTCTATAGCTTCTTCTTCTAGAGCAGCCGTAATCTCTTCAGCTTCAGTCTCTTCTATGGGGGCTTCTTCCTGAATTTCTTCGATTTCGGCTTCTACGAACTTATTTGCGTTGGGAACCAGGTCGTCAACGCTTATTTCTGACTGTTCTTCTTCTGTAAGATAGCCTGAGAAAATATCATCTGCTTTTTTAAGGATTTCGCGGAGTTTGTCCAGACCGTCTACTGTTACCGAGTCAAAAGTTCCGCGCACATGGAGGGCTTCTGCCTTTTTATTTTCTTCTTCGCTGAAATTTTCGTCAGTGTAGAGAATAATCTGAGGTTTGTAGTCACCGAATCCTGCCGTTGCATATTGAGCGAGCGTCTTCCAATGGCGGGGATAGTCACCTGTGCTTACGATAATCAGGTGGGGGGCTATTTCTTCGATATTGTCGAGCGCTTTCAAAAGCCAAGTGTAGACAATCGTGTCATAGCCTGCCGCTTTGAGAACTTCAGAAATATTATTGATTGCCTTTTCGTCGTCGGCTACAAGAAGCGCCTTCATTTATCAAACTCCGTTTTTTAATTACTCTGTGCCAAGATTTGTTACTGAATAGTCGTAGATCTGCCAGATTCCGTCACGCTGACGAACTTTGTAGATGTAGCGTTTTTTCTCACTGAAATTCGGATACTTGAACCATTCGAGAACTGAAACTGTACCCTCAGTCTGTGAGTAAGATGTGTTTTCAATCTGGAAACGCTCCGGTACGCCTACGATGTCATAGTCGATTTTGTTCTGCATGAGGTCAGCCTTGTAAGCCTGCAGCATTCGGTTTCTCTCGTCAGCTGCGGCATTTTTGTACTTGCGGTTGACTTCGCTGTTTCGGACCATCATCTGCTCGATGTCCATGTAGAGGAAATACTGATCCCAGAGTGATTTCTGTCTTGCGATGATTGTCTGCTCAACAACTTTGTCCGGAGAAATTGCTTCCGGCTTCAAGAGGGAAGTAGTTTTGTTTTCAACCGGAAGAATGCTTGATGATGAAGCTGATGGTGCCGGCCGGATGTCAAGTGAAAGTCTGTTTGATGCGATTTCAATGATTTTTGATTTATAAAGCTCAGGATAGAAGCGCATTTCGAGGTAGTAAATCGAAGGCTCATCAATCTGAATGTAGTCCTTTACGTTTTCAACGAAGGAATATGTCTCACCAGGCTCAATTGCAAGCTCACGGAAGTAGACTGTCTGGTTTGTCGAGCGCTTGATTACCAGGTCTTTTGTGCTTGGAAGAGTTGTGTTCTTGATTGTGTAAGCAAAAAAGTCCAGAGAGAACATGCGGTCATCTGCGAGCTTGAAGCGGAGTGTGTCCGTTCCCTTGTTTGTGATTGCAACATCGACGTAAATCGGATTGTCTTCCTTGCTGCCAGGATAATACATCGTTCTGTCATAGAATCTGATTGAAACCGATGCCTTTGAATAGTCCTGATTGTTTATTGAGTTTGCTTTCTGTCCAAAAGCGAACTGTGCAAAGAGTGTAAAACTTGCTATAATGGTAAAAAGAATGCGTTTCAACTGCTTCTCCTTATTTTAAAGATATTCAATTATATTATCGGAATGTTTTCATGAAATCATTATTAACAAATTATCTTCTTTCTGTGACAAACGGATGGAATGACTTTCTTTCTGATGTAAAAAATCTCGCTTCCGGGCAATATTTCCCTGCTGAAATAGAGGGTGTGTCTCTTACTTCTTCGAATTTTCTTACAGCCCACTATATTGATTTCCTTCGTTCCAGAATTCTTTCTTCCCTTCAGTATAATGCAACCGGCCGCTATTCTCAGTCCCAGCAGGCGGATGGTCTTTCAGCTCTTTCGGCTTCATCCCTTGATTTTGTAGTCGTAGTTCCAACCGAAAAAGAAGCCCTTGATTTGACTCAGGATTTTGAAACGGCTTTTGGTGAATCTGTAGAAATTTTTACTCTTCCTTGGTGGGGACTGGTTCCTTATCGGGCCAGCGCAGTCGGTTCGGCTGTTTTTGGCCAGCGTTCCGGAGTTCTTTCCCGCCTTGCCTATCAGGCCCGCTCCCTCAATGCAAATACAAAGCCCCGGATTTTTATAATTACCCAGCGTTCCTTGCAGACGCCACTTCCTTCGCCTCAGTATATACGCTCGCTTGTTTTCAATTTACACAAGGGACTGCAGAATGATCCTGCTGATTTGGCAGAAAAACTTGCGGCTTTGGGCTATATCCGTGTTCCGAAAGTCAGTCTTCCAGGCGAATTTACCCTTCGTGGCGAGGTCCTCGATATTTTTACTCCTGGTGAAGAAAATCCAACGCGAATTCTTTTTGATTTTGATGAAATTTCTTCTATTAAATCCTTCGATGTTGAAAGCCAGTCAACTAAAGAGCTGCGTGACAATCTTTTGATTTATCCGATGAAGGAAGTAATCTGGAATGATGAGCTTGTCGGCCGCCTTGAAAGTCTTTTTGAAAAATTCGGGAAAAATCCTGATTCTGATGAGCTTGATTCTGCTCAGAATGAGGGCGAAAAACAGACGATTTTCCTTGCCCTTACCGAAGAAGCCGAGCTTGCCAAAAGGAAGCTGCTTGAAGAACTCAGGGCTGGAAAAGAAAGTGAAGGCGAGGAACTTTTTTACGGCGTTCTCTGGGATAAAAAATACACTATTTTTGACTATATTTCACCGAATACGACAGTCTTTTTCTATGACTATGACCGTCTTAACAACATGCAGGAAAATTTTGACCGTGAGTATGCGGGAATGTACCGGACTGCCCGCCAGAAATTTCCTGTTCTGCCGCCAAGTGAAATGTTCATTCCTTTTGAAGTCGTTTCAAAAATGCACGAAAACCGGGTTTCCTTCAGGACTTTGCATACCGAGACCGACGAAGAGGAAAATTCAAATCAGGACGTTAATTTTTTCAAGATTGAATGTGAACCCCCGAAAAGTTTCTTTGGAAACATCAATTATTTAAAGGAGCAGCTTGAAGATTTACAGGGCGAGGGCTGGAAGATTTATGTCTTTGCCGACAACGAAAATCAGTCGCTCCGAATCAAGGAAATCCTCAAAAACTTCATAGACAAGCCGGCTGAGGGCGAATATCTTGACCGCCTCAACAAAAACGCGAAAAAAGGCATTCCTTATTTTCCGCTCACGGTTTATCCAAAGGCGATTACGGCAGGATTCGGAATTTCCGAGACAAAAACGCTTGTAATTCAGGAAAATGAGATTTTCGGCCGCCGCAAGCATGTTCCAAAGTCAATCCGAAGCGCAAAATCTCAGGCTATTGATACTTTCGTCGAGCTTAACGAGGGCGATTTTGTAGTTCATGTAAATTACGGAATCGGAATCTTCCGCGGAATCCAGCGCGTAAAGGCAATGGGTAACGAGAGGGACTACATAAAGCTTGAATATGCTGACGAAGAATTTGCCTTTGTTCCGATTGAGCAGGTAAATCTTGTCCAGCGTTACATCGGAAACGAGGGCGACAACCCCCGACTTGACCGAATAGGCTCAAAATCATGGGAAAACCGCAAGAATAAGGCCAAAAAAGCCGTCGAGGACCTGGCAGAAAAACTCATCGCCCTCTATTCAAGGCGAAAGGCAAGCCGGGGCTATCCTTTCCCCAAGGACGGCGAGTGGCAGACAGCCTTTGAGGCAGCCTTCCCATATGAGGACACACCCGACCAGTTCAATGTCTCAAAGGAAATCAAGGCGGACATGGAAAAGCCGGTTCCGATGGACAGGCTCGTCTGCGGCGACGTAGGCTATGGAAAGACCGAAATTGCAATGCGGGCGGCTTTCAAGGCTGTAATGGGCGGAAAACAGGTCGCTTTCCTTGCTCCAACAACAATTCTTGCCGAGCAGCATTATGAAACTTGTGTCGAGCGTTTTGCAAATTTCCCGGTTACGGTTGCCCAGCTTTCCCGCTTCGTAAGCCCTGCTGAACAGAAGAAAATCATTGCAAAAGTTGCGGCTGGTGAAGTCGATATTTTGGTCGGAACCCACCGAATCATCCAGAAGGACGTTATTTTTAAGGATCTGGGACTCATGATCATCGACGAGGAACAGAGGTTCGGCGTAAAGGACAAGGAAAAACTCAAGACCATGAAGGCCAACATCGACTCCCTTGCCATGAGCGCAACTCCGATTCCGCGAACCCTTCACATGAGCCTCTTGAAAATCCGCGACATGTCCCTTCTTACAACGCCGCCTCAGACCCGTAAGCCGATTGAGACGATTGTTGACGCCTACACAGAAGAGCGGGTCGCAAAGGCAATCCGTCAGGAAGTCGAGCGGGGCGGTCAGGTATTCTATCTTCACAACCGGGTTGAGACTCTTGAAGACGTCCGCCGCAAGCTTCAGCAGATTGTTCCTGAGATGATGATTGACGTTGCCCACGGACAGATGACTGCCGAGGAACTGGACGACATTTTCCGCCGTTTCAAGATGGGCGGCTTCCATATTCTGATTGCAACTACGATTATCGAAAACGGAATCGACATTCCGAACGTAAACACGATTATCATTGACCGTGCCGACATGTACGGTGTAAGCCAGCTTTATCAGCTGCGTGGCCGGGTCGGACGAAGCGACAGAAAGGCATACGCATATCTTTTGTATCCTGAAAACAAGGTTCTTTCAGAAGTTGCGATGAAACGTCTTCAGGTCATTTCTGACTTTACCGAGCTTGGTTCGGGCTTTAAGATTGCGATGAAGGACATGGAAATCCGCGGTGCAGGCAATCTTTTGGGACGGGACCAGAGCGGCGAAGTTTATTCAGTCGGTTTCGATTTGTACGTCAAGCTTTTGAACGAGGCCGTCGAGCGCCTCATGAACTCAGAAACTTACGAGGCTCAGAACGAAGTCCTTATGGAACTCGAATATTCAGGCTTCATTCCTGATACTTATATTCCAAACCTGCAGACCAAGATGGAAGTTTACAAGAAAATCGCTGGAGTTCAGTCAAAAGACGAGCTTGAAGGAATGTATCTTGAGCTTGAAGACCGTTTTGGCCCGATTCCTGATGAGGTTTACAGTCTTTTGAGTCTTGCGGAAGTGCGTGTAATAGCCAAAAAGCTTTATATTTCTTCAATAAAAGAAAAGCAGGGAACCCTGCAGATTGAATTCAGCAAGGTCAGCGACATAAAAATAGACCGGGTTCTCAAACTCATCAAAGAAAGTGCCGGCAAGGTTAAGCTTGACCCAAGCAAGCCGAACATGATCCTTATGCAGGCCGGAAAAATCGGTCTTAAGGAAAAAAGCGAATTTATACGCGAAAAACTTGAGGCACTGGTCTAATATTTGAGGCCGTGCTTTAAGAGCAGTTTTTCCAGCTCGCCGCTTTTTATAAGATTTTTGATGACCTCATTGACCTGTTTTGTAACAGCCGAATTGTCTTTTTTGATTGCGACTGCATACATCATTTCGTCATAGTGTTCTGGCAAAATTGTAACGGAATCATCGAGGTAGCCGTGCAAAATTGAATTGTCGATTGCAAATGCGTCGATTTCACCGTGGTTGAGGGCGTCTTTTAGCGTCTGATTTGAAGGATAGGTGATGCAGTTGAGGAAGACTCCTTCTTTGATGGCGGCATTTTTGATTGTGGTAATTGTCATTGAGCCTTGTGTGACGCCGACTTTTTTGTTCTCCAGATTTTTGAATGCCGTGATTCCAGATGACTTTTTGACCATGAGGCCTACTGAATCAGTATAATAAATGTCCGAAAAATCGTAGTTTTGCTTGCGCTCTTCGGTGACTGTAAATGTTGCGATAACCATGTCAACCTTGTCCTGATTGAGGAAAGCGCTGCGGTTTTTGGCATTTACCGGGACAAAGGCGACTTTTGACTCGGAGCCGAGAATTTGCTTTGCGACGGCTTTTGCAATGTCGATTTCAAGACCTTCGTATGCTTTTGTCTTGGGATTGAGGAAGCCAAAGCCCGGAACATCTTCCTTTACACCAACTGTGAGGACTCCGGCGTGTTTGATTTTGTCGATTCCATTTTGCTTAGCCCAAAGCAAACCCAAACTTGTTGTTAAAAATGCAAGTGCGAGAAAAGTTTTAATTGTGAGTTTCATTTTTTCTCCAAGTCTTTTTTTGAAATACATCTTTATTTTAATCTATAAGTTTTTTTTAAGCAAATTCTTTTTGAGTTTTTTTATCAGATGTGCTATATTTTTGCTATTTCTGAAAATAAAGAAGAAAAATACATCCGTCCGACCTGGGACGAATATTTTATGGAAGTTGCCCGCACAGTTGCAAAGCGTGCGACTTGTGACCGTGGAAGAAGCGGCTGCGTAATTGCCCGCGACAACCAGATTCTCGTTACCGGCTATGTCGGAAGCCCTGCCGGTCTGCCACATTGTGACGAAGTTGGCCATTTGATGAAGAAAATGCTCCACTCAGACGGCACAATCAGCCAGCATTGCGTGCGAACAGTCCATGCCGAGCAGAACGCAATCTGTCAGGCCGCAAAACGCGGAATTTCAATCGACGGAGCCACTGTTTACTGCAAGATGACTCCCTGCCGCACCTGTGCCATGCTCATAATCAACTGCGGAATCAAGCGGGTAGTCTGCGAAAAGCACTATCACGACGAAGCCGACAGCCTGGAAATGTTCAGGGAAGTAGGAATTAAAATCGAACACCTGGAAGATGATGTTCAAAAATACGCTGAGATGTAGGAAAAAGAAAAGGGGATGTTTTTATAGCCGGATAATTCAAAAAATGCGTAGGTGAGGTTATGACACGAATCCACTTTGTGCGGGCGAGCGTAGCGAGTCCAATTTCAAAATACGCACAACCGTGGATTCTAGTGGCATGTTCTCACCGGGAGCATTTTTTGCTTTAGCCAATTAGCTTAAACATGCCGTTTGATTTTACAAATTTGCCAAAAGCCATGCTTTGAACTGCTCGTAGTTGTTTTCCATTGGAATGGCTTTGTCTTCGAGCTTCATTACCTTTTCGAGGCGGTCCGGGATGATTGGAGATGAGCCTGTTGCCTTCTGTACTGTAGCACCGAATTTTGCAGGATGTGCTGTCTCCAGAATGATGCCGACTGCTTCCTTGTTGATGACCTTGTCTGCCCAAGAAGGAAGATTTGGTGTAAGGCCTGGTTTTGTGAAGTCATTTTTTGTGCCGTTTTTGAGGGCTTCCATGCCACCCTTGCGGATGTCACTCCAAGCCTTCCAGCCGACAGCGCCATGAGGATCGATTGTATAGCCAGTCTTTTCGTAGCAGTTTTTGATTGAATCGATGATGCCGTCGTTATCAAGCCAGTATGATGCGAAGAGTGAGCGAACCTGCTCCAAAGAATACATTGCCTGAATGCGCTCGTAGTTTGAAGGAGCACCTACGTCCATTGCGTTTGCGTATGTCTCAACTGAAGGGCGGGCATTGTAGTCGCCGGTTGCAATCCAGTCTGGAATTGTGCGGTTTGAGTTTGTTGCTGCAACGAAACCTGTGATTGGTGCACCCATTTCGCGGGCAATCAAGCCAGATGTGAGGTTTCCGAAGTTTCCGCTTGGAACGACACAGATGATTGCAGGATTTTCGATTTTGTTGTCACCCCAGCTGCGTGCGCGAACGGCAAGGCTTGAGTACATATAGTAGAAACTCTGCGGCAAAAGACGTGAAATGTTGATTGAGTTTGCAGAAGAAAGGCGGAGTTTTGCGCGCAATTCGTTGTCTGTGAAAGCTGTTTTCACGAGCTTCTGGCAGTCATCGAAAGTTCCCTTTACCTTGAGGGCGCGGACGTTTCCATCGAAAGTTGAGAGCTGTTTTTCCTGCAAAGGAGAGATTTTTCCCTCCGGATACAGGATTGTGACGTCAAGGCCTGGAACATTGTGGAAAGCTGAACCAACTGCTGAGCCTGTGTCACCGGATGTTGCAACGAGGATATGAAGCGGAGTAGATTCGTTTCGGTTGAAATAAGACATTACGCGAGCCATGAAACGTGCACCGAAATCTTTGAAAGCACAGGTCGGACCGTGGAAAAGCTCAAGAACATAAGAAACTTTGTCTACTGGAACAACAGGTGCTGTAAAAGGATAAGCGTCCTGAATGATAGCCTGCAAGTCCTTGTCCGGAATTTCTCCTGCAACATAAGGCTTTGCCATTTCGAATGCGATGTCGCGGAAAGATGGCTCCGGTGTTTTGTTGATGAAGCTTGAAGGCAATTTTGGGAACTCGACAGGGATATACAATCCGCCTGTTTTTTCGTTCATGCCGCTCATTACTGCTGTTTTCAAGTCAGTTTTTACTGATTTGTCGCGTGTGTCTGTGTAAATCATTTTCTTCCTCTATAATCCGTATTTAATTTCGTTTGCGATTTCATCTGCAAGTTGCTTACGTGCGTTTGCAAGTGCAGTCCAGTCATTTTTATCAGTGACTGAAATTGTTTTTTCGATGGCGAAAGTGATTTCACCGGTCTTTGAGTCCATTGCTTTGACTGAACCTGTGAGACTGTATGTTGTTCCGTCATCGTTTTTTTCACATGAATCAATTTTAACAGTGCCGAAAACTATAAAGCTTGGAGCAATTGCTTTTGCACGTGCGAAAACTTTTTCTTCATTCTCCTGAATCACGGCGTCAGAAACATCCTGAGGGGCATTTCCGATTCTTGTAAAGCCGAGCTTCATCAATGTCATGAGAAGGTTTGAAGAAGATACTGGATTTGAAATGATTGCCTTGCCGTTCTGATTGAAATCAACGATGGCGAGAGTGCCGCCTGCTGATTTAAGGTTTGTCTGAACTTTATAAGGCGCTTTGATTGTGTGTTCTGCGGCGATTTTTGCAATTTCCGCATCGCTCATATCACCTTTTGGGAAGAAAGAAATTTCTGAATTGAAAGAAAACTCCGGTGCGTCCGGCAGGAATGAGGCTTTTCCCTCTGAATCAGAAGTAATTGCTGTTTCTGAGAATTCGATCTGGCCGTTTTTGCGTGCAGAAGGATAAAGGACTGAAAGTTCAAAAGATTCGACCGGTTCGCCATCTGAATTTTTGACTTCGATTAAATATGGCTCTGTGAAGATTTTGCCTTTTGTTGTCTGTTTTGGGGCTGAAAGAAGAGTGAAGTGAAAGCCTTCGATTTTTTTTGAGTAAAGTTCTGCAGGACTTGGAAGAGCAATGGCTTCCGGGGAATTGGACTTTTCTTCTTTTATAATGGATGTGTTATTTTCTGATGATTTAGGGGTTGATGCGCAAGAGAAAGCAAGCGTTGTCGCAAGAGTAAGAAAAATTCCCTTGTGAACAATTGATTTCATAAAACTTCTCCTATTTGGACCTTAAATTGATTTTGATCCATAACTTTTTTGTTTCTCTATAAAGTATTTTTTATGACAAATTATTATATAGAAAAGATAAATATTTAACAAGATAAAAATCTTAGTTGCACAAAAAATCTTGCTTCTATAGAATATATTTATGAGACCTACAATTGCTAAAATCTACATGGAAAATCTGCGGCATAATTTAAAAGTTATTCGCTCAAAAATAAATCCTTCTTCAAAAATGTGCGTGGCCATCAAGGCTGATGCTTACGGTCACGGAGCCGTTGAGTGCGCCAAGGCTGCCATTGAATGCGGCACTGACTATTTTGCCGTTGCCGCCATCAGCGAGGGAATTCAGCTTCGAGAGGCAGGAATTACTTGCCCGATTCTGGTCCTCAGTCTTTGCTCGCCTGACGAAATGGACGACCTCGTTCAGAACGATTTGACTCCGCTTGCCTTTGACGAGGAATACATCACCGGAATCGCAGTCTCATGCCTGCGTATGGGTAAAAAAGATTTTCCGGTTCATCTTGCCGTTGACACCGGAATGGGGCGGATCGGCTGCCTTCCAGAAGAAGCTCCTTTTTTTGCAAAGATGATCGAGGACACCAAAGTCCTTAAGCTTGGCGGCATGTGCACTCATTTTTCTGTGGGCGATTCTCTGGATGCCGATGACATCGAATATACAAAAAAACAGTTCGAGCGCTTTAATTTTGCCTGCGAGCAGGTGAAAAAGCTTGGAATTGATCCGGGAATCCGTCATTGTGCCAACTCAGCCCTCACCCTCAACAACCCTGAAATGCACCTGGACATGTGCAGGCCTGGAATCATCTGCTACGGCTATTACCCAGGGGATTTGACCAAAGATTATTTTGAAAAGAAGGGAGAAAGCATTGAGCTTAAGCCCGTGATGGCCCTTGTCTCAAAAGTCGTCGCAATCAGAAAATTCGGCGTGGGTCATTCAATTTCCTACGGCCGCACCTGGACAAGTTCCCGTGAGACTGACATCGGTGTCCTTCCCATCGGATATGACGACGGTCTTTTCCGGCGCTTCAACCAGACCAATGAGGGCAGGGAAGGAGGCGGACTCAAAGTTGCGATTGGCGGAAAGCCCTATCCAGTCCGCGGCAGGATCTGCATGGACCAGTGCATGATTGACCTGGGAAAGGAAAGCGATGTAAAGCGCTGGGACGAGGCCGTGATTTTCGGTCCTGAAGAAAGCGGTGCCCTCCAGAGTGCCGAAGAAATTGCCCGCGCTACCAACACGATTTCCTACGAGATTACCTGCGGAATTTCAAAAAGGGTTCCTCGAGTGTACATTGCATCCGTGTAATCAGGAATTTCTTAACTTCCGCAATCAGGTAGAAGGAACCTGTCACTAAAAGAATTGACTTACTGGCGTTCGCTTTGTCGAACGCTTTTTTTATCTGCGCTTCAAAATCTTCGTTGAGCTCGTAAGGAATTTCTGCATCGCTGAAAGCCTTTGCAAGCGTTTCCAGATCCGACTGCTTTACGTTTCCGGGCTTGGTCAGGAAAACCGAATCAAAGTGATTTTTGAAAAGCGGGGCAATGTCCTTTGCATCCTTGTCGGCCGCACATGCAAAAAGAAGAATCCGTTTTCCTTCTGCTTCCGAACCTTCGTTTGTCTTTTCTCCAAAAACTTGAGTCATTGTCTCCATTGTAAAGCGGGCGCTGTTTACCGTGTGAGCTCCGTCCATCACGAGATATGGAATATTTTCAAAGCCTTTTGGCTTCTGAATGATTTCAAAGCGGGCTGGGAGTTTTGCTTTGGCAATGCCCCTTTCAATCACTTCCTCACTAATGTTCGGTAGGACAGTTTTTACGGCAAGGGCAGCAAGAGCCGCATTCTCAGCCTGATACCTACCGACCAATAGTGCATCTGTTTGTATAGGTCTTTTGAAGATTTTTGAAGAAAAACTAACATTCATTAGGGAAATATTATAATTTTCTTGTGAAGGTGTATTATTTTTTATACTATCTGCTCTGGAAATTGCGCTTTTTACATCTTTATTTGTATTATTTTTTATACAGTCTGGTATATTTTTTATCTTAAATTTCAAATCCTGAATTACATCTTCCACGAAAATCGCCTGAGCATGCTTTTCCTCTGCAATTTTTTCAAAAACTTTACGAACTTCCGGTCCTTGCCTTGCAATCACCACGGGCGTATTTTCCTTAATGATTCCGCCTTTTTCGAAGGCTATTTTCTCCAGAGTGTCGCCTAAAAATTCCGTATGCTCCAGTTCAATCGGCGTGATAACCGAAACCTTTGGGTTTACGACATTCGTTGAGTCCAGGCGGCCGCCTAAGCCGACTTCGAAAACTGAGTAGTCGACTTTTGCCTGCCTGAAAACGAGAAATGAAAAGAGCGTGACAAGCTCAAACCAGGTGATCGGTCTTTGCCCCGGAAGTTCTTCGGTCGGAATTGACTTTACTCCGCTCATGATTTCTTCGACGGCCTTGTCATAGGCTTCTTCTTCAAAAACTCCGCTTGGGCTTGAGACCCGTTCGATAAAATCAAGAATGTGGGGGGAGGTGTAAAGGCCTGTCTTGTAGCCCGCCTCGTCTAAAATTGAGGCGATGAACATTGATACAGAACCCTTTCCCTTGCTTCCCGCGACGTGAAAACAGGGGGCAAAATCCTGGGGCTGACCGAATTTTTCGCAGAAGAATTTCATCGTGTCGAGCCAGAAGATGTTCTTTTTCGGTGTCTTTTCAAAATTTAAATATGAATCAATCCATGATTCAAGGCTGGCGATTGAGTCGAGTTTTTTCATGAGAGTCTCTTTTTAATGATTTATTTTTAATATCTGTCTGGATTTGTCTTTTCGTAATCTTCAAATAGCTTGAGGCATTTTTCGCGCTCAAATTCCTGGGCTATGGACTGCCTGTTTGAGAAAATTTTGTAGAATTTGTTGTCCCGGAAGCCTATTTTGTCCGTGTCTTCTATGGTGCAGCCGTAGTAAACTTTGCTGATGTTTGCCCAGAGAATTGCGCCCAGGCACATGGGGCAGGGCTCGGCCGTGGTGTAGAGTTCGGCTCCGCTCAGGTCGTGGCTGCCGGTCTTTTTGCATGCGTCGCGGATTGCCTCGATTTCGCCGTGGCAGGTCGGGTCATGATTTAAAAGGACCTTGTTGTGGCCCCTTCCGATGATTTTGCCGTCCTTTACGATTACGGAAGCGAAAGGTCCTCCGTGTTTTTTTTCAATGCCTTCGTATGCTTCTTTCAGCGCTTCGTCCATGTAGTCCATGCTTTCATTCTAGCATATTGGCGAAAGTAATTCATGTTTTTTTATAGATAAATCTCCGTATTTTTGATAAAATATCAGCATTCTAAAAAAGATTCCGAAAGTGGAGAATTTATGTCAGAAGAATTAGAAACAAATGCAGATAAAATCCTGGCTGAAGCCATGAGAATGAGCGAAAAAATTGAGGCTGATATTGCCCAGAATCCTAAAAAATACCGTGTTTTGACCGGTGACCGCCCGACTGGCCGCCTTCATATCGGTCACTATTTCGGCTCGCTCAAAAACCGCGTCCGCCTTTCAAAGCTCGGCGTACCGACTATGATTTTGATTGCCGACTATCAGGTCCTCACAGACCATGACGCTTTCGATAAAATCAGCGAGAACACAAAAGAGCTCGTAATCGACTATCTTGCAGCCGGAATTGAACCGGGCGAGAATGTCTGCATCTATCCTCACAGCCATGTTCCTGAGGCAAACCAGCTCATGGTTCCTTTCCTCACGCTTGTAACAAAGAGTGACCTTGACCGAAACCCGACCGTTAAGGACGAAATGGCAAAGTCTTCAATCCCTCTCAATGCGGGCATGTACACTTATCCTGTTCATCAGGCCGTTGACATCCTTTTCTGCAAGGGGAATGTAGTTCCTGTCGGAAAGGACCAGCTTCCGCACCTTGAAATTGCGCGTCAGATTGCCCGAAGGTTCAACAACAAATTCTGCAAGGGCATCGATCCGATTTTCCCTGAGCCGCACGCCCTTCTTTCAAAGACTCCGATGATCATGGGCCTGGACGGAAGCGCAAAAATGTCAAAATCGCTGGGAAACACAATCATGCTTTCTGCAAGCGACGACGAGACTGCAAAGGCTATCAAAAAGGCAAAGACTGACCAGGACAGGCACATCACTTACGATCCTGTAAACCGTCCTGAAGTCGCAAACCTCCTTCGAATCATTTCCCTCTGTACCGACGAAACTCCGGAAGCTATTGCCGAGAGAATCGGTGACGGTGGCGGCGGAATGCTCAAAAATACGCTCACAGAGGCTTTGAACGAGCATCTTCGTCCTCTCCGCACAAAGCGGGCTGAGCTTGAGCAGCAGCCTGAGCTTATCAAGAAGGTCTTGAACGAGGGTGTTGAAAAAGCGCGTGAAATTGCAAGCAAGACTTTGCTTGAAGTGCGCCATGTAATGAACATGGAGATTTAGTATGAACAGCATGACAGGTTACGGGTTTAAGGAATCCGTCGTTGGCGACACTCAGATCAGTGTTGAAATCAAGTCCGTCAACAACCGTTTTCTTGACCTTAATGTAAATCTTCCGTATTTTCTCAATCCGCTTGAGCAGAAGGTGCGCAAGCTTGTCTCGGAGAAAATCGTCCGCGGCAAGGTTGACGTAACAATCCGCGTCAAGGACATGTCTTCCACGGCAAAGGTTACGGCTGACCCTCAGGCGGCAAAAATGTACGCCGAGGCTATCGGCCAGATTGCGCTTGCGCTTGGAAAAAGTGCTTCTGACCTTCCGCTCAGCCTCATCGTAAATCAGGAAGGTGTGCTTAACATCACTCATGAATACGATGCAGATTCTTACTGGGAAAAGATTGAGGGCGTTTTCAATGAGGTTTTTGAGCAGTTTGTCTCTGACCGCAAGCGGGAAGGTGAAAACCTTAAGAAAGACCTGCTTGCAAAACTTGACGTGCTTGATTCCTGCGCGGCCTTCTTCAAGGAATGGCAGCCCAAGATGGAGCAGAAGTTCAAGGAACAGATTACAAGCCGCTTCAACGAGCTTCTCGGTGACAATGTTGACGAAAACCGCATCATGACTGAGGTCGCCGCGATGATGGTCCGCTACACGATTAACGAGGAAATCATCCGCCTGCACAGCCATCTGGCTGCCCTGCGCAAGGAATTCTCGGAAAATCCTGTTCCTGGCAAGCGAATTGACTTCATCTGTCAGGAAGCAAACCGTGAAATCAACACGATCGGAAGCAAAAATCAGTTTACGGAAGTGGGGGCCATGGTCGTAAATGCCAAGGATGCCCTTGAAAATATCCGCGAACAGTCTAAGAACGTTGAGTAAAGAATTAGAAATTGAGGAGATTTTATGTCTGAGTATAAACTGACGAATGGGAGAAAACTTCGGATCGCTATTTCGGGCAAATCGGGCTGCGGTAACACGACTGTCTCGACTATGCTTGCCGAAAAACTTGGAATTAAGCTGATTAACTACACTTTCCGCCAGCTTGCGGCTGAAAAGGGGCTTACCCTTGCCCAGGTTATCGAGAATGCAAAAAACGATGACAGCTATGATGTCTATGTTGATACTCATCAGGTTGAGCTTGCCAGGGCTGAGTCCTGCGTTTTGGGAAGCCGTCTCGCAATCTGGATGCTCAAAGAGGCTGACGTTAAAGTTTACCTCATCGCCAGCGACGACACCCGTGCAAAACGCATCCTCAACCGTGAGGGCGGGGACTTGCAGCAGATTAAGGACTTTACGGCCATGCGTGACCGTGAGGATTCTGCCCGCTATATGAAGCTTTATCAGATTGACAACGGCGAGTATGAGTTTGCAGACCTTAAGATTGATACTGCTACCCGTACTCCAGAAATGATTGTTGAGATGATTCTTGATTATCTTGAGAAGAAAGGCTTTATCGAAAAAGACTAGTCTGTCTTTTCTCTTTTAATTCCCCTTGTGAAGCCTGTTTTATGGCTTTATGAGGGGATTTTTTTTACCAGAGCTCTTTCCTGAGCTCTTTTCCCGTCTTGTTTGGCACGAATACTACATTTGTGCAGTCTACGGCTTTTTTGATGTAATCCATGGTCGGAATCATTTTTCCTTCGTGCAGAAGGGGCCTCATGAGCCAGCCGCCTGCAAGGTATATTTTTCCGTCTTTTCCCCTCGTTATGTAAAGGTTTGACTCCAGTTCGTCTATGTTTTTTTGAATGATTTTATTGACGAGAACTTCTTTGGGAAAAGGAAGCTGGGCGCCTTTTGAGACGATTTCCTGATCCACGTTTGCACTGATCGTGGCTTCCAGGGCTGAGTACATTGCAAATTCAATGTCGTTTTCGAGAGAGTCAAGTTCCATATCTATAGTTTCGACTAACTTTTATTAGAAAATTATAAGATATAAAGATTAATTTAACAAGAAAAGAATTTTTTTTACGGGAATAAAAAAAAACTCCCAGCGTTTACTGGGAGTTTTAAGCGGCAGAAGGGAGTCGAACCCTCGTCATCAGCTTGGAAGGCTGAGATAATGAGCCGTTATATGACTGCCGCATTGAGTGCCAGCGATTGGAATCGGACCAACGACAGGCAGATTTTCAGTCTGCTGCTCTACCAACTGAGCTACACCGGCTTGTTGTCTCGCGACGTTGACTAATATATACCTTAGCAAAAAAAATGTCAACAGCTTTACAAAAAAAATTGCAAAATTTTTTAATTTTTTTTATCAGGTATTTTTGGCCGCGATATTTCCTGCTACTGTAAGGAGTTTTTCCTTTTCGTTCATTTCAGGATCGTCGAGAACGCACTGAAAAAGTTCGTTGAGGATGAAGCCTAATTTTTTTCCGGCCGGAATTCCAGCCTTAATCAGGTCGTTTCCGTTTACCGCAAGGTCTTTGAGGGAGAGGGCGGTCTGCTTGGACTGGATTTTCTTGATTCGCTCGCGGAGGATAAAAATCTTCTGGACTCCGTCGTTCATGGGGTCGACTTTGCATCTGTGCATTCCGTAGATGTCGGCTATGCGGAGGGCGAAGAGGTCCTCGACGCATTCAGGCTTGACCCTTACCAGGAATCTTCTTACGGCGGCGTCGCTCCAGTTTTCCTCAAAGAAGAACATGTGCTGCTCGATCAGGTGGGTGACCTGGCTTATTACCGCATTTGGAAATTTTAAGCGGGTGAGGATTTCTTTTGTTTTTTCTGAGGAATAGTGCTCGTGACCGTGAAAGTGAATCTGCTCGACGAAAGAACCTGAGCCTTTGGGATATTCGATTTTTTCTATGACTTTTGCGTCTTTTTTGCCTATGTCGTGGAAGAGGGCCGAGAGCCTTACGATTTGATTTTCGCGCGGAGCTCCGTCGCAGGCATAGAGGTTGTGGTCGAGTACGTCGAATTCGTGAAAGCCCCTCATGTCGGCCTGCTGGCAGTTCCGGCAGTCAGCGAGCTCAGGTATGAAGGCTTTTAAGATTCCGCAGTCTTCCATTCGGTGCAGAGCTGAGGATGGTTCTTCTGAGCGTAAAATTTTTTCAAATTCGTCACGGAAGCGCTCCATGGAAATCGATTTTATCTTTTCCTGAACTTCCGTTAGTTTGATTGTCTCGTAAGTTTCTTTTTCGATTTCAAAATTAAGCTGGCCGGAGAAGCGGATTGCCCTGATTGGTCTCAGTCCGTCTTCGAGAAATCGGTCCCTGGCATTTCCGACCGTTCGTATGATTTTTGATTTTATATCTTTTTGGCCTTCGAAGGGGTCGATTATTGAGCCGTCGGCCAGAGATGCTGCGATTGCGTTCATCGTAAAGTCGCGGCGGGAAAGGTCGTCTTCGAGAGTGGCGTCAAAAGTTACCTGATCCGGGTGTCTTCCGTCTGAGTAGCCTGATTCGCTTCGGAATGTGGTGGCTTCAATTTCGCTGCCCATAAAATGAATGGTGACCGTTCCGTGGGCAATCCCGGTTGGAATTACGCGGTGAAAGATTTTCATCATCTGCTCGGGCCTTGCGTTTGTCGTTATGTCCCAGTCGCTGGCTTTTTTGCCCAAAAGCACGTCCCGGACGGCTCCGCCGACAAGATAGGCCTCAAATCCGTTTTTTGCGAATATTTCGTTGAGTTTTCTGAGTGTTTCCGGAATTTTTATGGATTTCATGAAAAATATTATATCAGAAAGAAATGCCTTCTGAAAGAAGATTTATCGTGAGTGAGAATACTGAAATTGTGATTGCGGCTGTCAGTACGAGTATGTAGACGATGAAGTGAAGGAGCATTCGCAGGCTTTTGTTTTTTACCAGATAGAAGATGCATTCAAGGCTTGAGATTCCTGAGAAAAAACTGAGGGCAATCGCGTTGAATGTGATGATCTGGAGAATCAGCTTGAGGTTTGAGTCGAGGAAGGCCTGCTGGTTACCGGTGAGGAAAAAGATGATTGTTGCGATAAGGGTGAGAGAAAGAAAGACCGTGGTTCTGCGGCAGAGCCTGAGGAGCGGGGGAAGCCTTCGAGTTTTTTTTGCTGGCTTTTCCAGGCTTGGCTCCGGCAGGGCTTCCAGTTCTTCAATTTCTTCGGTTTTTACCTCTTCCTTCATGTTTTCTTGAATCGCCTTCCGTAAAAAGATATAATCTCGGATATTTTACCAAAAAAATCATTCATAAAAAAGGCATTGCCGCTTTATGAAGGGAGAAAATATGTCACAGAGACTTTTTGCGATTCGCGGTGCTACTGGCGCAGAGAATAATGCCGAATCAATCACTAAAAATGTTTGCGAAATGTGCCTCAAACTTTTTGCCGACAACAAGCTTGCCCAGAAGGACTTCGTTTCGATTCAGTTTACTATTACTGATGACCTGGACGTCATGAATCCGGCCATGGCCCTTCGAAAAGGTCAGAATGAATTTGACGTGTCTCAGATTCCGCTCTTCAGCTCTCAGGAACCTAAAATCATAGGTTCTCCGGAAAAGATGGTCCGGGTGCTTGTTACGGCCTATATGGACGAGAATGCAAAGCCTCTTCCGGTTTATATCAACGGCGGCGAAAAACTCCGTCCGGATTTTGCCAGAAAATAGGGCAGAAAAAAAGTGAAAAAAAATTGCAGAAAATTGTGTTTTCCCTATTGACACTTTTTCTGCAGTTATATAATATAAACTCATTCCGAAACGACAAGGTTCGGTACTAAAAAAAAGATGCTGCTTTAGCTCAGTTGGTAGAGCACGTGATTTGTAATCTCGGGGTCGTGGGTCCAAGTCCTACAAGCAGCTTAGCCGAAAGGCAAAAATGGGGAGTTCGCATAGCGGCAATTGCGGCGGACTGTAAATCCGCTCCCTTTCGGGTTCGGGGGTCCGAGTCCCTCACTCCCCACTAAACGGTCTTGATTAACTTCAAGACCGTTTTTTTTTCGTTTAAAATCTCTTTTTTCTCCAATTTTGCAGGTTTCAGTTATTTTTACTTTTTTTAAGTTTGTATTAGTCTTTGACAAAGGTGGCTTATCGGATTATAATTCTATAGTATTGTTCTTCTTTGTAAGAACGTATGGAGTCATCGGTGAATATACAATTTTGGGGAGTGAGAGGGTCGATACCGACTCCATTATCAACTCAGCAGGTCAGAACGAAACTTATTGCGGCTTTGCAGCGCATAAAGCCTGAGGACATTGCGTCTGATGAGGCAAAAGAAAAATTCATTGATGATTTGCCCTGGTGGATTTCCGGCACTGTTGGAGGCAACACGCCTTGTGTAGAAGCCACTTTAAAAGACGGCAAAAAGCTTATTTTTGATGCAGGTTCTGGCATGCGCGTTATGGGCAAATTTTCTGAGCCTCCTGCCGACAAGCATTATCATCTTTTCATGTCTCATTTCCACTGGGATCATATTCAGGGCCTTCCTTTTTTTGACAGTTCCTACAATCCCACTATAGTTTTTGATGTTTATTCACCTTTTGCGGACATGAAGGAATATCTTGCAAAACAGATGGTTGCTCCATTTTATCCTGTAGATTTTTCTTTAATCGAAAAGCATTTTCATTTCCATGTGATTGAGCCTGGTCAGGTTTTAAACATCGGTAATGCCGAAGTTACCTGCGTAAAAATGTCTCATCCTGGAGATTCTTATTCTTATTCGGTTGTTGAGGACGGTCAGAAGTTCGTCTATGCTACCGATATCGAGCTCGGTTCAAAAGACTTTGCCCACACAGAGGATCGTGCAAAAATTTTCGAGAATGCTGACGTCATGCTCATTGATTCTCAGTACACTGTCGAAGAGGCTCTGCGCAAGGTAAACTGGGGGCACTCGGCTTTCTGCTATGCCATCGATTTTGCCGCCGCCTGGAAGGTTAAAAAAATGTTTATGTTCCATCATGAGCCAACTTATGATGACCGTAAGCTCAATACTATTCTTGAATCTGCAAAATGGTATGCAAATTACGTCTCTGGTGATTCCCTTGAGATTGATATTGCCCGCGAAGGAACAGTGCTGGATATATGACAGACGATTCACTTCTCAACGAAAGCCCGGCCTTTTTTGACTATCATTTTACGGAGCGTGAGGTTCGTGTCCTTGCGCGTTTTCTCAGGAAGAATCAGGAGCAGATTCCGGACGAACTGCTTGATTTTTCTGCCAAAATCGAGAGGGTTATGTATAATTCCATGTCCATTGATGAGGCAGAGGCTTTCTATTCATGAAAAAAAATAAATCTAAAAAAAATAAATTTTTCTCTTTTGTAATTTCTTGTTTTGCCTGCGTGATTCTTGCTTTTTTGGCCTGTTCCCTGGCTTTCAGGCTGTCGCTTACGGCTCCTGATTCAAAGGCGAACGCAAAGGAGGTTAGGGTTGAAATTCCTTCTGGCGCCAGCATTTCAAGAATTTCTGAGATTCTCGTTGATAACGGTTTGATCCGCTCTGACAGGGCCTTTTATCTTGCAGCCCGATTTCCCTTCCTTTCATTCCGAAAAACCGTGCCGGTGATGAAGTCAGGATATTATAATCTTGATTCGTCCATGGGTGCCCTTTTGATTATGACTGTGCTTGAGTCCGGCGTTCAGGATTACACCAGGGTTATCGTTCCTGAGGGACTGACCTTGCGGAAAATCGCTTCAATCCTTGAAAATAACGGAATCTGCTCTGCTGATGCTTTTGTTGAGGCGGCCTGTGATCCAGACCTTCTTAAAAAATATTTTATTCCTGCTGAAACTTTTGAGGGCTTCCTCTTTCCTGACACATATTTCTTTGCTCCCGACATGAAGGCCAGGGATGTTCTTGAAATCATGGTCCAGGCTTTTTTCAATAAGGTTTCAGAAATTCCTTGTTACTCAGAAAAATCTCCGTCCGCTTTCTATGAGACTCTGGTTCTGGCTTCCATCGTTGAGAGGGAATACCGGATTGCCAGCGAGGCTCCGCTTATTGCCAGCGTTTTTAAAAACAGGATTGATGCAGGGGTTGGCCTTTATTCCTGCGCCACAATCGAATACATAATCACTGAGATCCAGGGTAAGCCTCATCCTGACGTGATTACTTATGATGACCTTAAGATTGACAGCCCTTACAACACCTACAAGTGGGCTGCTCTTCCCCCAACGCCAATCTCAAATCCTGGCCTTATTGCCTTGCGTGCGGCGGCTGAGCCTGCAAAAACTGATTATTTCTATTTCACGCTTACGGATTCTTCCGCCGGAAAACATACTTTCTCAAAATCTTTTAATGCTCATGTCAAGGCGGGAACTCAGTTCAAGACCAAAAAAACTGGAAGCAATTAACTGATGGAAGGAATTATTTCTCAGGAGACAATAGACGCCGTAAATTCTCAATCGGACATAGTTGCAGTTGTTGGTGATTATGTTCAGCTCGAAAATCGTGGAAATCAGTGGTGGGGCTGTTGTCCCTTTCATCACGAAAAAACGCCGTCCTTCTGCGTTACCCCGGAAAAGAAAATGTATTACTGCTTTGGCTGTCATGCCGGCGGAAATGCGATAACCTTTGTAAAGGAAATGGAGAAGGTTAACTTTCCTGAAGCGGTAAAAATCTTGGCCAAGAAATTTAACATTGAAATCAAATATTCCAGCACTTTTGCTCCTTCTGCTCAAAAGACGGATAATTCAAAGGAGCTTTACATAGACCTTTACAGCCGCGTAGCGGATATGTTTCATTACGGTCTTTTAAAGACTGATGCGGGAAAATTTGCCCTTGAATACATTACCAAGCGCGGAATTACGATGGAGACGATTGAAAAATTTAAGCTGGGCTATTCCCCGGCTGACAGAAGCTGGCTCAAGCGTTTCCTTAAATCCAAAAATTTCAGCGACGAATTCCTTGCAAAATCGGGTCTTTTCAGCAAGAAATACCCCGACGTAGCTTTTTTCTCAGACCGCCTCATGTTTCCGATTTTTGACAGGCGGGGGCAGACTCTTGCCTTTGGCGGCCGCTTTTTGCGCGGAGATCCGGAAAAATCGCCGAAATATCTCAATTCCGGCGATTTGATTCAGTATCAGAAGGGTGAGACCCTTTACGCCTTTAACTTTGCCAAGAATTCAATCCGCGAAAATAAAAAAGTGATTTTCTGCGAGGGCTACATGGACTGCATTGCCTACCACCAGTGCGGAATCACTTATGCGGTCGCTCCCTTGGGAACTGCCCTCACTGATGACCAGATAAAAATCGTGCGCGGTTTTGCTGATACAATCCTCCTTTCCTTTGACTCAGACGGAGCCGGTCAGAAGGCAACCTGGCGTGCAATCTTGATGTGCCGGCGGCAGGGGCTTACGGTTAAGATAATCCGCCTCCACAACGCAAAAGATCCTGCGGAAATTATGCTGAATTTTGGTGCGGATACCTTGACGAATGAAGTAAATTCCGCTATATTAGATAGTGATTATCTGTTGAGTTTTCTGTCGCAAAAGTACCAGAAAGATACTCCGGAGGGAAAGGCTAAGTTCGCGCTTGAATTTTTCCCTTACATTGATGCGTTACAGACCGATATACAGAAGGAATCAAGTCTGGAGCTCTTGGGGCGGACTCTAAACATCTCCCTTGAGGCGGTAAAAAGGGATTTTAATAATCGTGAAGATGTAAAAAAACGAACTCTAAGCGTAAATACGGAAGGTCAAAAGCCGGTTTCGAATGGCGTCGTCGTCAATTCGGAGTTCAGGGCTCTTCTGGCCGTCTTGTCCGATACAAATCAGTTTGAACTGATGCAGAGTCGTTTAACCGAAGATGATTTTGAAAACCCTTCCGCGAGAACTTTGTTTTCCGTTCTTAAGGAGTGTTACGAGTCGGGGGATTTGTCTTTTGTTTCCGTGCTAAATCATTGCAATCATGACGGCATTAAACAGAAAATTACTGAGTCTGTTTCCAGGGGGGAATTTTCTCAGTGTACGGCCCAGTCTGTTGCGGAAAGCGTGGAACGGCTGCAGATTAACAGCCTCAAGCGAAAGCGAAAAGAAATCCTTCAGCAAATGAACTCCCTGCAGGGGCAGCTCAGCATTCCTGCCAATCAAGAATTGATGACAAGGCTCTTCGAGCAGAAAAAGCTTATTGACGAAAAAATTAATAATAAAGGACTGGAATATGGATCAGGAACTGGATCCTAAAGTTGAAAAACTTTTAGAGTATGCTAAGGATAAGCAGATCGTTTCTTGGGACGAGATTAATGAGATTCTTGGTCAGGATTTTGTTAATTCACCCAAAATGGAAGATGTGCTTCAACTTTTAACCCAGAACAACATTCAGGTCATGGAAGAAGTTACCGACCTGGACGAAGAAGCCGATGCAGATGACGATGATTTGCTCGACGATGAGGATGCGGACGAGGTTGGTGCTACCGATGACGAGCTGGCTGCGGCCAGGCTTGTAAACGGTGACAAGGATTCTAACGTTGACGACCCAATCCGCCTTTATCTGCGTGAAATCGGTAAAGAAAAGCTTCTTACTGCAGAGCAGGAAGTTACATATTCCAAGCAGATGGAAGAAGGTGAGAACATCATTAAGGATGTAATCAAAAGATCCGGCATGATGATTCCAGAGTTCTTCGCAATCTGTCAGAAGGCATTTGCCAAAATTGATCCTCATGAACCTGGAAAGGCCCGTAAGGAAATCAATGAGGCTCAGGCTGAAAAACGACGTCTTAAGAGCTATTACGGTGAAAACCTCAAGGCCTGCAAAGAGAACATGAAGATTTACATGAACCTCAAAAAACAGCTTTTTGAGGCAAACCAGTCTCGTGAAATCTTTGACAACGAGCAGATTCTTGAGTTGCGTACAAAAATCCTGCCTGAATTGCAGAAAATCGACATTCAGTCAGAGGAAATTGATAAATTCAGTGCCAAATTTGTTGAGGCAACCCAGAAAATCAGTGAATTCCGCCACAAGCAGGAACACAAAATGAAGGAGCTGCGCATTTCAAATCCTGCAGAGCTCCGAAGTCTTGGCCGCCGCCTTGCAATCCATTCTGAAGCCCTCAAGCTTGAGAATGAGCTTGGCCTTAAAAGTGACGAAATCCGCGATATTTATACTCAGATTCAGAAGATTGACCGCAAGCTCCGTCGCATGGAGTACGATTTTGAGAACAATGTTGAGGAAATCCTCACAATGGCTGATGAAATCGAGCGCGGCCGCAAGATGCTTGAAAAGGCAAAGAACAAGCTGATTAACGCCAACCTCCGTCTTGTTGTTTCTATTGCAAAGAAATATACAAACCGCGGACTTCAGTTCTTTGATTTGGTTCAGGAAGGAAACATCGGTCTTATCAAGGCTGTCGAGAAGTTTGAGTACCGCAAGGGCTACAAATTCTCAACATATGCTACATGGTGGATCCGTCAGGCAATCACCCGCTCAATTTCTGACCAGGCCCGGACAATCCGAGTTCCTGTTCACATGATTGAGCAGATCAACAAGGTTGTACGCGAAGGCCGTCAGCTCATGCAGAAGCTTGGCCGTGAACCAACCGACGAAGAGATCGCACAGCAGCTTGGCTGGCCTGTTACAAGGGTCAAGCAGGTTAAAAACGTTGCCCGTGAGCCTATTTCTTTGGAAACTCCGATCGGTGAGGAAGAGGATTCGCAGTTGGGAGATTTCATCGAGGATAAGGATGTTGAAAATCCAGCAAACCAGACTGCTTACACGCTTTTGCAGGAGCAGCTCAGGTCGGTTCTCAATACCTTGCCGTCGAGGGAGCAGGAAGTCCTCAAGATGCGCTTTGGTCTTGATGACGGATACAGCCTTACTTTGGAAGAAGTCGGCTTGTATTTCAATGTAACCCGAGAACGAATCCGACAGATTGAGGCTAAGGCTTTGCGCCGGCTCCGACATCCGCGCCGGGCAAGTGGTCTTAGGGACTATATCGAGATGTGACAGATTGTGTAAATCTTGTTATAAATTAAGTATAAACAGCCGTTTGTGATAGACATAAACGGCTATTTTTTATATACTTTTGTGATAAATTAACAGAAATTTCTAATTTTTAGAATTCTGAGTTTTGAGGTCTTTTAACATGGAAATGACAGAAGTTTTCGACAAACTTAAATCTCTTCAGGATGTTTTGGTAGAAAAATACGATCTTGAAAAAAAGATTGATGCTTCCCCAAAACAGCTTGACTCTCAGGACGAGCTCCTTGCACGTCTCAAAAAAGAATATATCGAAAAAAATAAGAGCTACGAAGAAGTTCGTGCTGTTGTAGAGCACCTTAAACGCGAGCTTTCAGAGGCTGAGGCTTCACGCGAATCTGGTGAGAAGAGCATGGATTCAATCACATCTCATCGTGAATACGAAGCTCTCGACAAGCAGATTTCTGAGGCTACAGAAAAAGAAGCTGCTGTCCGCAAAGACCTGCTCCGCGAGGAGAAAAAGCTTGCTGAGCTTAACGAGTCTCTCAAGGCTGACGAGGCAATGATTAAGGCTCAGGAAGATGACCTTAATTCTAGCAAAGACGCTCTTTCACAGCAGATTCAGGATTACAAGAATCAGCTCGAAGATTTGAATAAACAGGAGCAGGAGCTCACACCTGGTCTCAATCAGGAAATCGTTTATAAATTCCAGCGTATCATTCAGCGCAACTCTCAGGGTATCGTTGCCGTTCGCAACGGTGTCTGCACTGGCTGTCAGATGATTCTTCCTGGCCAGTTTGCAAATGAAGTTCGTGACGGTGAGAAGATTCTCTTCTGTCCTTACTGCTCTCGAATTCTCTTCTACCAGGAAGTTGAAGAGGGAGAGGTTGAGGATTATTCAACACTTGAAGAGACTGGCAGCCTCGCTGATTTCGAAGATGAATTCGCTGATGAGCGCGATGAAGACGAAGTTGAGGAAGGCGATAACGAGAACAATCTCGATGACGAAAAGTCAATGGCTTTTGATGACTAGTCTTTAATATTAAAGCGAAAATTTCAGAAAAGATATAACCGTGCCTGACCCGCTTATGACAGCGGGCTTGGGTGAGGAAAGTCCGGGCTCCACCGGAAAAAACGCCGGGTAATTACCGGGCAGAAAGAGGAACTTGCATGGCTCGCCCTGCATAAGCCTTTTTTCTGACAGACAGTGCCACAGAGAATATACCGCCTTCGGGTAAGGGTGAAAAGGTGAGGTAAGAGCTCACCGCAGTTCTGGCAACAGGGCTGGCATGGTAAACCTCGTTTGGAGCAAGGCCAAGTAGCAGTCAGGTTTTCCGGACTATTGGCTGCGGGTAGGCTGCTAAAGGCTTTTGGCAACAAAAGTTTCGGATAGATGGTTATGCGGGCTTTTCTTTTTTTGAAAAGTTCAGGACAGAACCCGGCTTATTGTCTTTTCTGTTTTTTTATTTTTGGGTGGACGGGGATAATGAAATTAAAGGCTTTACAGACAAGAGAAATCTTCAAAAAAAAGAGCCATTTCTTAAAAAAACTCCTGATTTGTATTTTTTTTGCCGTCTCTGTCACCGTTGGAGTCTTTTTTGCCTACCGGGCAATTGATTCAAAAATCAACAAGGGAAATTCAATCATAAACTTAAAGTCAAAATGGAAGGTTTATGATTATCAGCAGGTTTACGACATAAGTTCTGCAATTCTTTATAAATCACCTTTTAATATAACAGCCCGCACTTATAACGGTTATGCGGCTTTCTTTCTTGCAGTTTCCAGCTCGGATGTCGTTCAGTCTCTTTCTTATCTCGATGAAGCTATAAATTCACTCAGAATTGCCTTGCAGGGGGCAAAATTCGGGGCTGTATCGCAGATTGAGTACATGCTGGGAAAGGCTTATTTTTACAAGGATTTTCATTCTTCTTACTATTACTACGCTGATCTGGCAGTTTACTATCTTCTTAAAGCCAAAAAAGACGGCTATAAGGCTGATGATATTCCTGAGCTGCTGGGCTTGAGCTATGCGGCCCTGGGTATGACCATGGAAAGCATTTCAGCCTTTACCGAGGCCCTTCTGGTCCGGGAGTCGGATATTCTTCTTCTTTCAATTGCCGAGCAGTATCACAATGTCGGTCAGGATAATGCGGCTGAGCAGTACCTCTTCCGAATCTCTCAGAACTGCAAGGATGAGCAGATTATTCTGAAAAGTCACCTTTTAATGGGAAATATAGCCCTTCAAAGGGAGAACTTTGAGGATGCGGAAAAAGAATTTAATTTTATTTTGGAAAAAAATGAAAATTCTGCTGACGCTTTATACGGATTGGGTGTAATATATGAGAAGCAGGGTGATATGGTCAAGGCCCGCTCTGAATGGAGAAAAGCCTTGAGAATCCAGAATAATCATCCGCTCGCATTGAAAAAAATGTCGGAAATAAAGTAAAATATATTAATATAAAAAGTTTGGGAGGACTTTTTCATGGGTTTCTTTGACCGGTTTTCAACTGATATTGGTATTGATTTAGGTACATGTAATACATTGATTTACGTGCGGGGTAAGGGCATCGTCGTTGATGAGCCTTCCGTTGTTGCCGTAGAGAAGGGCACAAAGCACGTTTGGGCTGTAGGCGCTGAGGCTAAGCGCATGCTCTGGAAAACTCCGGGCAACATTGACGCAATCCGTCCTCTGGCAGACGGTGTCATCGCTGATATCGACAGCTGCGAAAAAATGATTAAATATTTCATTTCAAAGGTAATTTCGCGCCATCAGCTTTTCAAATCTACACGAATGAAAATCGGCATTCCTTCATGCATTACTCAGGTAGAGCGCCGTGCTGTAATCGAAACAGCACTTAAGGCTGGCGCAAAGGAAGTTGACGTTATCGAAGAGTCACTTGCTGCTGCAATCGGTGCTCAGATTCCAATCAACGAGCCGGCCGGTCACATGATCTGTGATATCGGCGGCGGTACAACAGAAGTTTCAGTAATTTCTTTGGGCGGCATGGTCGTTACAAAGGCTATCCGCGTTGGTGGTGATAAATTCGATGAGGCAATCATGAAGTATGTCCTCAACGTTCACAACCTCCGCATTGGTCAGCAGACTGCAGAGCGCCTCAAGATTCAGATTGGAAACGCTTTGCAGGACAAGGACAAGGCCATCGAAAAGATGGAAGTCCGCGGTAACGATGCAATCACAGGTCTTCCTCGCCGTCTTGAAATCGACAGTGTTGAGGTTCGCGAGGCCCTTAAATCAACAGTCAATGAAATCGTCGAGCTCATCAAAGTCACATTGGGTGAAACTCCTTCTGAGCTTGCCGCAGATATCGTTGAGCGCGGTATCGTAATGAGCGGTGGCGGAAGTATGCTTAAAGGCTTGCCAAAGCTCATTTCAAAGGAAACTGGCGTTCCTGTTATTTTGGTCGAAAAACCACTCGAATGTGTTGCCCTTGGTGCCGGTCAGGCATTTGACCTCTTCAAGGATATGTCTTCTGACAGGGCTATCTACGACAACCTTAACGACTAGTTTTTAGATTCAGAATGGCTTCGAAACATTCGTTCAAATTCGGCTTATCAGAATTTCTTCTCATCGGATTCGTGGTCTTTTCCGGCATCATGCTGGCTTTTCACTCAGGCGGATTTGTCGTCAACTTTCAGCAGGTTGGATTCACGGCTCTTTCTTCAATGCAGAAGGGCGTGAGTGCAGTCGCTTCTGGAATAGGGGACACATTCAATGCCGTAAAGGAACTTGCCCGCCTGCGCGAAGAAAACAAGGAACTCACTGAACGACTCAAAAATTACGAGATTCTTCAGCGCAGCAATACCGACATCAAAAAAGAAAACGAAAGGCTTAAGGAGCAGCTGGGCTTTTCACTCTCCCTTCAAGAAAAGAATTATCCGGCTCAGATTATTTCCCGAAATCCTGACAGTCTTTACTCAGCCTTTACAATCAATAAAGGTAGCCGCCACGGAATCCGCAAGAACATGCCTGTTCTTGCCATTCAGGGTGGAATTGTCGGCTTGGTCGGCAAGGTAGTTACAGTCGGTGCCCTTACAAGTCTTGTAATGCCGATTTATGACTCAAAATGTTCTGTTTCGGCCCGAATTCAAAATACCCGTGATATAGGTCTTGTCACAGGCGATGGAAGCGTGGATTCTCCGCTCAACATGACCTATATCAAAAAACGAGTTCTCGATGAACTCCAGGTTGGTGACTTGATTGTTACCAGCGGTGAAAGCGGCAATTTTATGGGCGATATCCCGATCGGTTCAATTTCGGACATTAAGGTCCTTGATTATGATTCTTCTTTGTCAATAAAGGTTATGCCGGTTATTGATTTTTCGCGTATTGAAATGGTCATTGTCTCTGATTTGCATGAGATGAATGTCAAATAAGAGGAGAGAAAATGTTAAAATCTTTTTCAGTTTCAGCTTTGATTCTTCTCTGTTTTGTAATATTTGAGACTGCAATCCTTTCAAATATGCTTTTCCTTCCGGCCGTTCCGGATTTTCTTCTTATCATAACCCTTTATCTTTCTGTCAATAATGGAAGGTTTTTTGGTGTTTCTTCCGGCTTTGTTTCCGGTCTTTTTCTTGATTTTCTCAGTGCTTCTCCTTTTGGCCTTCACAGTCTTTTGAGGACTGTAATCGGTTATGTTGCGGGAATTTTCAATAAAACCCTTAATATGGCCGGTATTTTCCTGCCTGTAATGATTGGTTTCTTTGCAACTTTGATGAAAGCAGTCCTTATTTTCGTAATTTCAGTTTTCTTTGCTGATTCCGTAGTGCCGTATTCCCTCTTTTCAAAGGCATTTTTGTTTGAGCTTGCCGCAAATTCAATACTGACGCCGATTGTCTTCAAGTTCCTGAATGTTTTCAGTGATTTGATTTTACTTGATCCTGAGAAGGTTTCGTAAATGCAGGATTATTTTAACACAGAGAATGGTTCGGTTGAACAGAATGCAAAAGTTGTAATCTTCGCTTTTATCATCATGGCGATTTTTGCATTATATGTGCTCAAACTTTTTTCCCTGCAGGTTATTGAAGGCGCCCAGTATCGAAAGCAGTCGCAGACAATCTCAAGCCAGGTTAAGACAATTGATGCCCAGCGCGGTGAAATCTTTGACCGTAACGCTTCCATGCCTATGGTCATCAATACGGATTCTTTCGCTGTGGATTTGACTCCTGCTGAAATTCCTGCTGGTCATTACGATTCTGTTACTTCAAGACTGGCAGTTTTTCTGGGAATCTCTAAAAACGAAATTGACCGCAAGATTGAGCCAGCTCTCCGCCGCTCATATACGGCTGTTGAAGTCCGTTCCAACGTCACTTTCAGCACAATCTCAAATATCGCAGAAAACATTACGGATTTGCCTGGGGTTTCATGGCGAAGCAAGCCTGTCCGAAATTATGTTGAGACCGGCTCTATTTCTCATGTCGTCGGCTATGTAGGTGACATCACTAAAGAAGAAGTTAAAGTTATGTATAACATAACGGACAAGGATAAGCGCCGTGTCTATACAAATAAATCCATCATCGGAAAAACCGGCGTTGAAAAACAGTATGATCTGCTTCTTCAGGGACGCCAGGGGCGAGAAAGCCGTACCGTCGACGTCCGAGGCCACATTCTTTCTGACACTCCGATTGTAGAGCCGCCTCAGATGGGCAAAAATCTTGTGCTTACAATTGACATGCGGATTCAGGAGCTTGCAGAAAAGGCTCTTGGTGAGCGGGTAGGGGCTGCAGTAGTCCTGCGGCCCAGTAACGGTGAGGTTCTGGCCATGGTTTCATATCCTTTTTATGACCAGAATCTTTTTAATGACGACAATGCTTCGACCCAGTATAACAAACTTGCTACCAGTCCCAACAAGCCTCTTTTGAACCGGGCTGTAAATGCGGCCTATCCTCCGGCTTCGACATTCAAAATCATTATGTCTACGGCTATGCTTGCGGAAAAAGCTTTTTCTTCTGCAAAGGATATAGATTGTTCCGGACGTGTTGATTACGGTAACCGAATCTTCCACTGTCACCAGAAGTGGGGTCATGGCAAGCTCAACATGAAGGAAGCCCTTGCCCAGTCCTGCGACGTTTACTATTGGATTGTCGGCCGCGATTTTCTGGGCGTAGACAAGATTTCTTCCTATGCAAAGGAATTCGGCTTCGGTGAAAGCCTTGATATTGACCTGCCAGCCCAGCAGTCTGGCTTCGTTCCTACAGCTCCATGGAAGGAGCGCCGTTTCCACCAGAAATGGCTGGGCGGTGATACAATGAACATGTCAATCGGTCAGGGATATACCCTGGTTACGCCACTTCACATTGCTAATATGGTTGCCATGGTTGCAAATGAGGGTAAAATCTATCGTCCTCATCTTTTGAAGGAAGTCCGTGATCCGGCCACAAACGATGTAATTGAGGAAGTAAAACCCCAGATTCTTCATGAGTCAAATATCGATGAAGCCGTATGGCGGGAAGTTCAGAATGCCATGCGCTATACAATCACAGACGGAACCCCGGCCTTTCCTCTTAACAATAAGGTCGTTCAGATTGCCGGAAAAACCGGTACTGCTGAGGTCGGCTCCCTTGACCACTGGCATTCATGGATGGCTTGCTATGCTCCTTTCAATGCTCCGGTCGAGGAACAGGTTGTTGTCGTTGTTCTTGTTGAGGCTGCAAATGAATGGGAATGGTGGGCTCCATATGCCACGAACATAATTTTCCAGGGAATCTTTGCAAATCAGACTTATGATGAGGCTGTCCAGGCTCTTCCTGCAAATGTCCGTGATGTAATTCGTTCCAGAAAGCATTCAAGCGTCCGTCAGGAGTAAGGAGGATAATATGAAATTGAATTTGAAATTCCTGCAATTTTTTGATTTTATTCTCTTTTTCTGTGTTGCGGCCCTGGTCACTTTCGGAATCCTTTTTATTTATTCTTCCGGTATAAACTCAGACGGCGAGAATGTTTCTTCTGAGTATGTAAAGCAGATTATCTGGGGCGGTTCAGGCATGCTTATGATGCTGGGTGTCTCTCTGCTTGATTACAGGCGCTTCAACCGTTATATTCCTCAAATTTTTGCCGCAGCCTGTGCAGTCCTTATTTTTACGAAGTTTTTCGGCCGCTATGTCAATGGTGCGCGAAGCTGGCTCGGCATCGGTCCTTTTGGCATTCAGCCGTCAGAATTTACGAAAGTCGTTTTCATCCTTTTCCTTGCCTGGTATCTGGATAAAACGAAGAAAACCCAGGATCAGAGAAAGCGTTTTATAATCTCCCTTTTTATCATGTTCATCCCTATGGGACTTATTCTCGCTCAGCCTGACCTTGGAACTTCCCTCGTATATTTCCCGATTTTCCTTGCGATGACTTTTATCGCGGGAATTCCTGTGCGTTACATTCTTTTTATCTTCCTTGGCGGAATGATGACGATTACATTTACTGTCCTTCCGATTTGGGAAAGCCAGATTGCCCATCATTCGGTGATTTTCATCCGCGTGCTTACAAACACGACTTTGCGCCTTATCCTTATTTTTGCGACAGGTTCAATCGGCGTTCTTTCCATGCTGGGAATGTTCTTCTACCGCCACAACAAGTATTTCTATTGGATTTCCTATTTTGCGGCAATTTTCTGCGGTGCCTTGATTTTTTCTTATTTTGCCGGAAAAGTCCTCAAGGAATACCAGGTTATGCGCCTTATCGTATTCATTGACCCTTACGCTGACCCTCGTGGAGCGGGCTGGAACATTATTCAGTCAAAAACCGCTATCGGTTCAGGAAACCTTTTGGGCCGCGGATATTTGCAGGGAACTCAGAGTCACTACCGCTTTTTGCCTGAGCAGAGCACGGACTTTATCTTCAGCATCCTTTCTGAGGAACTTGGCTTTGTCGGCTGCATGGCGGTTTTTGCCCTTTACTTTTTGATTTTTATGCGTACGATTTTCATCATCAAGAACGCTTCCAATACATTCGGACTTATGATTGCCTCTGGCGTTTTGGGAATGTTCGTCTTCCATTTCCTTGTAAATGTCGGAATGGTAATGGGAATCATGCCTATTACGGGAATCCCCCTCCTGTTTTTGAGCTACGGCGGCTCATCTTTGTGGACGGCCATGATTTGCGTCGGCCTTTTGATGAGCGTATCGTCTAGAAAATTCGGTTTTTAATTTGCCTTATTCTTGTCTAAACAAAGGAATATTATGAATCTTATCAAACCTATTGAACTTTTTGGAAATGAACTCTGTTCTGTGCAGAATCCGTCAAGCTATACTGGCGGTGAATTCGGTCAGATTGTAAAAAAACATGCTGATTCTGACTCTCTCTTCAATTTCTGTGTGGCTTTTCCTGATGTCTACACAATCGGAATGGCAAATCAGGCGATAAAAATCATTTACAACGGCCTCAACAAAATGAAAGACGTTCGCTGTGAGCGTGTTTTTGCGGTTGAGACTGACTTTGAGGACCTGCTTAAAAAATATAATGCTCCTTTGTATACCCTTGAAACCGGAATGCCCTTGAATGAGCTTGACATGATCGGTTTTTCAATCGGCTACGAGCTTGGAATCACCGGCGCCCTTTCAATCCTTGACCTGGGACGGATTCCGCTTTTAAAGAAGGACAGGGGAGAGGACGACCCGATTGTTATTGCTGGCGGCTGCGGTTCCACAAATCCGGCTCCTTTCTCGGACTTTTTTGACGCGGTTTTCATCGGTGAGGCCGAGGGCGGAATGTTCGACCTTATCGAAGAATGTGCACAAATGAAAAAAGAGGGAGCTTTACGTTCAGAAATCCTTGCTCATTTTGCCGGTCACCCCAGTGTCTGGACGGAGGACATGAGCGAGGAAAAATGCGGCCACAGCATTGCGCGAAGGGCTGTCTGGTCTGATTTCGGCAAGGTTCCATCGGTTGAGTCCTTCATGCCGCTTCCAAACGTTAAGCCTGTTCAGGATCACGGTGTTGTCGAGATTATGCGGGGCTGTCCGAACGGCTGCCGTTTCTGTCATGCGGGTGTTTATTACCGTCCCCAGCGTGCCAAGGAAAAGCAGCTGATTTTTGATGATGTAGACAAGCTGGTTAATATCGCAGGCTATCGTGAAATTTCACTTACTTCGCTTTCGAGCGCGGATTATCCTGACATTGAGAACCTTCTTGATGATTTGAACGCAAAATACAAGAGTCAGAATGTCTCTTTCCAGCTTCCATCGCTTAAAGTAAACAGTTTTTCCCTTCCTTTGCTCGAAAAACTATCGGAAGTTCGTAAATCTGGCCTTACTTTTGCCGTTGAAACCCCGGAAGAAGCCTGGCAGCTGCGCTTGAACAAGGAAGTTTACGCCCAGCATCTGGTTGACGTAATTCTTGATGCAAAAAAACGCGGTTGGAACAAGGCCAAGTTCTATTTTATGGTCGGTCTTCCTTTCCCGGAGACAGACGAACTCACCGAAGAAAAAGCCATCGTTGATTTTCTGATTGATTTGCAGAACCGAACGAGAATCCAGTGCAATGTCAATGTTGGAACCTTTATTCCAAAGCCTCACACAGCCTACCAGTGGGTAAGGCAGATTTCTCCTGAAGAGAGTGACCGAAAGCTTTCCTATATCCGAGAGCATCTTCCAAGGGGCAAATTTCATGTCGGAACTCACGATATTAACACGAGTTATCTTGAAGGACTCCTTTCGCGGGGAGACAAGCGGGCAGGGCAGGTCATTCTTTCGGCTTACAAAAAGGGCGCAAGGCTTGATGCCTGGGAAAATCACCTGAAGGAAAACCTAAAGCATTGGGAATCTGCCTTTGCAGAAGCTGATTATGATGTAAAGGAATCGATTCTGCGGGAGAGAAGCAAGGATGAGCCTTTGCCCTGGGATTCAGTTTCCCTTGGTGTCGCAAAGAATTTTTACAAAAAAGAATGGGATAAAAACGAGCGGGAAGAGCTGACTCCAAAATGCGCGCCAAACTGCGACCACAGATGCGGTGTCTGCAACAATAAAACCTGCGTAAATATTGATAATAAACCTCAGAATGTACAGAAAAGTGAACAGATTGTTGGTAATTCTGTCTACCCGGAATGGAATATTCCTGTAATGTACCGCGTGATTTTCGAATTTACCAAGAAAAACGGCGGAGAATATATTTCCCATCTGTCTCAGGTGGAATTTTTCAACCGGGCCTTCATTAAATGCAATCTTCCGGTCATCTATACGACAGGTTTTAATCCGCTTCCACGCCTTGAATTCGCCTCAACCTTGTCTCTTGGCATTTCTTCTGATGCTGAAATCGCCTCAACTGTACTTTACGAGGATACAAGCGAAAAAGATTTCATCGAGGCCTTGAACCGCCATCTTCCTCAGTCAATTCAGATTCAAAAAGCCTTTATTTTCCCGGTTACAAACCAGAGGCGGCGTGAGTCACTGAGCACTGGCCTGTGGGGAAATATCTATGAATACAGTTTTAAGTGCGCCCCAGAAGAAGTGAAGGGCTTTCTGGCTTCGAATCTTGCCAAGCCATTCCTGGAAGAAGATTCTCTCTGTGACTTTAAACTTGATGAGAATGACGGACGTAAACTTATCGCAAAACTTTTGTTCCAGAAAGACCGTCCTTTCCGCAATGCGCTTGAGGAATACTTCGGCAAAAAAATCTGGGAAATCGTTACGATTCATAAAATCAAAACGCTTGCAAAACCTGACATTACAGGCTGGACCAGCGAGATAAATGCCGCATATCAGTCTTCTCTTGAGGCGATGAAAAAGCATTCCGAGATGATTGCAATCAACGCCCGCTTCAAGGAAAAGATTTTGAGTCCGGAAGAAAACATGAATTCCGCAAGTGACAACGCGATTTCTTATTTTGAACTGTATGATAAAATCGCATTGATTAACCGTCAGCTCATCGAACAGCGTGACAGCCTCATGGCAAAAAAAACTGAGAAAAGCAAAAAGTAAGCAGGCGGATGGAAATTTCACCAAAATGGCATTTATAGTGACATGAACCCCTAATAGGTGACGTTTTTTTGCTGATTTCAATAATCCTAAAAATAGTTGTTTAGGTCAACCCTTATTCTTTTCCTAGTGGATA